>CASDPF010000008.1 GCA_949282215.1 uncultured bacterium | reverse complement strand
GATTTTATATATGATAAAACAAAGAAAAGAGGAATATCAATGCCCGTTAGAAGTAACCATGGAGATAATCGGCGGGAAGTATAAAGGGGTTATAATCGGACATCTTATAGGCAAAACATTGAGGTATAACGAACTTCAAAAGCTGATTTCGCATGCAACTCCCAAAATGCTCATTCAACAGTTAAAAGAACTTGAAGCAGACGAAATAATAGAGCGAAAACTTTATCCTGTAGTACCGCCTAAAACAGAATATTCACTCACCAGAAGAGGAGAAACGCTAATTCCTGCGATTATCGAATTAAACAAATGGGGCATGAAATATTTACAAGAAGAAAATATACCTTGTTTATATAAAGGGAATATAGATTAAATATTTAGTGATTTATTTTAATTTACAGGCATAACTTGCCGAAAAAATCAAATCATCAGGAACAAGAAATCAAACTATGTGTTCTTTTACATTTATATTTTTAAAGTTTTGCCGTTTTCACTGTAGTTTTACTGTATTTTAAAGTTCGGTTTGTTGTATTTGTTTGAGCAACGTGATTAGCTCAACTGGTATGATTATTTTGGACAATCGGCTTTGGTGTGGGTTTTAGGGGAATGAAGTAATCAAACCATTTAACCCAGCAATCGGTCAAATTACTCTGCCATTGAACTGACATTGTCGTAATTTGATTTTTTGAACCAATAGGGCTGTGTTTTAAATATATCTTGATTTTTAGTCAAAATTAGTTAAAAATGAAATCCCTGAACTGACAAAAAAGTCCGATTACTGTCCGACAATGCCTAAAACAAGACTGTGTTTCAAAACCTTAAATGGCGAGGATTTCTACACAGTTCAAGATTTTTTGGACAAGACAGTGTTGAAAAATTTTTCATAATAAATCTGAACAAATATTTTTTGTTATAATAAATCCTTTGCCATATATGTATTATAATTATTAATAGCTGAACGTATATTGTTAATTAATGCGAGTTCTTCTGATGAGTTTGAAGCTTTGTTCAGGTTAAGCGATTTAGTTCTTCTTAAAACATCATTGATATCATTAATATTTAAATTTTTCTGATTACAAAGCTTGGTTGCTAAATTAATATTGAATTCACTTACATTTTCTATAACATCAGAAATATGTTTTTGTGGGAAATCTTTTTTGTTGCATAACTCTGCTGCAAATTTGATATTTTCATCGTTAATATTCCATAGAATATCTCTAATTGTTTTGAGAGAGAAATTTTCTTTACCTAATAAGTTTGTTACAAAGTCCAAATTTTTCTCATTTGTTACTGACAGAATATCACTTATAGACCACATAGAAATAATCATTTTTTGTTCTGACGACTTATCTATTCTTTCACATAACTTTATTGCCAAATCCTTATTGGTTTTATTTGTAACTTTTAAACAATTCTTAGCCTGACTTAAAATACTATTATTATATGTTAACAAATCCATTGAATCTAATTTTTTTGCATAATCTATATTGTCTGCATTTATAACTTTTATAGCTTTGGTTATATCTTCAATCCAAAAACCTTTATCAAGCAGCTTTTGTGCAAATTTGTTGTTATGTTCATTAATTTCGGATATTAAATCTGTTGTTAGAAGATTTATTTTATTTTCATTCCATAATTGTTTTGCAATAATACCATTGTTTTCGTTTACAGCCAATGCAAAGAATCTTTTAGTTGTATCGTTTTTTGGTGAGATATTTGTTATTATATCTTTTACCATATCTTTATTCCACTTATTAGTATGCTCTAACAATGTAGTATTTATTCTTTCAATATTGCCCTGTTCTTTTTCGATTAGTTGTATTGCTAAATCTGAATTATTTTTATTAACTACATTTAATCGCATCGTAAGACTTCCATCAAAATGTTCACTTTTAACTTCAAAAAGTTTATTTAGATAATCAATATTTTCAGAAGTAATAGATTGTATTGGTGCAACTTCATCTTCATAGCAATAGTCAGCATTTAATATTTTTTTTATTGCATCCTTGTTTTTGTCATTAACCTTTTCCAGTACTTGAGGTTTTATCCTGCCTCTTTTCTTCATTGATATATTAGCAATATCAGAATGCTGCTTTATTAATTCCAAAAATTTAATTATTTCAGAGTCATTATAACCAATTCTATATTCATTTAAAATAGACGGAGCAAAATTGACATTTTTTTCGTCAATATGTTTAAAGAACATATCAAGTTGTTCACTTGAATACATATCTCTAAATCTATCTTTTATTTTTTGCACTTTTTCTTTAAAATCGAGTTTTTTTACTAATTGTTTATTTTGTAAAGCCTCGTTATCTAAATAACGATTTATTAAACTACTATCGGATACATTATTCGAACATCTGACCTTATTTAAATACTTAGCAATAGTTTCACTTACGCAATTATCAGTAGTTTTAAGATGTGTGAAAAATTGGGGTAATTTTAAATAACTCATTTTTAATTCCTTTATCTTAGTAATTTTTAATTTAATATAATAAAATAAAACCTATGAAAAACTTTTTTGCTAATATAAATTTTAATGTTACATTATGTTATTTTTTTTAAAAGACGAGACAAGTTTTTGAGAAAAATCAGGTAATTAAAAACTATTCTTTTAAATTAACTTGCAATAAATAAGCATACTATGAGTTTCAAATAACCAGACTAAGTATTCTTTACATCAACCATTACAATAATTGACATTAATTATTGTAATTTCATAGTTTTCAGTTAATTCTAGAATATTCAGTTCTCAAGCTTTCCATATTGAGCTACACAAAATTTCCCAAAAGCTTCTTTTTTTATCAATACTAACTTGTTTTTTAGATTTCAAAAAAGCTTTTGCTGAGTCTAAATCTTGGAAAGTATTATCGTTCAAATATATTTTTCCGTTTACATTTTCAAGAATATCAAGATTTTCAATATCAGTATTGTTTACGTACAAATTTCCATTAACTTGCCTCAAATTAGCAAACTCTTTTACATTAGTATCGTTAAAATAAGCATCTCCGCCAACAGATATTAAATTGCCCGTATTTCTAAGCCCTTCTACATAAGAAAAGTTTGCTTTTCCTCCGACTTTTTCCAACAAACCTAAGTCTTGCAATTGAGGTGATTCAATATAAAGATTTCCTTCCACTGACTTCAGGCGTCCCAAATCATTTAAAGTTTCTGAGTCTATTATAGCATTCCCCCCAATATATTCGAGATTTTGCAAACTTTTTACAGATAAATTTATATATAGATTACCCTTTATGCTTTTTAACGCTCCAAAATCATTTAATAGACATCGGTAAAAAGAAGCATTTCCGCCAATTTTTTCTAAATTTCCTAAACTTAGCATCGTACTGCCCGAAAAATCGATATTACCACCGACTTCTTTTAAAGCACCCAGACTTTCAATCTTGGAGAAATCAAGTCGTGTAATATCGCCTCCAACATACTCCAAATTTGCCAAAGTCTTTAATTGGGAAGACCTAAAATCAGCATTCCCCTCTATTTTGACAACATCAGCGAATATTTTTCTTCGTCTATATCGCAATCCCTAAATGTAAGGGGATAAGTTTGTTTGTATTCTTTTAATATTAATTTTCCTTTCTCGGTCTTTGTAGGATGAAAGCCAAAATAATTAAAGATAGTATATGTATCATTATTTTTAATAGCTTCTCCTATATCCCTGTATACTTTTGCAACTTGTCCTGCTTTAATATATTGGGGCTTTTCGTAAATTGACATTTTTAAAGATTCTTTATTTATATGATTTTTAAGTGTTTCATAATATTTATGCGGAATTTCACGATGATTTTTTTCATCTCGTATTTCACAAATTCTATCAGAATCAAATGCAAGACCTAATTTTGGTCTACCGGCTTCATAATATATGTGAAATTCGCCTTGAGCTAAATATGTATCTGCCTTATAGGTTTTTGTACACCAAGTTTTATCTGACAATGCTTTTAATTTTCCAACATTTTCTTTAAAATTTTTCATATCCTGTGTTTTGGATGGAATTATAATCCAACCCGTTTTATTATTAGAAAGCTGCCTTTCTTCTTGAAGGTAAAAAGAGGTCAACTTTTGACTATAAAGCTTGTAAAAATTAAAAGACTCCTTCGGCTGTTCTTTAAGCTTTGCTTCCAACTCGGCTATACACTCTGATAATACAGTCTTGTTAAGATTAAGAGGGACATTATCATTATTTATTTTTAAATTTTTTGCAATATCAGACAAAATTGTTAATTGAACAGAATTAGAAAACTTTTTATTACCTTGAGTAACATAATCTTTCCAATGTTTTAAAACATATTTACGCTGATTTTCTACAATATCTGCTCGTCCCAAATACTCTTTTAATTTAAATTTTTCAATCAAATTTTGCGTCCAAATTTGAAAATCTTCAAAAGCATTAAACTTTTCTATCGGAGCTTTAAACTTTTCTACCACAGCCAAATCAAAACCGCTAAATTGAGATTTTTTCATAGCCTTGAACGACACTGATGAATTTTTACGGTTGTTTGAGTAACCTGTTGAGTTTATATGAATATTATTAGAACCTATTATATACATCTATATTTATGGAATTGATAACACCACTTTAGTAAGAAACAATAAAAATGAGGAAAAATTTTTTTTGCTATACTAAATTTAAAATTGGCATTTTAATTACCTGTTCAAAAATTTTATTTATTTTTTAGCTTAGTACGAAGTATTCTGCCGACATCTCTAGTTAAAGCCATTATTATAAAGATAAGGATGTTAAATTTTTATTTTTCTTGAGTTAAGCAATCTATTCCACCCATGCGTTTCAAATCATTTGTTGTTGAGACAAAATAAACTTTATCTACACCTGCTTTTTTCCAATACGGTTCTATATATTCTTGAAGTTCAGGATATTCAGACTTATTTGTAATATAAAAAGTCTGTCCTGTTTTTTCAGATGTACCGCCAACACCATTCATAAAATTTGTCCCTGATTTTGAATCAGCCGTAAAACAAGGGATTTTAATTAGTTTATAACCTGAGGCACGTAAATTATCTTCTGCCTCAGCTCTTATTGATTGTGTTTCATTTTTTAAACTTTCTAATTTTGAAATCAGTTCCTCTTTTTTTTCGTTATCCATACTCTCAATATTATTTTCTTTCAATATTTTTATTGCTTCGTCAAAATCTGGAACCGCAATTTCTCCATTATGAAGTGGTCTGTATAACATATCAATATGAAAATCATACTGAGGAATAAAAGTCAAATTTTCACGTTTGATATTCAAATCTTCTGCAATTTGATTTTTTACTTTTTCAACATTTTCGGGAGTATTTTCCAATCTCATTACATCAAGAGATGCTCCAATTGAACCTTCTCCTACAATTGCTGAAGGCTGTCCGTTTTTTGAAATCGTATTTAATACATTTCCGCCTTCTAAATAGCTTGTACCATAAAATTTTTCACTATTTTGGATATTAATATGAAAACTGGAACCTCTTGCCGCGACTCTGGTTCCACCTTCTTTACTTTTATTACCCAGTTCACTTATAAAAGTACTCTGAACGGATTTGATTTTATATTCTGGATCAGAATGATAAGGAACATAAACCATTCCATCAGCTCTTTTAATACTGGTATCCTCAATCCAATCATCTTTTCCACTTTCAACTTCTTCAATTGTAAAGCCCTGCTCCTTACCAATTTCAATTAATTCGTTTTTTAATTTTAATTTTTCGGAGTTACTTGTGTCTCCGATACGAGTACTTGATAAACTTATAGTAGATATAACTCTATCTAAACCTTCAGACCAGTTACCCTCAGAATTGGTTTTAGTGAACTGCTCAATATTTACCTCTCCGGATTGCAATTGCTGTGCAAATTTTTCCAATTCTGCATCCTCTAAAATTTGGTTATTTGCACTTTCTTTATTTAAAGAATCAATATATAACAAAATTCTGTTTAATAAATTTAACTCTTTCGGTTGTACTGTATTATCACCATCATCTACCATTTTAAATATTGAATTTAAAATATTATTATCTGTTTTTAACTCATTCCATTTTTGCCCGTAATAAGTTTCAATATTTTGGGTTTTTCCATTTTTGTCAATATATGAAAATAATTTTATTAAATTTATATTGATACCGTTTCTTATTACACCCATAATTTCTCTTCTGTATTTTCTACTTCTACTATACAACGGCAGATTGAGTAAAAAGTTTAAAAATTGTTACATTTCATAATAAAATAATAATGATACACTTTAAAAAGAATAGCAAAAGAGCAAATCAAAATTTTTTGTTCAAATTCCAGCAAAAAAATTTGTGCTTGTATTTTACTTTAGTATGACGAATTCTGCAAACATCTCATTTACCTCAAGAATAAATATTTTAAGTTCAAAAGCATTTGATAAACTTCCTAAGGGTAAACATATCGGCTTTGACCCTAATGCAATAACTCCAACCATATTAAAATCAGATATTTTTAATACAGTAAATATTAGAACCTGTACAGGCGGAGGAATTAAATCTAAAGATAATAAATCCGCACTAGGATTTCATCTATGGGACATTTGTACAGAAAACGATTTTACAGAACAATTAAATAAAATACAAAACTCTTTTAATAATATTGAAGGAGGACTGATTATCGGCTCTAAAAAAGTAGAAAGAGCTGAAAATTCTATTAAAAATTTCAAAATAGTAAAACAAACATTACAACAAAAATGTGGAAACATTTCTTGGTTTCAAACAATTAGAAAAACTCTCGGGGAAGTTGATTTTATATATTCAAAGCCAGACGACACTTGGAATTTACGACTTTGCGAATGGGATTGCAAGAATAGAAAATATAAAACTGTGAACACCTTGAAAAAATTTTTAGAATTCTTTGAAGAAATTTCCATTTCTCCAAATGACAGACTCTATATTGGCGGAAAAGAAGTTACCAAAGCAAACGCACCTGCTATTTTTAGAAAACAATAATTGCATTTTTATATATGAATCAACTTTTAACGCATAAGCATAACTTAAAATTAATAATTTCGTCTGCTTTTTTGATTTTGTTATACAATTATATTTAGAATTATAGGAGAAATTTATGAGAGAAGAATTACTTGCAATTCTTGAAAAAAACAGCAGAATTGATTTTAAAGAACTGTCAATATTGCTTGGAGTAGAAGAACAAGCAGTTTTAAAAGAACTTGAAGCTTTAGAAAAAGAAGGTATCATTTGCGGATACCACACACTTATCAACTGGGAAAAAACATCTATAGAAAAAGTCACAGCTCTGATAGAAGTAAAAGTTACACCTCAAAGAGGACAAGGTTTTGACAAAATTGCAGAAAGGATTTATAACTACCCTGAAGTTAAAGCCGTATATCTAATTTCAGGCGGCTACGACCTGCTTGTAACATTAGAAGAAAAAACACTCAAAGAAATTGCAGGATTTGTCTCGGATAAACTCTCGACTCTTGATAGTGTACTAAGCACTGCAACACATTTTATTTTGAAAAAATACAAAGACCATGGCACAATTATCAACAAAAAGTCCGTTGATGAAAGAGAGGTAATTACACCATGAGAAACTTTCTCTCGGAAAAAGTTACATCACTAAAACCCTCAGGAATCAGAAAATTTTTTGATATTGTAAGTGAAATGAAAGATGCAATATCTCTTGGAGTTGGAGAACCGGATTTTGATACTCCTTGGCATATAAGAGATGAAGGCATATATTCACTTGAAAGAGGCAGGACTTTTTATACATCAAATGCAGGCTTAAAAGATTTAAGAAAAGAAATTGCAAACTATATTGAAAGAACTCAAAAAATTTCTTACAATCCTGACTCTGAGATATTAGTAACTGTGGGCGGTTCTGAGGCTATTGATATAGGACTCCGTGCAGTAATAAATCCAAACGATGAAGTAATCATCCCTCAGCCATCTTATGTATCTTATGAGCCTTGTGCAATACTTGCAGATGCAAAACCTGTAATAATTAATCTTAAAGCGGAAAACGAATTCCGTCTAAAGCCTGACGAATTGATTAATGCAATTACCCCAAAAACCAAAGTTCTAATCCTTCCATACCCTAATAATCCTACAGGTGCAATTATGGAAAGGGAGGACTTAGAAGTAATCGCAACAATAATTAAAGAAAAAGATATTCTAGTTATGTCAGATGAGATTTATTCTGCACTGACATATAAAAACTCCCATGTTTCAATTGCTTCAATAGATGGTATGAAAGAAAGAACTATACTAATAAACGGATTTTCAAAAGCTTATGCAATGACCGGATGGCGTTTAGGCTACGCCTGTGCACCGAAAGAAATACTTTCTCAAATGACAAAAATTCACCAATTTGCAATTATGTGTGCCCCGACAACAAGTCAGTACGCTGCAATCAGTGCTTTAAAAAACGGAGATTCCGATGTCGAAGTTATGCGTCGAGCATACAATCAAAGAAGAAGATTTTTAATGAATGCATTTGAAGAAATGGGGCTTGAATGTTTTGAACCTTATGGAGCATTCTATGTATTCCCTTGCATAAAAGAATTTGGTATGACAAGTGAAGAGTTTGCAACAAAACTTTTAATGGAAGAAAAAGTTGCAGTAGTCCCAGGTACTGCCTTCGGAGAATGCGGTGAAGGATATTTGAGAATTTCTTACGCTTACTCACTTGAAAATCTTAAAATAGCTATTGAGAGATTAAACAGGTTTATACAAAAATTAAGAAATTAATTATTTTGATTTTTCTCGTAAAACGAATTTTTAATCACTTCAGCTTCTCTTACAAGACTATAGCATTCTTCCATTTGCTTACCTGAATATGCACTGCACTTAGACACATTATCATCAACCTGTAATTTCCTTTTGTGTTGATAATGGTCATCAAAGTTTTCAGATTGAGAATAACTTCTGCTGCTTTTTGTCGTTGTAGCTTCAATTTCTTGTGAAGAAGAACTGTATTCACCCCATTGAGAAGGAATAGCCTCATCAGCGAATGTTAAAATTGTACTAAAATATACAACTAAAATTATCAACAGAATATTTCTCATATAATACCCCTAAAGTAAGACCATAAGAGATTTTATAACTCAAGAGAAATACATGTCAATACTATTGTATAAATTCGTAATGAATTTTATTTCCATTACCATTTGAATTAACATTTTGAGATTGAGGTTTAAAGGAATTTTCAGGCTGAGTACCGAAGCTTACCCCCATAGCATTCCCGAAATCATTATCCGTACCTATTTTATAATACTTGCCGTTTGTTGAATCAGCAAGACATCTCAGATTATCAGAACCGTTCACGATAATAACATCTATCACAATATCAGAACGAGTTGCCATAAGATTCCTTACAAAAGCACAAGGATCTCGATGACAAGTCTCCCCACCATCTGTCACAAGAATTATTTTCTTTTTCACATTTTTTGGGAAAGCTGAAAAATCCTGATAAACCGTTCTTTCTAAAGCATAAGTCAAAGGAGTGGCAGCACCGATTTTTGTAGAATAAAGTCCTGATACAACTGATGACATATTTGATGTTCTTGGAAAACTTACAAGCTTTGTTGCTTTGCAAGCATTAAACATATCCGCTACAAAAAAATTTCCTGAACTTTGCCCAAATACACGAAGTCCGACATTTGTATTTACAGAAACTTTTGGCAAAATTGTCTGCAAAGTCGACTTTGCAACACCTATCCAATGAGTCATACTGGATGAGTAATCAACTACAAGCTCAATTACATCGCCTTTTTGCCCGATGTTTGATTGAACAAGATTACTCTGCTTATATACTTTTGGTGAATATACGTTATAATTTTTAGCATAAGCAGATAAACTACAAATTGTAAATATTAATATTATTAAAAATAATCTTTTTTTCATTTGCTATATCCGTTTTCAGCATTATATATTTATTAGTTAATAAATGCAAATTTTTGTTTACAAAAAGTTTTAAAATAAAGTATAATAGCAAATAATAGGAAATATGATGAAAAGGTTTTTGTGTATGTTTTTAATATTTCTTTTGAATGCAAATACGGTACTTGCAGAAGAATTTGCAAGGCTGTATAACGTCAAAGATATTAACACTCAAAGAGCTGAACAAATCATACAGCCATCACTAAACATAACAGGATTTAGAAAATTTGTAAAAAACAATTTTTACATACTTGAAAACCCAGCACTAAATATATACACCGTAATAGTACTAAAACCAAACGGTAAAGACAGTTACTATTATTACCTATCTAACGATAGTCTTGATTTAAACAAACAAATACTTAAAAGTTTCGACAACTCGGATTTTGATACAAAAAGAATACGTAATTCTGCCTTTTTGACATTATTCCACAGTGAAGCAAGTGAATTTATGTCAAAAAATTCATCAGGTATAAAAACTATATCAACAGGAAAAACTGAAGATATCATTACTCTTGAGATTCCACAAAAACCGCAAGAACAAATATATGATTTTAGCGATGAAGCACAGGCAAGATTTGACGGAAAAACATCTGCAATTACACCTCAAATACAAATACAAGGATTACAAGAACCTGTTATAAAGCTCAAAAAACAAAATGTTTTAGTAGGTTCACTTGTAAACGTTGAGGCAGGACAGGAATTCAATGCAGTATTATCTTCGACAATCAGCTCTGACAGCATCGCAAACAATGATAAAATTTCTGCCCAATTAGGAGAAGATTGGATTGTAAACGGAGTGATAATAGCACCTGCTGGCAGCATAATTAACGGTAACGTAATAGATTCTCGTCCTGCAACTTTTGCAATGGGCGACGGAAAAATCGGGATGAAGTTTAATCAAATACTAACACCTGATGGTAAAGTTATTCCATTATCAACAAATGAAGTCTATATAGTAGGAGATTCTCCAAGAGCTTTAAATATAGCAAAAAGGACTGCAGGCGGAGCTTTAGGCGGGTTATTACTCGGTGCATTATTTTTACTCGGCGGAGCTGATCCTACACAAGCTCTTATTAGCGGAGCTGCAGTAGGAGGTGCATTTGGTGCGACTTCAGCGGTTCTCACAAAAGGTGAGGATGTTCACGTCCCTGAAGGTACAGTATTACAAATAATGCTCTCAGAACCGATGACAGCACAACCATATTACGAATACAACTAAAGGTAAAATATGACATTAACAATTACAACATCAAAACAAGAAAAATCATTTGATAATAAAGATTTTATAACAATCGGAGATAATCCTCAATGCGATTTTCATGTTGATTTCGTTGAAAATTGTATGCTGACAATACACTTTGACAAAACAGGGTCAAAATGTGTTATTACAAATAATTTCCAAAATGAAAAAATTCTTTTCAAAGGTAAACCGATTACCGAAAGAATTGTTTTCGATAACATCTGCAAATTAATGGTTGCAGGAAGCGAAGAATACATAAGTTTACGGCTCTCTAAATCTGAAAGACCACAACAAAACAATATTTCTCCTGAAGAAAACCTTGTTTTGACTAAAATCGAAAAGCGAAAATCCGAGCTGGAAAAATATAGAATTGCAATTACTAAACAAATTGCGTTTTCAATAAGTGATATAAAAAAACGATTATCCGTAAGTTCCAAAACCGGAATTTTCTTAAACATAGCACTATTCATAAGCTCATTAGTCACAGCATTTGGGATTACCAATTACCTTATGGGACTCCCTATTGAAATGAGTGCAAACTTCACAAATATGCCGACTAACATAAAAGTCCTGTTTATATTTGCACTTGCAGTATATGGAATTTCATTGATTTTAAAGCAGGGAATTTACTTGACATTGCAAAATATCCAAAGACCTGAATCAAAGTTTGCACAAAATATTATGCTTGTCCTAGCCGGAATTTTTATGACAGTTTTTTATGCAATAAATTTAATTTACTACATGAATCCTGATGGAAGAATTGTTTTTGCTACATTTATATCACTTTTCTTTATAGGATTGAATATAACTCTTGCAATCGGAAGCGGATATTTCAAATTCAATAACCGCCTATTATCAATGGAATTAGATAAATATGAATTCAGAGAAGATTTTGAAAGAGTTTTAAATGAATATCAAATATGGATTTCACGATATATAAACAGCTTAGGCTCAAATAAGCTTAATTATATAAAAGATAAAATGTTTATACTCCAATTAAAAGGACTTGGAGAGACAATTGTCGGAATTCTTACCGCACCATTTTTAGCCTACGGAGTATCAAACACACTTGCCATGTGTTTTCCTGAAGCTGCAGGATGGGTGAGAATTTCAGGTCTAAGATTCAGTCCGGTATTTTTGGTATTAGCAACATTATTGATTATTTTTGCATTCTTTTCGTTTGTAAACAGCTTTGTATGCGGAAGGAAAATTTCAGGCTCAGATGTTATAAAACTCGACGGATTTAGAGATTATCTATCGCACGGCACAGACATATACGGATTGGAAAATACCAGAAAAATTCATCTCGAAAAAAACAGGGCATTAATTATCGGAGTTGCAATAATTTTCATAGAATTCTCAATGAACGTATCATACTTTATGACAGAAATCGGCGGAGATATACAGGGAATTTTGTTGAGTTTAGTATCAGCTCTTGTACCTACAGCACTCCTAATCGCTGAGACTTATATGCTTAGCAAAACAAAATACGATATATACGTAAGCGACAGCCTGCTTGCAAAATTGGATAAATAATGAACAAAATTATAATATTACTTGCAATATCATTCATAGTTATCACCGGGATTACAGGAATTATAAAACCGAAAATTTATAAACCTGTAAGATTTGCCAAGGCAAACATGGGTATTGAAAATGTTAATCAAGAAATTGTAAATACAAAATCTCCTATTATTGAAGATAATAAAGTTGAAATTTCTGAAATTGAAATAAAACCTCAAATTCAAAAAACTGAAATTAAAGATCAAACAATAAAACTTCAACCACAGAAAAATCAAATTCAGCAAAAGCAAATAAAAACTGAAACTCAAAAGCCACAAGAAGCAAAAAAAACAATAACTATTGAGCAACCGAAAACAAAAGTTCAGAATAAAACTATAGTTCAGCCAAAAGAACAAAATAAAATTAATCTGCCAAAATCAGTTCAGGAAATAGTAAATTCTGCTCAGAAAGATAACATCCAAACAGTACAAAAACAACCTGAAATAAAAAAAGAACAACCCGTAAAAACACCTCAACAAATTGTAAAAGATGAGCCAAAAACTGTTTTGACAGAAGAAGAAGAAATCATACTATGGAATAAATGGAGAAGTGACCTGCAAAATCAGGTAATGAGAGATGCAAGAGTTGCAGCACCGATGGGTACACGTTTCAGATTTTCTTTTACAGTTGATAAATTTGGCAACATATCAAACTTACGGGTATGGTCTGATACACCATACTTTACACCGCTTGCCGTAAGCAGTATAAAACCTGTATTATTAAGCTATCAAGGGAAAAATATCCTTAAATTTCCAAAAGGCACAAAAAGAATTCAAACAAATGTCACAGGCGGCTTTGTAATTTCAACATACGATAAATATAGCAAACCTGATGACTATGCTGATGTAGAAAAAATAAGAAGGTTAAAAAATGTTCAAATGTAAAGATTGCGGAAGTGAATACGAAATAAAACCGGAATACTGTGATTGCGGAAACAATACCTTTGATGAAATCCAAACAACTCCGCAAATACCTGATATTCGCCAAATATTTTCCGTAATAATATTTGTTCTATGCATTATCCTATCAATAATTCCATGGACAATTAAAGAAAAACCTCAAAAAACGCAAACATCACAAAAAAGTACAAAACAACAAATTATAAATATTCCTGATATTGATAAAATATGGGACGAAAGTACAAGCTCAAAGATAATTGCAGAAATTCCGAAAGAAATTTCTACAAAAAAAGAAGTTGAAACTAATAAGCAAGCAGCCCAAATAAATAAATCTCAACAACCACCCCCAAAAGTAGTAAAAAAAGAGCTGCCTATACCTAAAAAAAACAAAAAAACTGTAATAAAAAAAGTAGAACCTAAAGTACAAAAAGACATACCAAAAAATGATAAGACCTTAGAAACACCACCGAAAGTTGTACAAAAAACAGAAGAAAAAGTAACCACACCTGCACAACAACCAAAACAAATTCAAAAACCAAAACCAGTTGATCAGACACCGCTAATTAATTATAAAAACAACTTGAGATATGCAATGCTTTCAAAGCTTAATATTCCAAACATATCAGGTTCTGGCGATTGTGCCATAAGTTTTTCTATCGGCAGCGACGGAAAACTTTTGAACAGAAACTTTATTTACAAATCCTCAAATAAAACAGTAAATGATGAAGTCTATTATATGCTTATGCGACTACCATATTTCCAAAAACCGCCTGAGATATACAATGGTGAAACTATCAAAATGAAATTTTACTTCAATAACGGCTATTACGAAATAAGCTTCATTTAGTACCTAATCGGTGAATGAATTATATAAAAAGACTTGAAATTATTTAATTATGAAAAAATTACTAATTCAAATAATTTCATTTTTAACACTTTTAGCCTTAATTTGCGGAATAATATGGCTTGGGATTTATATAGATAAAGTAGCACATTATACAAGAATAAAAGCCGAATTCACAGAACTGGAGCCGTTTGAAAAAAATATGGCTGTATTTTTTAAAGGATTTCAAATCGGGAAAGTAACAGAGATAGAACCAAATGAAGATTTCACCTCAACTCAAATGTCAATTATTCTTTATCCAAGGAATTTAAAATTTCCAAAAAATGTTTATATTCAAGTAAAACGACACAAAGATGATTACGATTATGCTGAAATAGAATTACCAGAGTTAGCTTCTGAACAAGCATTAAGAAACGGAGATATAATTAAAGGCAAAGCTTCCGTATCTTTTGAAAAACTAATGCAAATGCACGCAGAAAACGGCAATATAGATATTATTATAGAAAGTATCGGCGACGTACTAAACAGCATAAATTCAACAGTTCAAGAAGCAGGTAATGTTCTTTCTACGACAAGAAATATCCTAAAATCGAATGAAAAATACATTACTGCAGCAACAAAAAATCTATCAATAACAACCAAAAGTTTATCAGATACAACATCAAAAATGGATAATTCAATAAATCAACAAACTCTTGAAGATACCATAAATAATTTGGAAAAGACAACAGCCAATATCCAACAAATTACTAAAAGTATAGATTGTGCAACAAGAAATTTCACAGATACAATGAATCAGGTAAATCAAATTACTAAAAATGTAAATGGTATTACAAACAGTATGAATTGCACAATGAAAAAACGCTTTGGCGGTTTCCGTCTAATATTCGGGAAAGCCGACCAAAGCTGTTCAAAATGTACTAAAAATTAAACTACACCCTGTGCAATCATTGCTTCTGAGAGTTTTAAGAATGACGCAATATTTGCACCTACAACATAATTATTATTTAATCCGTATTTTTCAGCAGCGTCTTTACAAGAATAGAAGATATTTTTCATAATATTTTCAAGTTTTTTATCAACTTCCTCAAAAGTATAATAATATCTCATACTGTTTTGACTCATTTCAATAGCAGAAGTTGCAACACCGCCTGCATTCGCTGCCTTTGCAGGAGCAACGAGAACACCATTTTCAAGAAAATATTCTATAGCATCTTTTGCAGTCGGCATATTTGCACCCTCACCTATTGCAATCACTCCATTTTCTACAAGAATTTTAGCTGATTCAAGAGTCAATTCATTCTGCGTAGCACAAGGCAGAGCAATATCAGTTTTAATAGTCCAAATTGGAGAAATATCGCCGGTTCTTTCAATATATTCAGCAAAAGGATTTGTATGTAAATATTCTTTTATTCTTCCGCGTTCCACTTCTTTAATTCTTTTTATAGTCGGCAAATCAATACCGTCTTTATCGTAAATACATCCGTTAGAATCACTCATAGCAACTACTTTTGCACCCAACTGCTGTGCCTTTTCACAAGCATAAATTGCGACATTCCCGGATCCTGAAATGGTCACGGTTTTACCATGCAAAGATTGATTTCCGTTATTTTTAAGCATTTCACGCATGAAATAAATTAGCCCATACCCTGTAGCCTCTGTTCTGGCAAGAGATCCGCCGTAGGATAGACCTTTACCTGTGAGTACACCGCCTTCATAGGCATCTTTTATACGTTTATATTGCCCGAACAAATATCCGATTTCTCTTGCACCTACACCGATATCACCTGCAGGAACATCGACATCTTGTCCGATATGCCTTTGCAATTCCGTCATAAAACTCTGACAAAATCTCATAACTTCATTATCAGACTTGCCCTTAGGATCAAAGTCACTACCACCTTTGCCGCCACCTATAGGCAAACCTGTCAGAGCATTTTTAAATATCTGTTCAAAGCCCAAAAATTTAATAATACTTTGATTAACACTCGGGTGAAATCTTAATCCGCCTTTATAAGGGCCGATAAGACTGCTGAATTGTACACGGTAGCCTCTATTTACAACAATCTTTCCGCTATCGTCCACCCAAGGAACTCTAAACGTTATCAAACGTTCAGGTTCGCACATTCTTTCCAAAATAGCATTTTTTTCCAATTCAGGATGGCTTTCTATAACCGGTTCCAATACACTGTATACTTCATCTACAGCTTGAATAAATTCTTTTTCCTGAGAATCTTTTAATTTAACTTCATTTAAAACTTTTTCAATATATTTCATATTAACCCTTTACTTTTTGCAAATTTATTATACACTTATTTTTATATTTTGTAAATTAAAAATATAATATGTTAATATAACATCATATTAAAAGGAGGTTATTATATGTTTGAAAGACTTGAAAAGTTCCAATTAACGATTTTGTCAATTGTACTTGCAGGCGGCTTAATTTTTGCAACCTCACTTGCAACAGGAAACTTATCAAAAGACGTAATTACAGTCACAGGATCTTCTTACAAGACTGTCACATCTGATAGCGGAAGACTTGAATTCAGAATTATGACACGTAAACCAACCAAAGCTCAAGCTTATGAAACAATTACAAAACAAATCCCCCAAGTTAAGCAATTTATAATTGCAAAAGGATTTAATGAATCTGAAATTGAAATAAAAGCTCCAAACGGATATTACACATACAAAACACTTCCGAACGGATACAATACAAGTCAAATAGAATACTACAACATATCACAGCCAATGTATGTTTCATCAAAAGATGTACAAAAAATAAAAGAGCTTTCTACTGAATTACAAACACTTATTAATAAAGGCATAGATATTGATGCATACAATCCAGAATATTTCTACTCAAAACTTGCAGATGATAAAGTTGAAATGCTTGGCGAAGCGACAAAAGACGCAAAAGAACGTGCAACTTCAATGTTAAAAGCAACAAATAACCGTGTAGGAAAAATCCAATCAGTTAAAATGGGAGTATTCCAAATTACACCAGTAGATTCTACTAACGTATCCGATATGGGAATAAGTGATACATCTTCTATCGAAAAGAAAATTACGTCAGTTGCTAATGTTACTTTCAGAATAAAATAGGAGACATAATAAAATGAAAAAAATCTTACTTATATCTTCAATTATGCTGATTGGCTCTGTTTCAAATGCAAATCCAATGATGCCTCCGCAAGTTATGACGGAAATTCATTCATTTCAAGGACAAACCGTCCATGATATGAATTATATAAGACAACAAAAATTTAAGCAGGAAGAATATGATGAAATGAAAGATTTAAATGAACAAAAAGCTAAAAAAAATAAAGAGCTTGAAGAACAAGAACCTGCAATCAAAAAAATCTTCGGACGAAAACCAACAAATCAAAATGTTCAGTTCAAAGAAGAAAACGGAGAAATTAAAATAGAAAATTTAGAATAAAAAAACGACCTAAAAGGTCGTTTTTTTACTTACATTTTTTCTTACCATCAAAACTCAAATCATTACATTTTAAATACTGCATATTTTCTTCAAAAATAACCCACGCAGCACATCCATAACCATTCATACGATTAGTTACATTTAATGAACATAATTTATCAAAAGTAAACCCCGAAAATTTATCAGTATTTTCAATACCATAAGGTACAAGTTTATTTTTATAAATACCAAACACAAATATATCAATACCCAAAGTATTTGGAGCTTTAACGCCATTTAAATCGACATAAATCTCTCCATAAATGGTTGAACTGCTACTAAACCATAAATGATTAATTGTTGACCCATCTGATAATACTAAATGAGGAACAAATTTGACCCCACCCACAGTATGTGATGTTCCATCCAAAGAACGAACACTATAATCATTTTTTTCACAAGAAGAATCTCCAAATTCACAGAAAGATAATATTTTTAAATATGGTTTTAAATTATTTATAAATTTATTTTTAAAAGCATTACCTTCTAACATCGACTCTTCTGAGCCACCCATCCCAGTGACACCCCAATCATCAAGAGGGCCATGTTCATTATATGCCAACATCATTGCATTACTCATCACACTATAAAACTTTTTTAATTGTGCAACGCTTTGCTTTTCTTTATGCGATTGCACCAGTGCAGGCAAAGTCATTGCTGCGACTATACCTATAATACCTAAAGTAACCAATACTTCAGCTAATGTAAAAGCTTTTTTCTTTTTCATAATATACCTCCAAGTTTATAACTTACAAATTCTAAAACTTTGCATACCAAAGTCCCGTGACATTTGGCACGGTTGTTTTGTAAAGCTCTTAACGGAGGTAATAACTCAAAATGCCCGTCTACACTATAAGACGGCAGCCCCCCCCCCCGAAATTAGCTCTATATCTGCTTTTTGCATACATCCTTCCTTATTATTAATCCTCATAATTATTATAACATATTTTATTCTAAATTAAAACTGCTAGAATTTTAATTACTAACCCCTGCACGGTACCCGCACCAAGCTGTCACTGCCGGTAATAATCGTTCAGCACCTAATTTTTCTATGAATTTAAATTTTGCAAGAACCAACGCCCCTAAAACATCATCAAAATTTGCCAGTGCATCTTTTATAGTTAATTTTCTATCAGGATAAAGATCTTTAGGGTCATTAATTTTATTAGACAATTCTGCTGCCAAATACATTCCACCAACAGCACCTATACCAGTAGCTGCAATTTTACAAGGGATATTATTTAACGGTTTAAATTTTTCACCAAGTTTAAATAAGCCTGCAATTATTACAGGGGGAACAGAGCAGTTCATAAACTGGAACACTCCTTCATTAACCTTATTTTTACGGTTTTGCTTAGGTTCTCCAATCATGCCTGCCAATACACCTCCGAAAATAGAAGAAGCACCGATGGTTATAAATTCTTTGAGTCCGTATTTAATTTGCAACAATTTATTTAAACTTGTAATATTGCCATTTTGTTTTTTAGCAAATATTACAAGAGGAATAGCAGCTCCAACAACCGCACCTGCAGTTGCTCTTAATTTCGTAAATTTATCAGCTTCTTCTAAATTATGGTAACGCCTGCTAAGATAGCCTTTAGGAGTTCCTGAATTTTTTGTATAGGAAGCAAAATTACTAAATGGGGATTTATCCAATTTTTGGGTTGAGACTGTCATTTTATTTAACCATAAATGCTACACTTGTAATTATAGATAAAAAAAAAACAAATTTAAAGTGTAAAATTTACAAAATTATACAATCATCAATCTAAAATAATGATTTATTAGAATTCAAAAAAATTACAGAAGCATTTTCTGCAGGTTTAAAGACACTACTGTCAATCTTTGCATCAAATGAAATAACTACAGGATAAAGCAAATCAGATTTATTCTGAACTGATACAGGGTTAGATTCAATATAATCAACCGCACCGTTAAATTTTCTGCCATCATATTCAGGAACAGATATCAAAACACTTTGCCCTTCTTTTATA
This sequence comes from uncultured bacterium, assembly GCA_949282215.1. Classification (GTDB taxonomy): domain Bacteria; phylum Cyanobacteriota; class Vampirovibrionia; order Gastranaerophilales; family Gastranaerophilaceae; genus Scatousia. The sequence continues at coordinate 160,297 of CASDPF010000008.1, read as the reverse complement.
TTTAAAGATGTTTTCTTATCGACATAAGCAGTCACTTTCATATCACTATGAAATACAACAAACAAATTGTCTCCAACTTTTACATTATCTCCCACTTTAACAAAAGCTTCATCAATAACTCCATCAATCGGAGATATTACTTTTATTAAACTCTTTTGTGTACTTGATGCTGCCTGCTGATTTTTCTTAGATTTGAATGTTGCATCCTTATATGCATCTTGAGCCCTTTTCAAATTAGACAGCCTGTTATCATAATCCTCTTGAGTAATGACTCCATCCTTATACATCAAGGCTGCGTTTTTATAATTTTCTTCTGCTTTATTCAAATTATTTCTGACTTGGATCAAATCAGGAACAGTTTTTGAATTTTTAACAATCGTATCTTTTGGCGTTGTTTCAATTTCCAGAATAACTTGACCTTGAATTACATTATCATCAGGTTGTACGTAAATATTCTTTACTTTACCTTCAGCTAAAGCCTTCACTTGAGATACAGACAGCGGATAGATTTTCGCTGAATATGCGGTTTGAACATTTCCCTTAAAATAAACACCAACCATAAGTATTAATATTATAATTATAGAAAAAATGATAAAAAATTTCTTTTTACTCATAACTAACCCTCTGCAATTTTATATTAAAAAATTAGCATAAATTCAGGAAATTGACAACAAAAATAAAAGATATTGAAAAAAGTTATTTTTTTAAATATTATTTAATCGCATGAAAAAATTTCTTATCATAATTTTCATATTCTTGGCGGGATTTATATTTGCAGGTACACATTCAACTGCCTGCGAATCAGTTTTTGGTACTCATTACGTAAAACTTAATTCTCCTACCAAAATAGAGCAACGAAATAACTTTACCGACTATGAAAATTATGTAAAAAATGAAAATTTAAAAAACTTAAATAATACAGGCAGTTACGAAACTAACTCAAATACACATATAAAAACTTTTTTAGTTGCAGAATATCCAATCAATTCTAAATTTGAAAAGATAATATTTAAAAATTCGCAAAAACAATTTATAGAAAATAAAAACAGCAAATTTAACCTTTACCCGAGGGCTCCTTAGCATAAAATTACATTTTTAAAAACTTATTATAGTTATACATTTTTAAATTTGGAGAAAAAACATGGACATTTTAAACTTTATTCAGGCACATAGTGTCTGCATATCGGCAGCGATTTTATTAATATCCTATGTATTTATCGCTACCGAAAAAATACCTAAAGCAACAGTTGCACTTTTAGGTGCCGTAATTACAATTTTGCTGGGCTTATTAAGTCAGACAAAATACATAGACGGAAATATTAATAATCTATATTTTATTAATTACATTGATTTTAACGTAATATTTTTGCTTGTATCAATGATGATTATTGTAAATATTGCGACAAAAAGCGGAATGTTTAATTGGGTTGCAAACGAACTTTTAAAACATACAAAAGGTAAACCGATAAGAATTCTTTTTGTTCTCGGACTATTTACAGCTATTACTTCTGCATTTTTGGACAATGTAACAACTGTTATATTGATTATGCCTATTACATTTTATATAGCTAAAAAATTAGATATTAACCCTATCCCATATTTGATGACAGAAATTTTTTCTTCAAATATAGGAGGTACTGCAACTCTAATCGGAGATCCGCCTAACATAATTATCGGCAGTGCAGCAGGCTTGTCTTTTATGGATTTTATCAAAGAATTAACTGGTATTGTATTTGTAATACTTATAGCAGTACTTATTATTCTTTCGTTATTCTTTAAAAAACAGTTGATTACAACAGAAGAAAAAATGGCAAGTATTGCACAAATTGATAATTCTCATACAATTACAAACAAAGCGTTATTAATAAGAAGTTTAATAGTATTAATAGCTGTAATTGTAGGATTTGTATTACACGACATCACACACATTGAAACTTCCGTAACAGCTATGCTTGGTGCAAGTATATTATTACTTTTTGAAAAACCTTCTGATTTGTTTAAAGAAGTTGAATGGAACACTATATTTTTCTTTATAGGCTTGTTTATCATAATCGGAGGATTGGAAGCTTCCGGCGGTATTGCTTTAATGGCAAAATGGATATTAACGGTTACCCAAGGCTCAGAAAAAGCAACCGCATTATTAATCCTCTGGGGTTCAGGCTTTATATCAGGGATAATAGATAACATTCCATATACAGCGACAATGACTCCAATGATTTTAGAAATTGAAAAAGTTATGGGTCAAGCATACGCAGAACCATTATGGTGGTGCTTGTCACTTGGGGCTTGTCTTGGAGGAAATATGACAATTATCGGAGCTGCTGCTAACGTAATTGTATCGGAAACTTCTGCAGCTCACAAACATCCTATTTCATTTATGAGCTTTATGAAATATGGTGTAATAATAATGATTACCTCACTTGTCCTAAGTTCTATATATATCTATTTGAGATTTCTTATATAAGACTTTTTATAGAGTAATAATAAAAAAGGAGCAGTGCAAAAACTCTGCTCCTTTTTTCATAAGCATTTTAGGGAATGAAAAACCATCAATATCATTACATAATTAGCTTATATCAATAAATAAGGAGATAAAATGTTTGCATTAATTTTAAAATGGATTGGGCTTGCACTTGCTATTATGTTTGTAGGATGGGTTATACCGGGGATTACAATTTTAAACTTTTCAGCGGCACTTATTGCTGCTGTAATTATTGCATTAATCAACGTATTCATAAAACCTGTATTAGTCTTTCTTACATTACCCATTAATATTTTGACACTCGGGATATTCATACTTGTCATAAATGCATTTTTATTTATGTTTGTTGCATATTTGGTTCCTGGAGTTAGAATTGACGGATTTTGGAGTGCTTTTTTGGGAGCTATTTTATTATCAGTTCTATCAATTGGACTATCTTGGATATAAGACACAAAAAAAAGCCTCTATTGAGGCCAATTGGAATTAAGAATAGCTGGAAGTATGAAAAAGATATTTTGTTGGTTTTCTTTCAACTTTAATATAATTAAAACACCTCATATTTTTAAAACAATTACCCGAATGAGTATATTTAAAATATATTTATTTTATATATTTACAATATTATTTTTAGCGATATAATAAATACGTGAATAGAATGTTACCAAGTCAAGTAGGTATAAAAAACTGATTATAAAGTTATTAGGAACAATCACACTAATTACAATAACGTGCTATTTTGCAATAAAAATAATTGCTTTAGGTAAGTGTTCTCTAAAAAAATCAAATAATACGAATAAGGAAGATAATTATAGAAAGAGGGCGGAATTAGTTGCACAAATAACACACGATTTAAAAAGTCCTACAACAGCTCAAATTAATGCATTGCATTTACTGCTTTCAGAAAACTTTGGAAAACTAACGCTAAAACAAAAAGAATTGTTAGAAATGTCCGAATTATCATGTCAGTACATGAAAGATTTGATATCTATAATTATTGATACATACAAAAGTGACAATGGGGAGCTTCAGATTGAACCGGAAACAATAAAAATATCAGAGCTTTTGGATTCAGTAATCAAGGAAACAAAACTTCTACTCACAGGAAACGAACAAAAATTAGAAATCAAAAACAAGACATCTATAGATAATTTTGTTGCCGACAAACTTCAAATAAAAAGAGTAATTATGAATTTCCTATCAAATGCAATTTTATATGGAGAAAAGAACAGTATAATTGAAATTCAGATATTATCAGATAATAAAGACTTAACAATTAATATTATCAACAAAAGCAAATATATAATTGAAGAAAATTTAAATAATATTTTTGATAAATATATAGCACTCCAAGCCTCTAAACATAACAAAACAAGCACAGGATTAGGGCTTTATCTTTCTAAAAAAATTATCGAAGCACACAATGGCAAAATTTACGCAAAAGCCCTTCAAGATAAAAAATATTTATTTGGATTTACAATCCCTATTAAAAACAAAATTACTCAAACAATTAAATAAAATTTAGAACAAATTTTTAAAGAAATTTTTAAAGAAAAATTTAAAAATATCAAGCCTGCTTGATTTGTCAGGGCATCTGTCAACCTTTAGTGGAGAAGAACCAAAATCACGGCAAATACTAGGCCGATGTTCATATACACTGCATCTTGCATAATCTGTAATAAACGGACAATAATTATAAATTTCCTTTTCATCGTATTCTTTGAGCAGCTTTTGAACATCTTCCATGCTTTTTAATTGAAGTTTTTCAAGCATTTCTTTAGAAATCCCATACAAACTTTTCCCATTCTCGTCATATCCGACAAACTGAATAGGGCGAGTACTGTACACAATAGAATTAAAAGAATCCTTAGGATCGTTTTGACCAATATTAATTCCGCTATAAACAGTTCTTTGAATTCGACTTTGAAACTTCTCCAAAAACCCTTCAGGCAAAGGTGCATTAATACAGCAGCGGGCTTTACACTTAGGTATAAAACACTTACTTGGAGCTGTAATATATGACTTTATTTGAGAAATTTTTGACATATCAATGTAAAACTGCTAAATTTTATTTTTTGCTAAAATTTTAAAAATATTAAAATAATTTTAACTCCATAGCAAATTTTTTTATTACAAGTTTTCTTACATAAATGAAAATCTCAAACATTTTTCATTATTCAAAAGGCATACCCCCAGAAAGAAAAATATATATCAGCTCCTGCATAAAGGAATTTAACAAAAACTTTTCAAATAGAAAGACAGATATCTATCCTGTAACAAGAAATAAGTTTGGAATTCCTTTTCATCTTGGAGCAATAGGAGTTTGTATAAACAATATAATCAATGAATTTAGCTCAGGAAATATAGTTTCCGCATTAGACCTGTTTTTATGGAGTAAAATCAATTTAGATTATGCAATCTACATTAATAACATAAATAAGAAAAAAGCCTCTTTATTTTCAACATTTATGAAAACAAAAAAAATAACAGATCCGAAAGAATTACTATATGGTACTGTAAAATATCTGATAAATGCCGGTTCTTACCATTATCCGTTTTTACATCCGAATAAAACAAAAAAACTGGCATTAACTGGCGATTGGTACAAAACATTTGAAACAGGTATCTTTGTGACCAGAACCGACAACGACTCTATTATAAAAAAATATACTAAATACTTACAAAAAAGGACTAAACAAAATATCGTATTAAATAAAAAAAATATATAGATAAATTAAATTAATCTATCAGGTATTTTGAAACTATTTAAAATAATAAAAATTAATTTATAATTTAAACATTGAATTATTCCCCTAGTTAGCTAATTGGAAGTATTTATACCTATTTATAATATAATTCTATGAAATATTTTAAAAATATATTAATAGTTTATATTTTATTTAACACTATACTGACAACTTATTCTAATGAGATACAAGTAAGAACATTTGAAGAACTTATAAATTCCAATCCTACAAACGGGGATACCATAGAAATTTTAGATAATTTAACCTCAACATCAACAATCGGGCAAAATTTCTATGGTCTTGATATTTCATTTCAAGGAGAGAGCCACTCAATAGACGGAAACGATACATTTGGAGGTTTTGTATTAAATCAGGACAGCTTATTCAATAATGTACAAATACTGAATTGCAAAGGACAAACATACAATAATTCAAATTTCGCAGGTGCAATATACAACAGTGCAGGGAATTTAAATATAACAAATTCCGAATTTAACAACAATTACGCAAACGCAGGAGGAAGGAATTTTGCAGTAGCAGGAGCCGTATACAATCTGGATGGTGGAACTATAAATATTAATACATCAGCCTTCGAAAATAATTACTCTTACGGAGCTTCTTCATACGGAGGGGCAGTTGCTAACGGATATGGAACAGGTGCAGTTGCAAATATGACAATTTCAAATTCTGTTTTTCGAAATAATTATGCAACTGGCACCGGAAACCCTTATGGTGGAGCTTTGTATAATAACGGCAATATAGAAATTTCTAATACTCAATTTGATAATAATTATGCTTTAGGAGCAAATGATCCCTATATTTCAAGTCTTGGCGGTGCTATTTATAATGAAGGAACTGCAAACATTACAAAAAGCCAATTTACAAATAATAAGACTATTGGGTTTAGTGAAGCTTCATCAACAGGAGGAGCTATTTATAACAGTAAAGATTTAACAATAACAAACTCAAATTTTTTCAGTAATTCTGCAGTTGCAACAAACGACTCAATTGTTGTAGGAGGCACTATTTATAACACAGGTGCTATCACAATAGAAAACACAAATTTTTCATCAAATTCTGCAACAGGAGAAAATAATACAGATATTCTGGGCGGAGTAATATACAGTAATAACAGCTTAAATATTGATAATTCAACATTTTCTTCAAACAATATCATAGGCGGAGAAAACATAAAAAGTTCTGATGAAGACACCACAAATGTTGCAGGTGGAGTAATATATAATATTGGCGACGGCACAATCAGTAACAGTACAATCTCAAATAATACAATCCAAGCATCAACCGGAACAGACTTAAAAGGCGGTGCGATTTACAATAACTCTGATTTAACAATAAACAATACCGTTTTAGAAAACAACTATGCAAACTCGCAAGCCAACGCAGATGGCGGAGCAATATATAACAATACTAACGGTACAATTACGATTAGCAATTCAACTCTTGAAAATAATAAAATTTCATCAGAAACAAATATCGGAAATGGTGGTGCAATATATAATCTCGGGAATATAGTCATTGAAAGTTCAAATTTTAAAAACAACTACGGACTTAACGGACAAAAAAATGATATTTATAATAGTAATGGTACCATTACAATCGAAGGAGATGGAACAACAAATATACTAAGCGGGATAGCCGGTAACGGAACTATAAACAAAAACGGTTCCGGAAATCTGAATTTAGGCGGAGATAACGAAAACTATACAGGAAATTTTAACTTTGAAAACGGAACATTAAATCTTCTTGCAAATAGCAGTTATTTTAATTCGACTAATACGACACTTGATAACAATGTAAATTTTAATATGCAAAATGGAGAACTAAATAATATAAATTTCGGAGACTTAACCTTAAATGGTCAAACAAATTTATATGTAGACGCTGATTTATCAAGTCAAAAAATGGATACAATAAGTGCAACAAGCCTTAACGGCTCAAGCAGTTTATTTGTTAAAAATATAGCTCTGGAGGGAGTACCTAAAGCCCAAGATATTATTATACCTTTTGCAAATTCAATCTTAAAAGATTCCGTACAATATACACCACAAACAATAAAAACTCCGATATATGATTACCAAGCAAGTTATGATTCTTCTAGCGGAGATTTTGATTTTGTTAGAGGAGATTTCAATCCTGCAATACTTTCTTCTGAAGTTTCAACACAACTGGGAGGATATTTAATTCAATTGGAAACGTATAAGAACGTATTTTCTAATCTTGATATGGTTATGCTAAGCCCTGTAAACAAAACCAAAAGCTTGTACTATCAAAACAAATTTGCAGATGCAAGAGGGAATTTAGCATTTTCACCTTTAATAATACCTGAACAGAAAAAAGGATTGTGGATTAAACCATATACTGTGTTTGAAAATGTTCCATTACGAAACGGTCCAAAAGTATCAAATGTCATATATGGCAGTATAATTGGCGGAGAGAGCGAATTAACAGAGATTAAACGAAATTGGTATATGCTATATGGAGCGTATGTATCATATAACGGCTCACATCAAGCCTACCAAGGAAACAGTATATATAATAACGGAGGATTATTAGGAATAAATTCGGCATTTTATAAAGGGAATTTTTATTCACTCTGGACAATTAATGCAGGAGCAAATACAGCAGAAGCAAACAACAACTTCGGTAACGATAACTTTGCTATGTTGACTGCAGGAATTGCTCAAAAAAGCGGATATAATTTTGAATTGCTTGAAAATAAACTTATTTTACAACCAAATATCACAACATCCTATTCATTTATTAATACATTTGATTATACAACAGCATCAGGAGTTGATATAAGCACAAAACCACTGAATGCTTTACATCTTGAACCCGGAATAAAAATTATAGGGAATCTAAAAAATTACTTACAGCCATATCTTTCGGTTTCAGTAGCTTGGAATCTTATTGACCATGCACAATTTCAAGCTGATGACATATATTTAAGCGATTTATCAGTTAAACCTTATGTACAATATGGAATAGGAATTCAAAAGCGTTGGAGAGAAAGAGCGACGGGCTTTATGGAAAGCATGTTGAGAAACGGAGGAAGAAACGGTATTGCTCTTGCCCTTGGACTAAGAATAAGCCTATAGATTAACGTTTAAAACGCAGCCTATAGGCTAAAATTATTAAAAAGATTTTGATTTCTATTTATAAATTACTTAATGAATTATCATCATTTTTCTTTTTTGAATATGCCTGCCAATACTCATTACTTTCTTTTGCCTCGGCCGCAAATTTTTCAGCTTCCACTTTTGCTTTAGCGTCATATTCTTGAGCAACTTCTTCATACCAAGAATATTTTTCAGGGTTTGTTTCCTTAGTAGCTCCGGAATTAAAATATTCTTCCATAGCTAACTTATCCCCTTTTATAAAATTATCATTTTTTAAAGTTTTTGGCTTTTCCACTTTTGACACACCTTTACTTAATGTCAATGTATCTTCGGATAATTGTTGTTTAAGACTAATCTGGTCCTTTAATTTAAACTGTTTTTGACGGACAAAATCTAAATTTTTAGCCAAAACGTCCTTTGTATTTAAATTTTCTTTCACTGCAACTTGCGGTATTGGAAGTGTATAATGATTAATTTTAGACTTCATCACAGTAAAATAATTAGGTAACGGAAGGACTGAAAATTTTCCCATAAAAACTCCTCTCATAATATCATAATCTGTCAAACTAATTGTTTTATTAGTATCACACGAGAATGAGTATGTCAATAAAACGATATTTAAAAGCAAAATCTATCATAAAAAAATTTTTAGTTCTGTGTATTCAGGTATTTTTTATAATTATCTAAATTTGTATCCAAATCATCTTTTATAAAAGACATGGACTTTATAACACTAGATTGAAATATATCATCTAACATATTAATTACATCTTTTTCAAACAATGGCAGAAGAAATTCCAGTTTTACAAGCTCGGCAGATACAAACGGTTTTTTAAATTTGTATTCTTTTCCTTTGTATGTAATTGATTTATCATTATAAGGAAATGCTCCAAAACCATGCATTAAATTTCTAACATTGGAAAGTAAAGAAACTAAGTTTTTATATTCATTATTAATTTTGGTATATTTTATAATTTGTGCCATAACTGTATCGATACTTACAAATTTATCTTGAGAATTGAAATACCCTTGTTGGGCAAGTTCTCTATATATAACTCTTAAGCTACTTTCTAAACTACAAAATAGTCTTATATATACACCAAAGGAAATATACATATTATATGAATATGGAAAGCCCTCCTTAAAATTATCAGACTGATTATATAAATTAAATTCAGCCAGTAATTTATTATATTCAAAATCATCTGAAAAAGTTTTCACAAAAGTTTTCCAAGTAATATCATAGCAAAGAATACAATTGTGTATTTTATTAAAAGCCATGACTCTGGCATCATTTGATTGGTTTAATTGATTAAAATAATTAATAGTTTTATCGCTATATATTTTACGCAAATTTGCTATTATTTCATTGATTTTATCAACTATATCATTACTTTGTAATTGATTCATAGATACCTCTGTAAAATAAATTTGTAACATTTTTGGATATATAGTGTATTTGGGTACAAAAAAGGCTTCAGTCAAATGTCTGAAACCCTTTATTTTAAATGGTTGCGGGAAGTGGATTTGAACCACTGACCTTCGGGTTATGAGCCCGACGAGCTACCAGACTGCTCCATCCCGCGATGTTTAACAAATTTAATTTGTCTTATATCCTATTATTATATGCTAAAAATTAAATTGCAACCCTTTCTTTTTTCAGAACGTGAAACTCTGGTTTCATTTTGGCAAAAGTGCAGAATTTTTCATATCCGAGATTGATTAATTCTTCTCGAGCCTTTTCTAAGTCTGCTATGACGTGAGATGGCATATGTGAATCAGTTCCGATAGTTATAATTTCACCACCTAAGCTTTTGTATAATTTTAAAATATCTCTTGATGGTGTCAAATCGCCTATTTTATAACGATAGCAAGAGGTATTTAATTCTATACCCTTACCTTGTGAAATCACTCTTTTTAGAATTTCTTCTACTATAGGTTTTACTTTTTCAAATGGAAAATTTCCCAGCTTATCATATCTTTTTATAACATCAAGATGACCCAATACCGAATAATTATCAAAACTATTTACCAGCCTTAGTATCTCTTCATAATATTGAATATTATACTCCTCTTGGGTTTTTCCGTTTTGGAACTCTTGTGAGAAAAACCATTTATCATCTATCAAATGACAAGACATTATGATAAAATCAAAATTCCCGTGCTCAAAAATCTTTTCGAATATCGGAATCGTCGTATGCTGCATACCAAATTCCATACCTAATTTTAAATTAATTTTATCAGAATACTTTTCTTTGCATTTCAAAAAATCAGCTTCATAAGACTTATATGGAAACTTAGGATCGATTCCAGTATAACAATCAATATGATCTGTAATACAAATTTCGTCAAGTCCATAAGAAATAGCAGTTTTTACAACATCTTCCATTTCAAAAACCGAATCTTCACTATAATCTGTATGCATGTGGTAATTTGCTATCATAATAACGGTTTACTACAAAAATATACATAAATCAAAATATATATTGATAAACAACAAAAAATAAATTATAATAACTGATAAGGAGGCACTATGAAAAACACAATTATAGCTTTAAAACTGTCAGGGGGGCTTCGCTAACGGTTTAATATATATTCCTCCTTAAGATTTTGCATTCCAGATGTCTATTGGCTCTGGAGAATTTGAGCTGAATGTTTTATTATAAATATAGCATATTAAACGGAGGATTTTATGAAATTTTACGCTTTCACTTTAGCTGAAGTTCTCATTACGTTGGGAATTATAGGTATTGTTGCTGCTATGACTTTGCCGACGATAATTCAAAAACAACAGGAGAAAGTTTTAATTAACCAACTAAAAGTTGCAAACAGCACTATTAGTAATATGCAGTTATTAGCTGCTAAAGATTATGATTCAATGCAATTCTAGACAAACGACTATTCAAAAGGTTCGTCTTATATGTATTATAATGAAGCAAACTTTGAAAAATATTTTTTGCCTTATCTTAAGGTGCTTAAATATTGTAAAAGAAGCAAAGGATGCTTTTCTGATGATGTTGTTTTTGATGCAGAAACAGGCGATGGCATAAACACAAATAGTAACTACGTAAAAGCCATTTTACATAACGGAATGTCTATTTCTGCAGAGGGACTCTCTTTCGGAACATATACAAAAGGCTCATTTCTTGTAGATGTAAATGGATTTAAGGGCCCTAATGAGTGGGGAAAAGATTTATTTTACTTCGCTGTATCCAGTCAAAAATTTGGAATATATCCTTCCTTCTCAAACGCCTTTAAAGAAGCAAATTCCGTTCAGGGATGGTATTCAAAATCAAAAAAATACGGAAACTGCTATCAAAGTATGACTAATGACTATAAACCATACAGAGCATACTGTACAGATTGGGCACTAAATAATGAAAACATGAATTATTTAAGATGCAAGGATACAAACTGCAAAGAGGAATAACTATTTTTTTATTGCGCCCCAGGCTTTTATTGTACCGTGCTGATACTTTATTAAATAGTAATCACCATCTTTATCATATTCAATACTTGCCTCCATGTGAATATAATCTTGCACAGGAGGCATACCTTTTCTAGCCCGTTTCGCATTAGTTTTTTCTTTTTCTTTAGCCTCTTTTTTTAATTGCTTCCTATATTTAGGATCACTCAATCTTTTTTGTTCCGAATCATCTTCTTCAATTTTAAACACAGGAATAATAGCAACGGTTTTCTTACTTTGTATCAGAAGTAAAAAATTTCTCTCATCAGATAAAGCAAGCTCATAATGTCCGGGTTTAATTACATTTTTATCCCCATCATAAATCGGATCAACAATAATTAATGTCGGGTAATCTGATTCTTTTAGAGAATATCTGTAAATCATATCAGACCCAACGCTTAAGCCGGAGGTTTCCTGAGGCTCAATAGGATACGGACGAATAGTTTCGTGCATTAAAACTTTATCTACATAAAGCCCCTCTAGCATTTTAAATCTCCAAGAAGTTTAACTATCACTGAATTAATTTCTTTGAAAGACTTTCCTAAAGCTCTTTCGTGCCCTACAAATATTAATGACATATATTTATCTGCACATCCAATGTTTCCTGATTTTTGAAGCAATCTAAAGGATTCTCGCATAAGACGTTTAAGTCTGTTTCGCTTAACAGCTCTTTTATGAGTTTTTTTACTCACAACAAAACCGACTTTGACCGGACAATCGTTTTTACTCAATTTACCTGCAAACAAAGTAATCCCGCCACAATGGAAAGAATTTTTTATTCTATACGTAGCCGCAAAAGCTGACTTATTTTTTAATCTGAACTCTTTTTTTAACATAATCTTCCTACAACAATACAGCATGCCTCAAAAAAGACCTGCTGTAAAGTTAAATATTTTAAATCCGAGTTTTTAAGCAAGGATTAAGCACGTTTTTTAGCTGTAATAGCTAATCTGTGACGACCGCGAGCACGACGTCTGTTCAATACTTCTCTGCCGCCAGGGGTAGCCATTCTTGCTCTAAAACCGCTTACGTGTTGTCTTTTAATCTTTGTTCCTTCTAGTGTACGTCTCATTTTCTTTATTCCTTTTTCATTATATTTGTCGTATAATTCTAATGTTAAATAAAAAATTTCAAATAGTCAACACTAAAAGAGGGGCAGGTTACAGAATATGAACAAAAAAATCGGATTTATAGGCTGCGGTAAAATGGCAAGTGCAATTATAAAAGGGGTTTTATCCGCTTGTTGCAAACCGGAAGTTGAGATAAAAGGTTCTGAAATTAATTGTGAAATCGCAGAACTTGCACAAAACAGATTAGGTATAGATGTATTAACTGATAACAGACTTCTTACAATAGACAGTGACGTTATTTTCATAGCTACAAAACCAAATTATGTATCACAAGTTTTAGAAGAAATTAAAGATGAAATAACGCCTGAAAAACTTGTAGTATCAATAGCAGCAGGAGTATGTACCGAAAAAATCGAAAAAATAATCGGCCAAAGACGAGTAATAAGAGTAATGCCAAATACACCTGCACTTGTACAGGAAGGTATGAGCGGAGTATGCAAAGGAGCTTATGCAAGTGAAGAAGATGCTCAATTTGTTATGAATCTGCTATCAAATATCGGAAAAGTTATAGAAGTAGAAGAATCACAAATTGATATTGTGACCGCCATCTCAGGTTCAGGCCCTGCATTTTTCTATCAGGTAATTGAAGATATGGCCCATGCGGGAGAAAAACTTGGACTTGAATACGAAAAATCACTGCTGCTTGCAACACAAACCGCAATAGGGTCAGCTAAAATGGTTTTAAATAGAGGAGAACTGCCTGTTCAAACCCTAATTGACAATGTAGCCACCAAAGGCGGGTGTACTTTTGTCGGAATACAGACAATGAAAGCAGAAAATTCAGAAAAACTCTTCTTTGATGTCATTGACAAAACAACAACTAAAGCGAATGAACTAGGGAAATAAAAAGCTCCGAAATGGAGCTTTTATTTTATCCAAGGATAATCATCTGGGATATCCCAGTTATAAGCCTGTAATAGAGCGGCACATCCATGACGTTGAACATTACCTTCTTGATAGCAACTATTTTTAAGACTTGATACTGAATTATGTTTAAAAACAGGTTCTACTCTATTTTTTTCTTTGTTATATACAAACAAAAACTCATTAGCTCCATCCATATTTGTTGTTGTCAAACTTGGCTTATCAAAATTTAGCTGATAAAACACATATAATACCGAACGACTTAAATATATTGCGGCACCTGACCCATCCATAAAAACTATTTTATAATAATTAGGATTTTTCTCGATTCCTTCTTCTTTTACTTTTACAATATATTTGGTCATATTTTCTTTACACCAATTTTCTAAAAATTCTGCATTTTTGTCATCAGTTATCCCTTCCGTATCAAGAATAAGAGTTCCTTTTTCAGCTATAGAACGTTCTATAGACTGATTAATCACAGAATAAAATTTTTTAAGCTTTGTAGAAGCGACTTTTCTCCTGTACTTACTAATTACAGTAGGCATTGTCATAGCTGCAACAACTCCGATTATTCCTAACGTAATCAAGACTTCCGCTAACGTAAAAGCATTATACTTCAATTTCATTATATATCCTTCTTATTTTATGAAATATACTTCCATAAAAATATCCTATCATGGATATTAAAAATTTGTCAAGTTGAATAGGATAACAGAATGAATGAAACAGAAATATTACAAATTGTCGCCGATAACATACGAATAGAACGTCTAAGAAGACGACTATCACAAGAAAAGCTTGCTGAAATGATTGATATTTCAACAAAATATCTAAATATGATTGAAAACAGAAAAGCCAATCCGACAATAGTTATTGTAGTTAAAATATGTATCGCACTAGGAATAGAATTAAATACAATTTACCCGAATATTTAATAAATTCTATAACTGAACAATATCAGCTTGAGCTAGCAATTCAATTATATTAAAAATTTTGGGAGATTTTTTATTTATAGCTGTAAAACCTTGATGAAGCCCCATTACACAAGCAGGACAAGCCGTTACAACGACATCAGCACAAGTATCTATAATATTTTTTGCCTTAATAGCAGAGAGTTCTTTTGAAATTTTATGATTTTTAATAGCGAATTCACCTGCAAACCCACAACATTCATCATAATCTTTCATCTCAATATATACAAGATTTTCACACTTTTCAAATATTGATTTGACAAAAGAATCATCTTCAAGATGACAAGGCTTATGGAAAGTCACTTTAACAGGCTTTTTAAATACAAATTTCAAATTTTGTGCTGCTAAAAATTCCACAGCATTAATAATATTTTTACAGCCGTAAGATTTTAAAGTATCAGCACAAGTTGCACAATCAGTCAGGATATAATCATACTTACAATCCTCAATAAGTTGCAGGTTATGCTTTTTAACCTCCTCAAATCTTTCCATATTACCGCTCGATAAAAACGGCAGACCACAGCACTCAAAATCTCGCTCAATAATTTCTACATCTAAATGAGAAAAGACCGTTTTAAGAGCGTTTTCAACTTTAGGAAACACCTCATTAACACACCCTTTAAAATAAAGGAGTTTTGTTTTTCCTTTTTTGCCAAAACTTTTTCTTGGAATAATTGTCTTAGTTGTTTTAATAAAACTTCCGAAAACTAAACGAGATTCCAAAAACTTTTCAAACTTGCCAAGGAAGGTATTTTTTGCATATTCATACTTTGCAGTATTAAAGATCTCACATACATCAATATTACTTGGGCAAAAATGTTTACATTTTCCGCATTTCAGGCACATATCAAGATATTTTTCAATATTCGCATTTAGCTCCAAATCGCCTTTCAAAACCCCGTCAAGCATAACAAATTTTCCGCGTGACACCGCACAGTCATTGCCCGTAAGCTTATATACTGGGCAGACAGACTGACATAGTCCGCATTTGGAACACTTATTTATTTCATCGGCAAAATCTTTAAGCTTTTTCATACCTTCATGTTAGCATAAAAAGCAATACTAACTACCACTTATCAATATTTTTATAATCGTCTAATCCACCAGTCACAGGTGGAGGATTCCCTTGATTTAAACAACCTTTTCCCCTAAATGACAACCTTTTGCTTGATGAATCAAAGGCAACATCAAACAAATCATATCCTGCTTTATTTGGACCTTTCAATCCGTTAACATCAATTAGCCACAAAGAACGCCAATCTGCATTATATGGCATAATAATCGCACCATCAGCTAATATATATACGGTTTTATTGTAATAAACATTGGTTTCATTAAATCCACTACATTGAGTAATATTAAGACCAATATATCTAGGCACACAACCTTTTGCCAGTGCATCCTTTTCACACTTTTTTATAATCTTCATACTTCCAAGCATTGCATCATTAAAATTTTTATAACCAAACCCCTCTGAAATTGACAGTGCATCACCCCATTCAAACATAACTTTCTGCTGAATTTGAGAAAGATATGAGTAGCTTTTTTTAATCTGATTTTTAAGTACAACCTTTTCTATTTTTTGAGTTATCACAGGTAAAGTCATAGCTGCAACAACACCAACTATCCCCAGAGTAATCAACAATTCGGCTAAAGTAAAACCATAGCTTACATATTTTTTATTCAAACTTCTTAATCCATTAAACATATACATTTAATATTACATGTTTTTATTTAAAAGTCAACACTAGATTAAATTTATTCGTTAAACTATCGACGAATTTATATAATATTAAATAAATAAATGGAGTTCATAATGTCGATTATTAATGAATTAAAAAAAATACTTTTAGACGTTAATGTAAATCTCACAGAGCTGGCAGAAGCCCTTGGGAAAAGAGTCAATAAGCCATACTCAATGCAAAACTTATCCAACAAGCTTCGCAACGAAACAATTACGCATAGAGAAATGTTGATTATTGCAGACATCCTCGGTTATGACTTAAAATTCGTAAGACGTGAAGAAAAACACTAAACTATAGCACCGTGAGATGCGTCCTGAACGTTTTTGGCATATTTAGCAAGGTATCCGCTTTTTACTTTTGGTTCAAACGGCTTTAGATTTTTACGACGAATTTCAAGTTCACCTTCTTCGACGCATAGCTCTATTAATCTTTTATTAATATCAATTTTTATCTTATCACCATTTTTAATTAAGGCTATAACTCCGCCATTTGCAGCTTCAGGACAGATATGTCCGACACAAATACCTCTTGTTGCACCGGAAAAACGTCCATCTGTGATTAATGCACATTTTTTGCCCAAACCTTTTCCGACTAGAAGCGAGGTAGGTGCGAGCATTTCTCTCATGCCAGGTCCGCCTTTTGGCCCTTCGTAGCGGATTACAATAACATCGCCTTCTGTTATTTCATCCCCTTCAAGAGCCTTCATAGCATCTTCTTCACTATCAAAAGTCTTCGCAACCCCTTCAAATTCATAACATTCAGGAGCTACACCTGAGGTTTTTATAACGCAACCGTCTTTTGCAAGATTTCCATATAAAACAGCAAGCCCAGCTTGGGTGTATGTGGATTTATCATAAGGCGGAATAATATTCCCATCTGCGTATGAATTGTCAGCGATTTCTTTAACTGTATAGCCTGAAACCGTCTTAGTATCGAATAAGAATTTCTCAAGAGATTTTTCAACAGCAGGTACACCGCCTGCGTTATGGAAATCTGTCATAGTAAGAGTCGATGACGGATTAATTTTTACAATCTGATGAATTTTACCGCTTAAATCCTCAAAATCATTCAAAGTAATATCAATTCCACCGGCATTAGCAATAGCCAGAATATGCAAAAAGGTATTCGTAGATCCACCCAGAGCCAAATCAGCAGTAATAGCATTTCTTAGACTTTCTTTTGTGATAATATCTGACGGTTTAATATCTTTTTTAACAAGCTCTACAATTTGCATACCGCTTTCAAAGGCTATTCGTCTTTTTTGAGAAGACACAGCAGATGAAGAAGAACAATAAGGCAAGCTCATTCCCATAACTTCTGTTAAACAAGCCATTGTATTTGCGGTGTACATTCCCTGACAAGCTCCTGCTGACGGGCAGGAATTTTCTTCCAATGCAAGCAAATGTTCCTCAGTAATTTCACCTTTTCGGTATCTGCCAACCGCTTCAAAAGACCCTGTCACCATAGTAAGCTTATTTTCACCACGACACATACCATCAAGCATCGGCCCTGCTGTCACAATAATTGCAGGGATATTTAGTCTTAATGCTCCAATGAGCATTCCCGGTGTAATCTTATCGCAATTTGAAAGCAAAACAATACCATCTAGCTGATGAGCTGCAGCGACACTTTCCACGCAATCAGCTATCAAATCTCTTGAAGGAAGCGAATACCTCATTCCGCTATGCCCCATAGCAATTCCGTCGCAAATTGCAGGAACTCCAAATATAAACGATTGCCCGCCTCCTGAATGAATTCCTTTTTCGATTTGTCTTTCCAAATCCCTCATTCCGATATGCCCCGGTACTAAATCTGAAAATGAACTTGCTATCCCGATAAACGGAGCATTCATATTTTTTCGGCTTACGCCTGTTGCCATCAAAAGACCTCTATGAGGAGTTCTCGCTATCCCTTTTTTTATATTATCGCTTTTCATTTCACAAAACCTCTACTTTTATAGAGATTATATATCAAACTGCTTTATTATTCTATAAATAATCTGTTTTTTATCATAAGGTAGATTTTTTATAATATCGAACATTTCAACTTCAAGAGCTTTTTCATCTTTTAAATACTCAAAATCGAAAAAATCAACAGGTTTTGCACCAAGCTTTTCCATAATCCTAAGCACCGTCTGCATAGAGGGAAAACTCTTACCATTTTCAATATTACTCAAGGATGACGGTTCTATCCCTATTTGTTCACAAAAATTCTCCTGAGTAAGATTATTTTTCTTTCTTATTTCTTTTATTTTTTTCCCTATAAGTAACTTGTCATTATCCATTTCTAACCCTTTATTTTTATTAAGCATAACGACAGATGAATATAATTTGTATAGCGTAAACACAATATTTTATATTGACATATCTATTAAACAAGTTATAATATTAATGAGAAGTATATATTTTGCGAGGATTTATAATGTATACATCAAGACATAAGGGTTTCACATTAGCTGAAGTACTAATTACTCTCGGCATTATCGGGATAGTTGCAGCAATGACACTGCCAACAATAATTGACAAATATAAAAAAATGCAAACTGCAGTTGCAGTTAAAAAAGTATATACGGAAATGATTCAAACTATAAAACGTGCGGAAGTTGACTATGGAGAATTTAAAAATTGGGATATTAACTCGGATGCAAACACTACTTATGAAATCAA
Organism: uncultured bacterium; assembly: GCA_949282215.1. Lineage (GTDB taxonomy): Bacteria > Cyanobacteriota > Vampirovibrionia > Gastranaerophilales > Gastranaerophilaceae > Scatousia. The sequence goes on along the minus strand of CASDPF010000008.1, from coordinate 141,086 downwards.
TTTAGCTTTCGGAAACAAATACCTACAACCATATTTTAAAAATCTAAGACCTATTAAAGAAGGAATGAAGAATGTCCTATGGGATAACAATGGCATTTCAACCTCTGGTGCAAATTTCATAACTAATAACGGAACTATTATTTCCATATCAGTTCATTCTAGTATAATCTTTGCATTAATAGATATAAACGGATACAAAAAACCTAATAAAATGGGGAATGATATATTTTACTTTAACACATTAACTGGTAAATTTATGCCTTCAGGCTGGAAAACAGATTTGACCAGAGAAGAAATTTTACAAGGTTATACCGGTGAAAATGGTCTAAAATTTTCTTGCAAGAAGTCAAAAACTAACAATGATGATGATTATACTGATTACAGACATGCCTGCACAGCATTACTTATGATTGACGGATGGGAAATTAAAGACGATTATCCATGGTAAAAACTCATGATATTCCACTCATCATCCCACTCTATTGAACCGAATTTTTCTAAGTTATGGTAATTATATGAATTTTCAATATATTGAGGATTAAAAAGCCCCACAGAATTCAGACGTTTTATAATATCAGGCAAAAGCATCGTACTTCCGGCAAGAGTACCCTCTTTTGAAGTTGCTTTTTTACCATCATAATAAACAGTTTCATCTGCGAATATAAATTCTTTTAAATTACTCTTTGTACAAGGAAGGCAATCGCTTACAAGAATTACTTTATCTACTGGCTTACATTTAAAAAATAATTTTAGTGCATCATCTGAAACATGCACTCCATCAGCTATCACTTCTGAATATAAATTATCATCTATCAAAGCTGAAAGTGCAGTGGATTTTTCTCTATGAGAGACACCTTCCATTGCATTGAATGTATGCGTTGTACCTGTACAATTAGCCAAATCACCACCAATGCAATGACCTGCTTGGACTTTTACTCCTTTAGAAACCAGATAATCAACCAACCCGTCATCCAGTTCAGGTGCAAGAGTAACTATTTTTATAAAATCATCCTCTACTAATCTGTAATTATCAACATTTGGCTTTAAAAAATGTGTAGGATTATGAATTCCTTTTTTCTTTTTGTTAATAAAAATTCCCTCAAGATGAATTCCGAGAATTTTCGCCATATCACCAGATTGTTTTTCTGAAGCGGATTTTATAACAGCAATAGCAGATTTAATATTCTCAACACTATCAGTTACAAGCGTCGGGAAAATTCCTCCAATACCGTATTTTAAAATTTCTTTTGACAGAAATAAGACATCATCAACAGAGGCTTTATTAAAGTCCACACCAAAGCACCCATGAAAATGTTGTTCAATTAAAAGTTTCGTTTTCAAAATATCCCCTCTTGGTTGCCAGCATTTAACGGGCCGACACAGCATTCACCTGCGTACTGTCGTTTCGCCCTCAGCTCGAAATCCGCTATATTACACTTCCTTCAAAAACCTTTATTGCTTCTTCTCTATCATCAAAATGAATTGTACGATCTTTTAGAATTTGATAATCCTCATGGCCTTTACCTGCAATCACTACAACATCATTGTTTCCAGCCAGAGTTTTTAAAAGTGCAATAGCATGACCTCTATCAGGTTCAACAGTAACTCTTTCAGGATTTGTAGATTTCAAACCAGCTATAATATCTGTAATAATCGTCTGCGGATCTTCACTTCTAGGGTTATCGCTGGTGATTACTATTTTATCTGCAATTTTTTCTGCAATAGCACCCATTTTTGGACGTTTTGTAGCATCTCTGTCACCGCCGCAGCCAAACAGACAAATTAATTTACCATCCTTTGGCGTAATTTCTCTTGCCGAGTTTAATACATTTTCTAGCCCGTCAGGAGTATGGGCGTAATCTACGATTACAAGAGGCTTTTTAGCAACGACTTCAAATCTTCCTGCAACACCTTTTACATTTTCTAAGGCTTTCAACGCAACAGATAATTCAATTCCCATAGCTAAAGACGCAGTGATTGCTGCAAGGACATTATATACGCTGAACATTCCGTTCATATGAAGATTTACAGGGTATTCTCCGTTTTTTGTTACGAGAGTAAACTCTGCACCATTCAATGAAAATTCAATATTTTTTGCCATAACATCAGCAGATTTTTTTACACCGTAAGTATATTTCCTTACACCCTCAGGAACAGCTTTTAAAAATCTTTCAGCATAATTATCATCAGCATTAATTACGGCAAAATCATCTTCTTTCAAACTTTTAAAGAGTAAAGCTTTTGCATCAAAGTAATTATCCATTGTAATATGATAATCAAGATGATCCTGAGTCAAATTAGTTAATACCGCACCGTTAAAACAACACCCGCCGACTCTGTTTTGTTCTAATGCGTGAGAACTTACTTCCATTACAACGTTATCAATCTTCTCAACATCTTTAATCATCCTTAATGTTGCTTGTAACTCAGGAGCCTGAGGGGTTGTGTGTTTTGCATCTCTATATTCCCCGTTTGAAGCAAGTTTATAACCTAAAGTCCCGATTAAAGCACATTTTTCACCGTTTTCTTCAAATATTTTTTGGATTAAATGAGTAACTGTAGTCTTACCGTTTGTACCAGTAATTCCGATTAAATTAATTCCACGTGACGGACTAGAATAAAATCTGTCTGCAATATCGGCAATTTTATGACGAGTTGAAGATACTACAACTTGAGGAATTTTCTTATCTACATCTACTTTTCTTTCAACCAACAATGCTGCAGCTCCGTTTTCAATAGCATTTTTAGCGTATTCATGCCCGTCTGTATATTCACCAGTCAAGCAAACAAAAATATCACCCTTTTTGGTTGTTTTTGAATTATAAGAAATCCCTGAAATTTCTACATTTTTAAAATTAATCAAATCTTTGTAGTCTAAATGTTCAATCAATTCATCTAATTTCATTATATAATATCTCCTTAATTAACTATTCTTTTTTGAAACCGATACTTTATCGGGTTTTAAATTTAAAATTCTTGCAATTTGTGTCGTAACCTCATGAAATACAGGGCCTGCAACAGTATTACCCCAAATAGCACCAACTTTGGCACTATCAACCATTACATATACAAGCACCTGCGGGTCTGAAGCAGGCAAATATCCGATAGTTGATGTGTACATATACGGAGTATAACCTGAAGAATTTTCTTTCGGTTTTCTTGATGTACCTGTTTTTGCAGCAACATTATATTTATCCATCTTAATTACAGAACGTCCGTTATTTACACTGGCAGCTAAAAGTCTTGTTATTGAATGTGCTGTTTCAGGTGAGATAACCTGTACTCTTTGAACTTTTAGGGCTTCTTCTTCCAGTGAATATTTTACAACATGAGGGGTTACTTTAACCCCGTTATTTGCTAACGCTTGGACTGCTGAAATCATTTGCATCGCAGTAACAGAGGTTCCATAACCATAAGACATAGTTGCATGAATTCCCTGATCCCAATTACCATAATACGGCAAAAGCCCCACAGATTCTCCCGGTAAGTCAATACCGGTTTTTGAGCCGAACCCGAATTTTTTGAGCATATCATAAAACTCTTTCGGAGTCATTGTTTTAGCTATATTAATCGAGCCGATATTACTTGAATGCTCAAACAAGTATTCAAGTGAAATATTACCGGGATATGGATGTACGTCATAATCGTAGTTTTTAATTTCCCACTTGCCTATGGTTGTCTTCCCAGTATCTAAAACCGTTGAATGTTCATTAATTTTTCCCAACTCCATGGCACTTGCAACCGTAACTATTTTAAATGTTGAACCGGGCGGGAACACATCAGTTAAAGTCCAGTTTTTTATCAAGTCAGGAGATGCATTTCTAAAATTATTAGGATCATAATTAGGATATACGGCGTAAGCTAAAATTTCGCCGTTTTTAGGATTCATAACAAGCACAGTCCCCCGAAGAGCTTCTTTTTCTTTAACCATTTTTTCAAGTTCTTTTTCACATATATGCTGAATCGCGGCATCAATAGTTAAAGTTACATCCTGACCTTTCGGATTTGTAGCTGTCGCCACAGGGTCTGTCATAAAATCATATATTATTTTGCCTTTTTGAGTTCTTTGAAATTTTACTTCGTTTTCAACGTGTTCTAACTTATCTTTTTGAGTATATTCAACTCCGTTTGCAATATCAGCATCAAAGTTATAATACCCTAGAATATGAGCAGCTAATGTGCCTTGAGGATATTCTCTTGTATTTTTCTTATCAAGACTTATTGCACGCAAATGAAGCTTTGCAATTTCTTTTGCGGTATTTCGGTCTATATCTTTTTTCACAGCTATAATCTGATTTGGACTATTCAGTTTTTTCAGCAATTCTTCTTTTGACATTTTTAAAATAGGAGCAAGTTTTTTTGCAATAACTTCAGGTGAAGATTCATCCTCATCATAGTCAGCACGTCTTGCAAAAACGTTATAAAAAACCTTATCCGTTGCAAGCTTCAGACCGGTTCTGTCATAAATATCGCCGCGTACTGCAAAATTTTGCCCTGCACGTTGATTTCTTGCCTTTACCCGATATTTTTTTATATCTATTACCTGTATAAAAAATAAGTGAATTATTAATGCAACAGCAAACAGGATAAATAAAATATACAACCAGCTTAATATCCTGTCAAAACTTCTCTGCCTTTTATCAACTGCTTTTTCGGCACGTCTATCTCTCAATTTTCACATCTCCCTGATAATTAGAATTCTAGCACAAGTAATCATTAAAAGAATTAAATATTAACTAATATTTACTTTTGGTTTTGTCGGTAAATATCGTTATAATATATTTATTATGAAAAGAATTATTCTGGCTTTAATATTAACAACATTAGCTCAAACTGCATTTGCATTAGACATTGTATATCCGAAATGCAAAACAGTTACAATCAATGCAACCTCAACATTTTTTATAGGCTCATCCGACCCGAAAAAGAAACTAACCATCAACGGACAGCCTGTACAAATTCATCCTTCAGGCGGCTTTGCTTATGTAGTACCGCTTACGGTCGGAGGCAACAATTTTAATATTAAATCAGGAAACGAACAGCTAAACTTCACAATAACCAGACCGGAAATTAAACAAAAATCCGACATTACACAAACACAGAATTTCAAAGAATATGACAATATGCGATATGCTGTCATTATAAATGAGAACACACCCTTGAGATTAACTCCTGTCAATGATGGAATAAATAGAATTTCACATTTACAAAAAAACATTCCTGTCGTAATTGACGGTGAGCAGGGAAATTTTTACAGAGTTATTTTAGGCTCAAATAAGACAGGTTGGATTGATAAAAGTAATATTAAATTAGTTGATAACGGGAATTCTCTTGCAGAATTAAAAGGTTATGACTATATAGACACAAATGAATTTTACATTTTTGTATTTCATTTAAGCCAGATGACCCCCTATGAATTAGTAGAAAATGACCCTTTCTTAATAAAAATTTTTAACATAGCAGAACAGCCGGAAAATACATATATTATGAAGTTACCGCTTGCAAAATCTCCTAAACAGGGGAAAATAAACGGATATTCAGCACGTTTTAGCGGAACAGATTTAATTGTAAAAGTAAGAAAACCGATTTTTGTAGATAACTCAAAACCTCTAAAAGGACTAAAAATTGCCATTGATGCAGGACATGGCGGAAATGAAATCGGTGCAATCGGATGTCTGAGAGATAATGAAAAAGATTTAAACCTTGCTTTTGCAAAACAGTTAGAAGATGAATTGAAAAAAAGAGGAGCTGAGGTTTTTATGACAAGAACCTCTGACTCTACAATAGAATTAAAGGATAGAATAGAAAAGGCAAACGAGGAAAACGCTTTTATATTCATAAGCCTTCATGGTAATGCTCTTCCTGACGGACAAGATCCTAATAAAAGAAGCGGAACAAGTATCTACTATTATTACCCACAGGCAAAGTCACTTGCAGAGTCAATTTTAACTAAAATGGTTACTGAACTAGGGATGAATAACGATAAAGTTCACCAAAAAAGCTTTGCTGTCGTAAGAAATACAAATGCACTAAGTATTCTGATAGAAATAGGGTACTTAATTAACCCATCTGATAATGCAAAAATGCGTCAAAAAGATTTTCAAAAAACAACAGCTAAAGCAATAGCAAACGGAATTGAAAATTATTTAACAAACTAATAAGTATAGTAAATTTTTATTACAAAACAATTTTAACAAATTATTTTAATGTTTAAATATATACATCAAACAAAAAGGAGTTTATTTATGAGAACAGACAAAATTTGCTGGCCCAGCTCAAGGGGGTTTATTACTTCTTGTACAACTTATGCATCTAAAAATCGCCAAACAAAAATTATACGGGAACAAATTGATAATGGAACAATAGTAAAAAGAATTGACCAAGATTTGAATGGTATTATAAAAAAAATAATTACTTATATCACTACAGAAAATAAATTTACTAAAAATATTGACATAAAATAAAAATAAAGCGGGAATATAAATCCCGCTTTATCATATATTCTATTTCTTTTTATTATTATATCTATATACCTTTAATATAATTCAAAAGTGTTCTTACACCGGCACCTGTTGAGCCTGAAATAAACTCACCCTGAGATTTTTCCAGAAATGCAGTTCCGGCAATATCAATATGAGCCCATTTAGGTCCGTCAACAAATTCTTTGAGGAATACACCTGCTATAGATGCCCCGCCCTGACGTGAACCTGTATTTTTCATATCTGCAATATCTGATTTTAGGCTGTCTTTGTATTCAGGGAACATTGGTAATTCCCAGAACTTTTCACCGCTGCTTTCTGCAACTCTTATTAAAGTAGAAATCAAATCCTCATCGTTCCCCATAATTCCTGAAACATTAGTTCCAAGAGCAACGACACAAGCTCCTGTAAGTGTCGCAATATCAATTACTTCATCTACTCCAAGCTCACAAGCATAGCATAAGGCATCAGCAAGGGTTAATCTGCCTTCAGCATCAGTATTATCAACTTCGATAGTCTTACCGTTCTTAGCTCTTAAAATATCACCGGGCTTATAAGATTTACCTGATGGCATATTTTCACAAGCAGCAATGATACCATGAACTTCAATATCAGGTTCTAATGAGCTTAAGGCTCTCATTACACCCAATACGCAAGCTGCACCTGACATATCATCACGCATCGTAAGCATTGATGAAGCAGGTTTTATATCCAATCCGCCACTGTCAAAACAAATTCCTTTACCGATTATTGCAAGTTTTTTCTTAGGATTTTTACCGCAATATTTCATATGAATAAATTTAGGAGCCTGAGCACTGCCTTTACCTACAGCAAGATATGCTCCCATACCCATTCTTTCAATTTCTTCTTTATCATAAACTTTTGTAGTAATACCATCAAGATTTGACGCGATTTCTGCAAGTTTTGTTGGCGTAGCATACTCAGCAGGTTCATTTGCCAAATCTCTGGTAAATTTCATCGCTTCACCAAAGATAATTCCTTCTTTTACATCTTTTTCAGAAAATTTTGCAAACGTAATTTCTTCAACTCTAGGAGCTTTTTCAGTTTTATACTTATCAAATGCATAATCAGCAATTAAAGCTCCAATTGCAGCTGATTTACCATAGTCACAATTTACATCGAAATCAAAACACGCATTTTTTGCATGAATTTGTTGGAGTTTTTTCACGGCTTTTGATACGGCAAGACGCATCTTATTTGCATCAAACTCTTCTTTTTTACCAAAACCCACAACTAATATTTTATCAGCAGGTATTTTGCCTAACGTATGTAAAAGATAAGTCTGTCCGAATTTACCTTCAAAACCGTCTTTTTCTACAGCATAAGTATTTGCAAGATCCTGTGAAGTTTTCTCATCTTGAAATTTATTAATGACAAGCACTTCACAAGGAGTATCTTTAACAGAGTCTAAAACTTTAATTTCCATAAATTACTCTCCTTCTTTCGCTAGAAATTATAGCACTTTTAGTATCTTTTGTAAATTATTATTAAAGATATAGAAATTTTTATATTTACATACGTTAAACGCTAATAAGTATGAAAATTTACGGATTTCAAAACTATCAATATAAGTACAACCAATTTCCTCTCAAGTCACAAACATCATTTACCAGTCTCAAATTAAAAAATGATGAAAATAATTTTAGTGACACTTGTTTTTACAGGGATATACCAACACTTCTGCAAACGACCAAATTGCTTAATGAAAATTTCCCAAACGGAACTACAATTATGGATTTTGCGGCTTCTAACGGAGAAGAAGCTATTTCACTATATTCCCTTTTAAATGATAAAGCAAACAACAAATATGCTATATATAGCTACGACAAATCAGATAAAGCTGTTGAGCTTGGACAGAAAGGAATATACACCGTATTTTCGGAAAAAAGTAACGATTACTTTCTTATTCCTGATTGTTATTATTCAAAACAATTAAAGGATAAATTCGGAATGCTAAAAGAATTACGCCGCTGCTTCTCTGAAATTATGGAGCCTGCAAAAGAACCGAATTACACAATTAACGATCCAAACTATATTAATATGCTTCATAAATCTCCTCACTTTCAAATAAAATACTTCAAAATTAAAGATGAATATAAAGATAAAATAAAAATCCAAAAAGGAAACATTAATAATATTGAAAAACTGCTTCCGGATAGAAAAGTAGGTGCCATACTATTTAGAAATGCTATGTATATAGAAACCGGAAATTATTCAATTAACGAATTCAGTTTGGCTGAAGATTTAAATATAAACAAAAAAGAAATTATTGAAAAAATCGTTGATAAAGTATACAATAAACTATTACCGGGCGGACTTTTTGTAATAGGAGATATAGAAAAAGATCATATATATATAGCTGATAATCACGTCAAAGATAAAGACAAATATTTTATAAGAAATTACGGAGTTGCAATATGTAAACAGCCTCTACTTTGGAACGCATTGGAAAAAGATGATAGATTTGAACCTGTTTTTTATAAAAAAGTAGATTCTCCTTGTGCTCTACGTGAGGATATGAAAGTTCCAACCATCTGGCGTAAAAAAATAAATTAATAAAACTTTATATTTAAAAAATTTTAAGCAATTATCTACTGATATAAATTTTAAATAATATATACAAGGAATTAGGAAAGGGGATTTTATATGCCGGATGGAATTATTTCAGTAGGGATTAATCCTGCTCAAAAAGGGGTGCCTTATTTACAAAAGAATTTACAAAAAATAAAAAGTGCTGATGTTATCAAATTTGACGACGGAAAAGTTTCAACCTCATACAAAGATGCAGATAATAACTGTCTAATAACCAAAATCACTAATAAAGGCAGTAAAGAAACAGAATATATAATTGCAACAGAACAAGAAGGAATGTCGGCAATCAGAGCTTATGATTATGACGGTGACGGCAATATCGACAGATACACATATAATAGCAGCTTTACAAAAGATGAAAAAGGAAATCTTATAAATAATGAACAAAATTATGTGAGCAGAAACGACAGCGGAGAAGATGATTTTATAAAATGTTCACCGGCTAAAACCAGAATACCTGTATGGTACAATCCATTTACCTGGTAAAAATTATTATTTTAACTTATATTTTTGCATTTATAATTTGAATATTTAATATTTAAAAATATTTATTCAGAAAAATTTCATTTTTTAAATAAAAAAATGAAATTTTTGCTATACAAAATACTAATCTCATGATAGTATATTAACAGATGTAGTAGTAAATATTTTTTGGAAATATATGCAATGATGCAACTTTCAATTAAATAGCAAGTTACAGCCCGATAGGATATATGTATCGGGGGTTGCATGTATTATATAAAAAATAGAGGATAAGGTATAGACTTAATGGAATTTTTATTAATTCTTGCGGTTATTGCAGTAATAGCCTTAATCGCCGTGCTGATTATCCAGCAAAACAAGATGAAAACAGTACTTCAAAGCACTCAAAAGGACAAACTTGCACTTGAAGAAAAAGAAAAAATTCTATTCAAAGAAGCAAAAATTAAAGCAATAGAAGAGCTTCAAGATGACAGAGAAAAATTGAATGAAGAAGAAAGAGAAAGAAGACAAGAATTATCAAGACTGGAAGCAAAACTAACAAAACGTGAAGACATGCTTGAAGATAAAATTCAAGAATACACGGAAAAAGATATCCAAGTTCAAAGAAAAATTGATGAATTATTAGAAAAAGAAGATTATTTAGCAGAAATAGTACAAAAACAAACTGCCGAACTTGAAAGAATTGCAGGTATGACAGCAGAAGAAGCTAAAAATATGCTTCTTGAACAATTAAAACATGATTTGGCACAGGAACAAATGACATTGATTCGTGAAAACGAAGCAAAAATTAAAGAAACCGCATTAGAAAAATCAAAGGAAATTCTTTCAACAACAATGCAAAGATGTATGATAGAACAAGTTGTAGAAACAACCGTATCTGTCGTTGCTCTGCCTAATGATGAAATGAAAGGAAGAATTATTGGTCGTGAAGGTCGTAACATAAGAGCTTTGGAAACACTTACAGGAGTTGATTTAATTATTGATGATACCCCTGAAGCTGTTGTATTATCGAGTTTTGATCCCGTTCGCAGAGAAGTGGCAAAACTTGCACTTGAAAAATTAATAGTAGACGGTCGTATTCACCCGGTCCGTATTGAAGAAATGGTTGAAAAAGCCAATGAAGAAATCGAAAAGAAAATATGGGATGAAGGTGAAAACGCAGCTCTTGATATGGGAGTAATGGGCTTAAATAAAGAATTAATAAAAACTCTCGGACGCTTATATTACAGAACAAGCTACGGTCAAAATGTTTTAAAACACTCTTTAGAAGTCGGTCATATTGCAGGAATGCTGGCTGCAGAACTTGGAGCAAATGTAGCTGTAGCGAAACGAGCAGGACTTTTACATGACATAGGAAAAGCTGTAGACCAAACTCAAGAAGGAACCCATATCCAACTTGGAGTAGAACTTGCAGCAAGATACGGAGAAAAACCTGAAGTTATCCATGCAATAGAAGCTCACCATGATGATGTCGTAGCTAATACTATTGAAGCAGTTCTAGTAAAAGTTGCCGATGCAATTTCAGCAGGCAGACCTGGAGCAAGACGAGATACATTAGAAATTTACATCAAACGTCTTCAAAAAATAGAAGAAATCGTTAACAGCTTCAACGGCATAAAACAATCTTTTGCAGTACAAGCAGGACGCGAGGTTCGCATAATAGTTCAAGCTGAAATGTTTGATGATTTAGCATCACAAAGACTCGCAAGAGATGTAGCTAAACGTATTGAAGATGAACTGGATTATCCTGGTCAGATTAGAGTAACTGTTGTACGTGAATTCAGAGCTACTGAAATCGCAAAGTAAAAATATATTAACCCCTCACCTGTAAAGGCAAGAGGGGTTAACATATCAAAGAAAGAAATAAATATGGGTGATGGGAATACAATAAAAATTTTATTTTTTGGAGATATAGTCGGGAAACCTGGACGTTACACCGTCAGAGATTTCCTTGCAGAAAACAAAGATAAATATGATTTCATCATCGCTAATGTAGAAAACGCATCCCATGGATTTGGACTTACTGAAAAGAATTATAATGATATTTCATCTTATGGTGTCGATTGTATGACATCAGGCAATCATATCTGGGACAAAAGAGAAATATTTAACTACATCAATAGTGCAGAAAAGCTTCTGCGTCCTATCAACTACCCTAAAGGTTCGCATGGCGTCGGTAGTCGAATTTTTGAAAAAGACGGGTTTAAAATAGGTGTCATTAGTGTTTTAGGCAGAGTTTTCATGAGTATTGTAGACTCACAATGGGATTTGGTAAAAGAAGAAATTTCAAAAATCAAAGAAATTACACCAATTATAGTAATTGATTTCCATGCTGAAGCAACGGCTGAAAAGATTTGTTTTGGACGTTATTGCTCAGAATTAGGGGCCAGTGCATTTTTTGGCACACATACACACGTTCAAACAGCAGATGAAAGTATTATTAACAACATGGGATATATAACCGATGCAGGATTTTGCGGGGCATCTGACAGTGTAATAGGTATGGAATATCAAACCTCGTTAAACAGATTTTTAACCTCTATCCCTGAGCGTTATGATGTAGCAAACAGCGGGACTTCTCAAATTAACGCAGTAGAAGTCGAAATAGAAAAAGAAAATGGATATGCTGTTGCTATTAAAAGAATTTTTTGTAGTAGAAATAATATAGAAGAGGAAACAAGTCAATGAAAACGGATTTGCATATACACACCTACTATTCAGACGGTGTGTTCACACCCGAAAAAATAGTTGATACTGCTATTGACGTCGGACTTCAAGTCATTGCACTGACAGATCATGACAATGTTCTATCGTATGGTGTAGCAAAAGATTATCTAAAAAAAGAAAATAAAGAAGATAAACTTGAAATTATACAGGGTGTCGAAATAAACACGCTCTATAAAAATTATGAAGTCCATATATTAGGATATTTCATGGACACAAATAATAGTGATTTTCAAAACCTACTAAAAACTCAACAACAAGCACGTGTAAAACAAACAAAAGAAATAATTACATTACTCTCTAAAAAAGAAGGTATAAAAATAAAATATGAGGATATAAAAAAACAAGTAGCAGAAGGCGGTAGTATCGGACGTCCTCATATAGCAAAGGCGATTACTAATGCAGGCGGCACCGCAAATGTGATGGAAGCTTACGCAAAATATATTCACGATGATTCTCCTGTATATGTAGCAAGAAAAACAGTTTCACCTCATGATGCTGTAGAAATAATCTATGATGCAGGCGGAATCCCTGTAATTGCCCACCCGCATGATATTGATATTGCAGAAACCTTAATAAAAGAACTTATGTCATACGGTCTAAGAGGGATTGAAGCTTACCACAGAAAACACTCACCGGCTTGCGTAGAATATTTCTCATCAATGGCGGAAGAATTAGGGCTTATTGTTACAGGCGGATCTGATTTCCATGCACCTAACATTATGAACGGGCAGATTATACTCGGAAAAAACTTCGTTCCTGAATGGATTTATGACAAACTTGTGCAAGAAAAAAAATTAATAGATATGGCTTGAGGATAATATGAAAGATAAAAGATTTTGGCGACTTGAATATTCAATAACTCTTATTGCATTATTTGGTTTTGCAATGCTTTTTGTACCGCTTTCACTTCAATCTACAATGCAAGCCAAATTCATTACACGTTGGAAAGATTGCTTTAACAGAGTTTCATATATGAAAGATGCAATTTCAAAACAAGAAAAAGCTGATATTCTCAAAAGCTTTAAAAGAGCACAAAATGAAGAAGATCGTGAACATATTCTAATAAATATCATTAAGCCTTATTTTAGATTAAATGAAGAAAAATTTCCGAAACATTATCATCCGAAATATATGAATAAGAAACGAGTTAAACATAGTGATTTTTACTACTTTGACGAAATATATTATACGGATAACCAATTAATAGTAGGAATAAAAGACGTTGACGGGATTACACCGACATTATTTATGATGATGTTTGATATCAACGGCAAACTACCTCCAAACACTTGGGGAAAAGATATTTACGGTGTAAAAATTTACGAAAACAAAGTCGAAGCATTCGGACAATCTGACTCTTTAGAAGATATGAGAAAAGATTGTTCTCCGGAAGGGACCGGAATAAGCTGTTCATACTATTATAAAATCGGAGGGAATTTCGTTGACTAAAAATATTTGCATATTCGCATCTTCCTGCAACTATCTTGAAAAAAGCTATTACAAAATTGCAGAAGAACTCGGTGAAAGACTTGCAAAAGCTGGATTTAGTATGGTATATGGCGGAAGCTCACTGGGATTAATGTGGGCTTGTGCTTCTAAAATGAAAGAAAACGGCGGAAAAATTTATGGAGTTATGCCGCAAAAATTACATGATATGGGAGTATCAACAGATGATTGCGTAGAATTAACGATAACACCTTGTATGCGGTCAAGAAAAGCTAAAATGGATGAATTATCAGATGGACTGATAGCACTTCCTGGAGGCTTTGGAACACTAGAAGAACTATCAGAAATGATTGTACAAAAACAATTAGGATACAATAATAAACCGATTGTAATATTAAATACAAACGGATTTTATACAAAATTAATTGAATTTTTTGATGTAATAATCAAAGAAAATTTTGCAAATCGAAAACTAACTGAAGATATTTATTTTATTGCAAATACACCTGAAGAAGCAATTGAATACTTACAAAAATACGACTACAGTGAAACTAATGAAAATATAAAAAAAGAACTTTTGTATAAAAGATAACCCCTTGACTTAAATTTTGCTTATGTTAAATTAGAAAAGCAAAAGGAAATTAATAATTATGCCAAACTTAAATTTAAACACTCAATCATGGTGGCACCTGTCAAAAGAGACAGGTAGTTTAAGCTGGCAATAATCTGATATTGTTTTGAATTTTTAAATGACCTGTACTCTTTATGTACAGGTCATTTTTTGTTGTTATCAGATTATTAGAAAAGGAATATTAGAAATGAAAACAGATAAAATAACATTTACCAACTCAAACATAGGACTGGGATTAAAAGCTGCAAGCAAAATTGTAGCAATACAAGAAGGTGGTGCGGGATTATCAAATATCAGATTTATACAGGACACAGCAACAGGACTCGTGCCAAAAGCTGTATTTGCAAGAAGTAAAGCTGATTTAGGCGAAAATTCTTTTTTAGAACTGTCAGAATCTGCTCTCGTATATTATTGCCCAGCTTTACTTGGAAAAATCTTCAAAAACATTTATGCAAGAAACCTTTCTCCTGAATTACAAAAACAACTTTCTACACCAGCTGAAAAATTATTAAAAGAAGGGAAAAATACCAAAACACTAATGCCTGTAAAAGCAGCAATCGCTCTTGGAGCATTTGCAATCCCCCTGATTGAATTTACCCTAAATTACGTAAAAAATTTAATGACCCTAAAAGTATTTAAACAAGGGAATTTTGAAAACATTGCAAACCTAAGTAAAGATAAAAAAGAAGATATTGAATTTAATAAAAAAGTCGAAAAAAGTGCCAAGAAAAATATTTTGACAGCAGCAGGAATTTACATTGGATGTCTTGGCCTTGGAGGATTATTAATCAGTAAGGGTAAAAAGTCCAAAACCCTTCAAAACATCTCTGAACTGATTTTAGCCCCAGGCACAAAACTGTTTAAAAACAACAAGAAAAAAACAGACTTCTTAAACAAATATTTTAGCATTGATTTTGCTGATAATAATGGCAAGTTCGCACTAAGCAAGGGGCAGTTAACATCCTGCGTACTGGTTGGCGGAGTCGGATATTTTGGAGCATCAAAAGACAGAGGTAAACAAAACTTTTTAGAAACACTATTCAGGTTTCCACTAGTAGGATTTTATATAATTTGCGGAAATGAACTTTTAGAAAAAGGATTTAGAAAACTTCTTTATAAAAACAATAAATGTCGAGACCTAATTAACAAAAATCTTGAAGTGCCGGCATTAAAAGACCTCAAAAAAATTGCAGAAAACAAAGTCGGAAACGTAAATGAAATCTACAAAAAACTACTAAAACAAAAATGTCTTATAGCAGGAATTCCGCTATTATTTGGAATAGGGGTAATGGGATTTTTTATCGCAGGAACATCTAACCTGTTTACAAAATACAGATACAATAAAACCAAACAAAATAACGTAAGATAAATATACTGTAAAAAGAATTTCAAAAAGCTTAATTAAAGTTAACAATATAAAAATAATAGCAAAATAATTCTTTTACTATTTTTCACACGAAAATATTGTATTCCATGCTACCAATACTAAATCTAAGAATCAAGCTAAATTAGACGCTTCTATTCAGGATTTGATAAATAAAAGCTCTTTGGATAAATAAATAATCAAAAATAAACTAAACTGATAAAATTTTTTCAACAAAAAAGAGAGCTTTCTGCTCTCTTTTTTATCATACATAATTTTCCACGAATATAACTTTTCCTAGGTTATTCAATATCAGTCAAATGCAAGCTAACAGCATCATTAATATCATTTACACCATATTTTTTATCTAATTGTTTTGATTTTGAAGAACTGTAAGCCTCAAATATTTTATAGTCGCATATAAGCCCTGCACTTACCACTGCGGTAGCAGCCAACGTTTTCCCTATATGACCGAATTTTGATTTATAATAAGTTAATACTCCTGCAAGAATTGACAATACACCAAATGACTTTCGTAAAATAGAGCTTTTGCGATGCATAACACGATTTTGTGCAATAAATTCATCTTGTTTGTCTTTATCAATAATAACATATCTACCACAACTGGCATCATAATTATCCATATAATATACAACTTTTGAATTATCTATTTTTCCAATTTTTTGTGCATAAAACATCGCATATTCCTTTTATTAAAGTACACATGTAATTAAATACTAAAATAAATTTTTTTGCTATAAATTATTACAAACGTAAAAAATTTAAAAAAATGTTGAAGAAGGGACTTGTCTTGGTCGCTCGCGTTTAACGGCAATTCCGTGTTTTGTTTGTGCGTGATTTCATCACTCCAAACAAAAGCACTCCAGCCACAGCTCACTTCCGCTCGAAACATGACCAAACTCCGCTTGGTGGTTCTCGTCCATTCTTTGCCATACTATAATGTTTCAAATAAAACAAAATGTCGAAGAAGGGACTCGAACCCTCAAGGCGTTAACCACATGAACCTGAATCATGCGCGTCTACCAATTCCGCCACTTCGACTTTTTCGTATATTTTCTTTTCAAATTTCAATTTTTTTACTTTGTCTACGCGGCGGATGTATTCGTTACTCATACCCTCTCAAAAAACGATACTCAATCGTTTTTTTCGGCACAGTGCCACTTCGACTTTTTCGTATATTTTCTTTTCAAGTTTCAATTTTTTTACTTTGTCTACGCGGCGGATGTATTCGTTACTCATACCCTCTCAAAAAACGATACTCAATCGTTTTTCTCGGCACAGTACCACTTCGACTTTTTTAATAAACCCTCAATTCACAAGAAAAATTTTCATACACTTATTTTACGTTTTTAAAAAATTCTTCTGATATTAATTGAGAATATTTAGAACGTTCGTTAGCCGATAACAAAAGTCTGCTTTCACCATCTTTTGTCTCCGCCACTGAAATTATACCAGAGATATCTCCTATTGGCAACTTGCTTACTTTCGCATTAAATCTGACAAAAGGACAGGTTTTACCGTATGAATTCATATTGCCGCGTTTTGTTACCTGCAACTCATCTATAGAAATAGCTTGATATTTTACTTTTGAAATTACATCTTTTAATTTTTCTTCTATATTTTCAGATTGCAAATCTTCTTTAGTCAGCAAAGGTTTTTTATTAGAATCAACTACAATTAATTTCTGACCTGAAGCCTTATGTTCAGCAACAACCGCGTTATAACCAAACATGCCTGCAGCTTTTTCAAGCTCAAATTCTTCATTTATACCGGAAAAATCTCCGACCTTTTTAGCACGTTCTAAAATAGTTTCTTGAGACGGATTAAACCATTGAGAAGTGTATTTCATAACCCACTCTTTTCCGCCTAATGACAAAAAACCGACTATCGCTAATGCGATTATTATTGCTCTTATTAAATTTCTTAAACATCCCATATTGACATCCTCTTTTCATGCTATAATCTAATTATAATTATGACAAAACCTGAAATCAATAACATTAATACTAAAGATGTTGACATAGCAAAACTTACACCTGTTATGCAGCAGTATCTTGAAAATAAAAGACTAAATCCTGACGCAGTATTACTGTATCGCTTGGGGGATTTTTATGAAACATTTTTTGAAGATGCTGTTTTGCTCTCAAAAGAACTTGAGCTTACCCTCACAGGACGAGAAGCTGGGGCAGAATATGGCAGAATTCCACTTGCAGGAATTCCCGCTAAAGCTATTACTGGCTATTTAGAAAAACTTGTAAGTAAAAATATTAAAGTCGCAATCTGCGACCAGCTTGAAGACCCTAAATTTGCAAAAGGACTTGTAAAAAGAGGAGTCACTCGTGTAATCACGGCAGGAACACTTACTGAGAGCGACTTTTTAAAACAAAACACAAACAACTACATTTGTGCAATGTTTAAAGATGAAAAAAACGACCTGTACGGTTTTGCATACGCTGATATTTCAACAGGAGAATTCAAAACAACCCAAGCTCCGTTAAATTTAATCTTGGCTGAACTCACAAGAATTTCTCCATCAGAAATTATTGCACCATCTGTCGCACAAAAAGTAATGCCGTTTCAAATTGTCCCTGAAGAAAAAATTGATTTACCTGAAAACATTCAAAAAATTTATAACTGCTCAAAGATACCTGCAAATGTTTTTTCTGCCGAATTTGCAAGTAATAACCTAAAAGCAGTATTTGAAACAAAAAGTCTCGAGAGTTTTGGATTTTCCAAGTATAAACTCGGATTTAGAGCAGCAGGAGCACTCCTTGCATATGTTTGGGAAACTTTAAAAAATAATATTCCTAAATTTGAAAGGATTGAACCTTATGAGCTTTCTGAATACATGATTATGGATGGAAGCACTAGAAAAAATTTAGAACTCGTAGAAACTTTAAGAGAAAAAAATAAATATGGCTCTCTGCTTTGGGCTGTTGATAAAACTAAAACCAATATGGGGGCAAGACTTTTAAGAAACTGTATTTGCCAGCCTTTAAAAGATGTGAAATCAATCCTAAAAAGACAAAATGCAATTACTGAATTTGTAGAAAAAACAGATTTAAGAAAGTCCATTATAGAATTACTAGAGAAAATGTATGATATCCAAAGGCTTTCAACAAGAATAAGCAACAGCTCAGCAAGTCCGAGAGATTTTATCAGTCTTAAAGAATCACTTTCTATACTGCCTGAATTATTAGCTTGTGCAAACCAACTTGAAAATAATCCACTAAGCAAAATTAATGAATATATAGAAGAAATAAACGATTTTACGTCTTTAATTGAAAGAACTCTACTTGAAAATCCTCCAATTGTAATAAAAGAAGGTGGAATTATAAAACAAGGCGTTAACGGAGAATTAGATTACTTTAGAGATCTTTTGACAGGCGGGGAAAACTGGCTTAAAGAATTTGAAGAAACTGAAAGAGAAAAAACAGGTATTAAAAATTTAAGAGTAAGCTATAACAAAGTATTCGGATATTTTATAGAAATCACAAATTCAAATTTAAACATGGTACCTGCAGAATATATCAGAAAACAGACTCTGACAAACGGTGAAAGATTTATTACAGAAGAATTGAAAAAACACGAAGATGATGTTCTGTCTGCAAAATTTAAATCTACCGAATTAGAATATAAATTATACTGTGATTTCAGAGAATATTCAAAAGAATTTGTAACTAAAATAAGAGAAATTGCTGAATGTGTTGCAGATACCGACGTATTATCATCCCTTGCGGAAGTTGCTGTAGAAAACAACTATTGTAAACCTGAAATTGATGAATCCGATGATTTTATTGTAAAAAACGGCAGACACCCTGTTTTGGAAAAAATTCTACCGCTTGGAGAATATGTTGCAAATAACTTAGAATTAAAATGCAATACAACAGACTCAACTCAGTTTATGATTTTAACAGGACCGAATATGGCAGGTAAATCGACTTATATGCGACAAAATGCTCTAATAGCTTTACTTGCCCAAATTGGCTCTTGGGTTCCTGCTGATTACGTAAAACTCGGTGTTATTGACAAAATTTTCACAAGAGTAGGTGCATCCGATGATTTAACTCTTGGTCAATCTACATTTATGGTAGAAATGATTGAAACATCTTACATATTAAATTCAGCTACAGATAGAAGTTTTATTCTTTTGGATGAAATAGGCAGAGGGACAAGCACATACGATGGAGTTGCAATAGCCTGGTCTGTTGCTGAATATATTGCGACTAAAATTAAAGCCCGCACGATATTTGCAACCCACTACCATGAATTAAACGTAATGACAAATACATACCCGCAAATTAAAAATTACAGAATTACAATTGCTGAAGAAAATGGGGAAATTGAATTTTTAAGAAAAATTGTTCAAGGCGGAGCAAGCAAAAGTTACGGGATTCAAGTTGCAAAAATGGCAGGACTGCCTAATGTCGTAATAAAAAGATCCCAAGAGCTTATGAATAAAATGCAGAGAGATTTCTCAAACAACTTATCTACCCGCAAAAAATCCTCAGATACAGAGCTTACTGTGCCACAACTTAATTTATTCAATTAGTTTTATAATTTTTGTAAAAATATTTTAAAAATGTAACAAATTAATACATTTTCAAGTTTTAATATTCATAATTATATTTAAAATTCAGGAGTGAATTATGTCTGTAAGTCTTAATCCTCAAATAACTTTTAAAGCTGATAATATTCAAGAAATCAATAAAAGCACAGGAAACTCAACATCTGCAACTCCTGAACAAAAAAATACCGTTCAAGAACAGAATAATCAAGATAAATTTATAAAATCTCCAGAAAAAAAAGAACCTGAAACTAAAAAAACACTTAAACAAAGACTTGCATCCGCACTAAAATTTTTCATAGCAACTGAAGAAATCACAAAAGGCACTGCAAAAGGTGCAATTTACGGAACACTCACCGGCGGATTAATTATGGGTGCAGGTTGGTTCTTTGGTGCTCTGCCTAGGGGTATGAAAAAAGGAAATTCTTTAATTGAAGTATTTAAACATCCATTCAAAGCTATAAGCAGCAAAACCAAAATCACAGCAGGGATTACAGCAGCAGGGATTGCTGCATACCATATTGTAAAAGGTAATTTGCAGGCAAATTTACAAAAAACATTTATTGACCAGAAATTGAAAAATAAAAATAATTAATTCTGTTCTTCTAACAGCTTACAAATATCAATATTCAATGCATTAGCTAACTTATTCAAAGTCTTTATAGTAACATTTTGTTTGCCGTTTTCAATTTTGCCGATATATTTTTCATGCACATCAATTAATTCAGCAAGAGCAGCCTGCGTTAAACGCTTTTTGGTTCGCTCAACTTTTACATTCAGTGCAATTCTATCAAAAAGTTCTTCGTCGTTCATATTTTTATGATAAGAGTATTTTGATACTCTTAAAACAATATATAGTATTACTAAATGTAGTATTATATATTGACATAGATTATAAAATTGATTATACTGGATTTAAGAGGAGGAACTATGAAAAAAGGATTTACATTAGCTGAAGTGTTGATAACACTTGGTATTATTGGAATTGTAGCAGCAATGACAATACCGAATATGGTAGCAAAACACAGATTAAAAGTACTGCATACACAATTTTTAAAAACATATAGCGATCTAAACAACGCAGCCAAAAGATTTGAGCAAGAAAATGAAATAACAGCTTATGAATATAGTTTAAACGGAAATAGCTCTACTGATACTTTAAAACTCTTTATGGCAAATTTTATAGGTTCAAAATATGGACAAAGAATTACAACAGATCATGATGAAGCAACTGAAGGTAATATATCATTTGAAAATGCAATTGGATTTACTCCCAAAAACCTTGCAGGGAAAAAACAAAAACTACAACCTTGCGATCAATCAATAATAACAGAGGAAGTTGGAGGGAGATTTTACGCTATTGATGATGCAATAAGCGTATATGACAATCCTCCACAATATGGCCCGAAAATATGCGTAGATATTAATGGCAGAAAAGGTCCAAATACATACGGATATGATTGGTTTGTTTTTGTATTTACAAAAGAAGGCGGAGTAAAACCTTATATAGGAAATGATTTTTTAAACGTAACATCCGCAATGGAAAATCCTGAAACAGCTTGTAGCTACAGCTATAATAAAGTAACATATACTTGTGCGTACTTTGCATTAACAGATACAAGTCCAGAAAATCCCAAACTAAAATATTGGACAGATTTTCTTAAGTAAATGACTTAAATGACAAAATCATCAAAACTTAAAATCTATTTGAGAAAAACTAATCAACAGAGAAGATTTCTTTGATATCATCCATTGTAAGCGATTTCACAATGTTTCTGTCAACAGAAATTACGCTGTCAACAAGGTTTCTTTTAACCGTCTTGAGTTTTTGAATTTTTTCCTCTACCGTATTTTTAGTAATAAGTCTATATACAAATACTTTTTTAGTCTGCCCGATACGATAAGCACGGTCTGTAGCCTGATCTTCAACAGCAGGATTCCACCAAGGGTCGTAATGTATTACATAATCAGCACCGGTCAAGTTCAATCCGGTACCACCGGCTTTCAAACTGATTAAGAAAATAGGAATATTACTGTTATTAAAGTGTTCTACAGCAGCCTGACGGTCTTTCGTCTTACCTGTCAGATATTCATACTCAATACCTTCACGTTCTAACCAACCTTTTACGATATCCAACATATTGACAAACTGGCTGAACAGAAGCACTCTATGACCTTCTGATATAATTTCTTCAAGCATTGCTTTAAGTTTTTCAAACTTGCCTGAAGACATAATATGTTTAACATTTTCCTTATCATAAAGCCTTGGGTGACAACAAATTTGACGTAATCTGAGCAAAGCCGAGAATATTGATAACCTGCTCTTTTCAAGTCCGTTTTGTTCAATACTCTTAAACAATTCTTCTTTTGTACTATCGAGAACTTGTAAGTAGAAGTCTTTTTGCTCATCTGTCAACTCACAATATGCAATGTTTTCGACTTTATCCGGCAAGTCTTTTGCCACATCACGTTTCATACGACGCAAGATAAACGGATAAATCTGAAGTTTTAAACGTTTTTCAACAATCTTATCACCACGTTCCATAATCGGATTTACATAACGGGCATTAAATTCAGCAGCACTCAGCAAAAATCCGGGCATTAGAAAATCAAATACCGACCATAGTTCTTCCAATTTATTTTCAATAGGAGTACCTGAAAGAGCAAGTTTATGAGTAGCTTGCAATTGTTTTACAGCCTGAGCAGTTTGCGACATTGCATTTTTAATATTTTGAGATTCATCAAGAATTACATATCTGAAATTAATATCTTTAAAATGTTTAATATCTCGCCTAATTAAAGCATAACTTGTAATCACAACATCATAATTAGGAATTTCTTTAAATAATGATTTTCTGTCAGCTCCCGATAATTTTAGGCAGCTGAGTTCAGGAGCAAATTTTTGGATTTCAGATTCCCAGTTAAACACAACGGTTGTCGGACAAATTACAAGCGTCGGAGCAGGTCCGTCCTGTTCTTTTGCTTTTTGCAGAACAGTCAATGCCTGCAAAGTTTTACCAAGCCCCATATCATCAGCAAGAATTCCATTCAAGCCGTACTTATACATAAACCATAACCAGCCGTACCCTTTTAACTGATACTCACGGAACTCTGCTGTCGCATTTTCCGGTAACTCCAAACCATCATGAGTTGAGAATGTAGACATCTGTTCCCAGAATTTCTCAAATCTTTCACTTAATACAAGCTCTACGTCCAAATTCTTTAACTCATTAATTAAACCTGCACGATAAGTTTTTACGGTAAATTTATTTTCATCGTTTCTATATACATCAAATGAGTTGAATGCTCTCATCATTGCATAGATATTTTGGGCAGGGAATTCTACAAAGCCTAAACTTCTTATTCTGCTATATTTTTCACCGCTTTGAATAGTATCATATACATCATCGAAATTGATAATCTCTTCCCCGACTCTTCCATATAATTGAATTTCAAAACTATCGTGAGATTCTTCGGAAAAATCTATTTTAGCACACATTTTAAACGGCTCATCCATGAGTTTGAAGAAATTCATATCATCTTTTTCTACAAACTTCCATCCTTCTCCTGCCTGTTTTATATAATAGTTATAAAAATCAATGGCATTCTCTTTTTCTAATGCCAAATTATTCGTCTGCATAGGCACAAATCTGCATGCCAGAAGCATATTATAAGAATCCTGCTCATGCTTATAATTTCTTTTTACCCAATAAATAAAATCCTCACCTGGCTTTTTAACAGTGATATACGGTGATTTTTCACTGGTTTTGGAATATGGAACAACAACTCCGTCATATTCAAATTCCAATTCCGCTTTCAAAGACTGGTCGTAATCAATACCCATCGTTACAATATTCAATGGCGGACGTTCTTCCAACATTAGTTTCGAAATATTTTCATCAATATTAACTTCCATTATCTCTCGAAGTTTTGGTAATTCTTCGTATATAAACTTTCCGCCATCTGAATCTTTTAAATCCGTAAATGAAGATTTCAATATAGATTGAGGAACTGACTGCATTGCAATATTTGTCGGAAAAATAATATTTTTATATCTGCCCCATTTCAAATGCCTTGAAAAATATCTGACCTCTTCTAACGGATATACATCATCTTTATCAGGACGTTTCCATTCCAAAGATAAAAGGATTGTACCTGCCTGTGATAGATTAACATTCAGAACCAACTTCCATTCTTCATCCGTAAATTTTAATCTTTGTTTAGTTTTTTCATCCAAAACTTCATCTGCATGAGCCAATAATGTAAACATCGGCCCGAATTTGGTAATCGGAATATCATACCATCCGGCTTTTTTATCTTGTCTTGAAATCGTCAATAACTGTTGGAATATCGCGACTTCGACTTTTTGAGAATTATTTAATTCAAAATTAGGATCCTGTTTCTGAGCTTCAATTAATGCTCTTAAAATATTTTCGATTTGTCTTACGACCTTGCCAGTTTCTCTTGACATAACAAGAATAGAAAAGAAATTAGCTTTTCTTTTTGGGTTGAAATGGAAAATATAATTACCAGTAGGAACTTCGGTCAAATCAGTATTTTCATCAGGGAAATCAAATTCCATCCCAAACTTCGTTTCAAGCCAATCCTCATAAGCATGCTCATCTATAGCTTTTAAACCGACAGCCACAGCATGTTTACACCATTCCTCTTTCAAAGGGCAATTGCAACGAGCTTCAACTTTATTCTTCTTAAATATTAAATCTGTATTATAATGATCCTGAAAATTCCCTTTTACTTTACCCATATAAAAATTTTTCTCAGGATAAGTATCGAACACCATATCTTTAAGATGGTATTCGTAACCTCTACGCCAGCTACCGGCACTTGCCTTTTCTTTTATATATTTGTAATTGAATTCCTCAACACCCATTGATTGGAGTATCTCTTTCTTTCCCTAAGGGTACAACTTTCGGATATAGAGTTAACTCTATAAGCCCTTATCGCAATTTTATTATTACACAAATAATATCAAAAGGCAATAGGGTATAATTATAAAATTAAACCGCTAAAATATTTCTGCGAACATACTATCTATATATTCCTATTTACGGAGCACTGTAAAAGCTTTTTATCAAGTTAATCTACATACAATTTTTATAGCACATAAAAATGATATATATAAGCGAATACTATACCGTAAATAGCACCCATGATAACTTCCAATGGAGTATGTCCAAGCAATTCTTTTAACTTCCCGCCAATAGCCTGCACGTCATGTTTATAAAAATCATCCATCATTTTATTAAGACAAGCTGCAGTTTTTCCGGCAGCACGTCGAACCCCAGCTGCATCATACATCGTAACTAATGCATATCCCAAAGCTATTGCAAATGAGATTGAATCAAACCCCGATATTATACCAACTGAAGTCGATAAGCCCATAACACCTGCAGAGTGAGAACTAGGCATCCCTCCTGTTGTTGTAAATATCTTGAAATTAATTTTACGTGACCTGATTGTAAAAATCACAAACTTAATTACTTGAGCCGTAAACGCAGAAAACAAACCTGCCGCTAAAACTTCATATCCGTTATTTACTATTTTTTCAATCATTTTTTACTCTCATAATGCTTACTACAACAAAAATCTTCCAATTTAAAGAGAAGTCCTTTTCTATTTTACCATAAGCAAAATTTACCGCAAATCATATTACAAAAAGTAAAGTTTTTATATCTTATTCCGATATTTTAGCAAACATTTATATTTACACTTATTATGAAAGAAGGTAAGAAAATATTAAGGAGCATATCATGAAATTTGAAATTGTAAAAACATTTTATAGCTCAAAAAACAATAACTTATACAATCTTATAAAATTAGATATTAAAAATGCAACAGCATACAGATTGTACTGTTCAAAACCAAACTCAAAATCAGTACCGATTTTGGACAAATTTTACATTAACAACGGTAACGACATAAAATCTATAGAACGTGCAAATGTTAATCCTATCACTTTTAATCATAGGATATCTTCTGTTATTTATAGAAAAGGAAAAGACTTTATAGGGTATACAATAGCAAATAAAAGGGGGCATAACATCCTTTCCTGCATTTTTGGAGAAAACAAGTTACCTTATATCTTTCAAAAATCTGAAGTTGTGAAAACAAAAAATAATGCACCTATGGTTAAAAAATTAATAAGAAAAACTCAGGTGCTTATATCTAATGAAAATCCTATCATTACTGTCAATCCTGACTTATTAAAATAATTGAGATAAGTATATTAACCGACTTTTCTGATTTTATTTAAAATTTGTTCAAATATTTCAGACTGGAGATTATTTTGTTTTAAAAGCTCTAAACAATCATCAATTAAATTATTCAAGTCTTGTTTTGCTTTTTCTAAACCATATAAACTTGTATAAGTCAATTTACCTGCAGCTTTATCTTTACCGAGAGTTTTCCCCATTTCCTCAAAAGTTGAAGTCTCATCTAAAATATCATCAGCAATTTGGAACGCAAATCCCAGCTTACGCCCGAAATCTGAAATAATTGATAATTCCCTATCAGAAGCCCCGGCAATAATAGCACCAGATCTGAGTGCTAAGTTAAACAAATCAGCAGTTTTATGAATATGAATATATTCAAGAGTCTTTGCCTTATCGCCTTGAACATTACCTTTTTCAGATTCAATATCAACAACCTGACCTGCAATTACACCATAAGCACCTGCAGCTTGAAAATATTCACTTAAAACTTTAAGAATTTTTTCAGCCCCCAAAGAATTTGAATGTTTAACAATAATTTGCGGAGCAAAACTCAATAGAGCATCGCCCGCCAAAACAGCATTAGCTTCCCCAAAAACCTTATGATTTGTCGGCTGTCCTCTTCTGAAATCATCATTATCCATGCAAGGTAAATCATCATGAATGAGAGTTTGAGAATGCAACATTTCAATTGCACAAGCTGCAGGCAAAGCATCTGCCATATTACCGCCAAAAATACGACAGCTTTCCATACACATAACAGGTCTTAACCTTTTCCCGGGAAGCATAACCGTATAACGCATAGCTTTGAAAATATCTTCCGGATAATTAATTTCCATATACTCATCTAATTTTTTATTAACAGCTTCTATGTACTCATTCATTGTCTTCATTTTCAATTTCCTTATATATATTTTGTTTAATCGTATTTCTTGAACTTTGTCTTTTCCTGTCACTAATTTTAGCAATAGTTTTATTATTTATAACTTTTTTTGAATACTCTTGTTTTCTGCCTTCATACTTAACCTTTTCCTTGTATTCTTTTGCCTCATCAATGAAAGCCAAATAACTCTCATATCTTGATTCATCAATTTTATCTATATTTTCAAGAACATTACAACCATCTTCATTTATATGCAAACAGTCAGAATATTTGCATCCATCCCGATAACAAACAATATCATCAAACAACAAATCCACATCAGCAGGCAAAATAAAATCAAATCTTACATTACTAAATCCCGGAGTATCAACAATTCTTGAATTTTCATTAATCGGAATAATCTCTGAATGTCTTGTTGTATGAGTACCTCGCTGAGTTTTTTCACTTATCTTTTTAGTTTTTAAATTTAACTCAGGATTTACGGCATTCACTAAACTTGACTTTCCCACCCCTGAATTGCCGCAAAGAACACTCGTTTTACCTTCAAGAATTTTTTCAAAAGCCTTGATACCCTTATGCTCAGTAGCTGAAGTATATGCTATTCTGTATCCTAATGGCTCATAAATTTTCTTAATTTTATCTTTTAAATGTCTATCCCACTTCAAATCTTCCTTATTAAAACACAAAATTGCAGGGATATTAAAATACTTTGCCAAAGCAATATAACGATTAAGTTGATGCAAGTCCAAATCAGGCTCTTTTAATGCTGATACAATAATAATTTGATCAACATTTGCAACACTCGGACGTTTTATAAAATTTTTACGGGGAAGAATTTTAACTATATGCCCATTATCAAATTCAACAAAATCCCCGACCAAAATCTTTTCTTTTTGTTTTTTTAAAACTTCTCTGATTTTGCACTCAAAAGTCCCGCCATCCGATACGACGTAATAAAAATCCGAATGAATTTTATAAATTTGTCCTTGAGTCATTACAAAAGTATTTTAACATAAAAATAACTACTCAATTCCCTCAGGATAATATTCATAAGTTAAAGTATCATCATATAATACAGAATAAAATTCAAGAGTAATTGTATCTTTTTTTACTGAAATATCCCAAGTATCAGCCCCAAATTGATTTGGACCCTTTTCTCCGTTAACATCAACCTTTATTGATCCGCAACGATAATCATAAGATGTATAATAAATTTTTTCGCCGTTTTCATCCAAAATAGGATTTCCTTTTCCATCGGTTTTATAGCCGTTATATGAACTGTAGCAATCACCATTATGCTCATATACCCCTATATAAATAGCACTGCCATCAGCTAGGATCATACTTGGATATCCTGCCAAATTATAATATGTAGTTTTACCATTAACATAGAGTTTTTTACTTGCCATCGTTTTCCAAGTCCAGCATTTACCGCCTTTTGGGCATATTTTTACGGGCTTTAACTCTTTTGCTAAAATTTCGATGATTTCTGCTGTTGAATAATTATTTTTGTTGAAAAAATCCCCATACGAATTAAAGTTGTAATCAGCCTTTGCCTTCAACATTGCATTAGAAATAATTGAATATGAACGCTTTGCTTGACTAACCAGAACCTTATCCTTATATTTTGCAATAATCATTGGCAACGTAATCGCAGCCACAACACCTATTATTCCCAGAGTTATTAGAACTTCTGCCAAAGTAAAACCTTTTTTACTCCCCATTTCAGCCTCCTATTTTTAAAGTTATATTGAATAATTAAATAAAATATTGAATAATTCAATATTAGAATACATAATTTAATATGTTATGTCAATACCATATAATTTTAATTATGGACATAACGAGTTGGAACAATGATGAAATAATGCGTCTTGTAATGGCGAAAGGGCATATTACACAAAAAACACTATTACAAGACTTAAAAAATAAAACAGGACAAGATATCCCTCAAAGTACTTTTTCTTGTAAAATAAGAAGAAACGCACTCAAACTCAGCGAATTCCAAGAAATATGTTCTTTGCTCGGATATACAATAACTATTCATCAAAACCAAAAATAAAGATAATTATTGAGGCAGTTTAAGTTTTTTATCGTTTTTAATAAAGTCAGGAAGCTGATTTTTTGCCATCTGCATTTTCATATACTGCTCTTTTAAGTTTTGTTTTTCTTCATCTGTCGCAGATTCAGCTTTTTCATTCATTTGGGTAAGTATCTCTTTTTCAACATTATTACCTTTTATATAAACATCCATATCCTTACTTTTTTTAAAGGCATTAATATTGCCCTCATAATTTATTTTAGGAGCTTTGTATAAAGTATAAAGCAGAGCGACTCCGCCAATAGCCGCACCTATAAAACTCAATGCAGTCCCTATTATAAATAATTCTTTTTTAGCACCGCTCAAACCTTTATGATTTTTATCAACATATTTGGCTGCAGCCTTTCCTAAATCCTCAAAAACAAAGCCATCATCAAATAGCTCAAACAATAATCTTGCACCAAGTCCCAAACCACCGACAAATGTTGCAACAGCAAGATTTGTTTTCTCTCCGGTTTTAGAAATCGGATTTTTATCAGAGGACTTTTTAGCTGATTTATTTGAAGCAGTATAAGTAAAATTGCTATTAACAGCAGAAATACGCATCAGCCGTTATGCCCCTTTAACCATTAATCCGTTTCCGTTATTAGCCATTTGAACAGAGGTATAATGGTCAATCTTTTTATCAAGAGAAACATCTTCATCTTGAACTTCTTTATCTACTTCTGAAAGAATGTTGGATTTTAATTCTCTATCTCTGCTAAACACATCCATTTCTTTTTCTCTTGTAAAAGCTCTAACCTTTGTATTATACAAATTCGCAGGTAAAGTCAAAAGTAAACTCACTGCCCCAAGAACACCACCAATAATAGCAGCTTTTCCCATACGTATTTTTACTGTTTTAGGTATCAAAAAAGATGCAATCCCAAAAGCTGTACCGCCTATTAAAGCACTTGTTCCCACAGATTGCAATACTGTTAAACCTTTTTCTGTTTTACGGTTAATAGGGTTTTCGTAATATTTTTGATCATTTCCTGTAAAATTAAGACAAGGCTTAGGACAACGATTAGAAACCGGCGAAATATTCATAATACACACACTCCTTATACTCTTACATTGACATGATAACTCTTAAATATTTTTTTTGCTACTTTGTTAATAATAATAAGCTAAATTGTAACAAATATTTGAAGTTTTAATTGTTTATGGTAATATCAACTTACAAAAGTTATGATTATTATTTTATAAGGGGAAAAATATGATTTCAGTAAATGATTTAAAAACAGGCTTGACTCTTCAATTAGACAACGGTTTGTGGTCAGTTGTTGAATTCTTACACGTTAAACCGGGAAAAGGTGCAGCATTTGTAAGATCAAAACTTAAAAACGTGGAAACAGGCCAAGTAGTTGAAAAAACATTCCGTGCCGGTGAAAAAGTAGCAAAAGCTATGCTTGACAGACGAGAAATGCAATATCTTTATAAAGAAGGCAGTGAATATGTAATGATGGATAATGAAACTTATGAACAATTACAAATTCCAGAAGATCATATCGGAGACGGCATTAAATATTTAAAAGAAAATATGGTAGTTCAAGTACTTATGCATGATAGCAGAATTATCGGAATAGATATTCCGGCTCACGTTGAGCTTGAAGTTATCGATACACCTCCGGCAGAAAAGGGAAACACTGCTCAAGGCGGTACAAAACCTGCTAAATTGGAAACAGGTGCAGTTGTAAACGTACCGTTCTTTGTTCAAAACGGAGATATAATCAGAGTCGACACAAGATCTAATGAATACTTGGATCGTTGCTAATAAATACAGTACATAAGAAAGGCAAAATATGAAATTTGATATTGAATATGTAGAAAAATTAGCTAAGGTTTTAGCTGAAAATTCTCTAACAGAAATTTCGCTTGAAGATGGCGAACAAGCAATAACTTTGAGAAAAGAAGTTGTTGTAGCACCTGCAGCAGTGGCACCGGTTGCAGCTCCTGCAGCTCAACCAATTCAAGCTTCTGCAGCATCATCTGCTGAACCTGCTAAAAAAGGAAAACCTTTAACTTCACCAATGGTAGGTACTTTCTATAGTGCACCATCACCTGAAGCTAAACCTTTTGTTGAAGTTGGTCAGACAATTTCTCAAGGTGACGTTGTATGTATAGTGGAAGCTATGAAATTAATGAACGAAATTGAATCTGAATTTTCAGGCAAAATTGTTGAGATTTGTGTAAAAGATGGTCAACCTGTAGAATTCGGACAAGTTTTAATGTATATAGAATAGTTTAAAATTAAATAAGGGTGTTTTTTAACACCCTTATTATTTTAGGGAAAAGGATATGTTTAAAAAAGTATTAATTGCAAACCGCGGAGAAATTGCGGTTAGAATTATCAGAGCTTGCAGAGAAATTGGTATCCCTACAGTAGCAATTTATTCTCAAGCCGATGCTAACTCTTTGCACGTAAGATTAGCAACTGAAGCTTATTGTATAGGACCTGCTCAAAGTGCTAAAAGTTACTTAAGTATACCTGCAATTATTTCAGCAGCACTTGTATCAGGAGCAGATGCAATACATCCGGGATATGGATTTATGTCAGAAAGAGCCGATTTTGCTGAAATTTGCGAAAAACATGGCATAAAATTTATTGGTCCAACTGCAGAAGCAATGAGAAAAATGGGAGATAAAGCTACTGCAAGAAAAACAATGATTGAAAATAATGTTCCTGTAACCCCTGGAACTGGAATATTAAAAACACCTCAGGAAGTAAAAGATTTTGCTAAAAAAGCCGGATATCCAATAATTCTTAAAGCAACAGCAGGCGGCGGCGGGAAAGGCATGAGAATAGTAAGATGTGATGAAGAAGTAGAAACAAATATGAGTCTTTGTCAATCAGAAGCTCAAAATTTCTTTGGAAACCCTGATGTGTATGCGGAAAAATATTTGGAAAATCCTCGTCACATTGAAGTACAAATTCTCGGGGATCAATACGGCAATGTCGTTCACTTAGGAGAAAGAGATTGCTCAATACAAAGACGTCACCAAAAATTACTAGAAGAAGCACCATCTCCAGCTATAGATGAAGCTACTCGTAAAGAAATGGGTGCTGCAGCAGTAAGGGCCGCTAAAGCTATTAATTATGAAGGTGCCGGAACTTGTGAATTTTTACTTGACCATGACGGAAAATGGTATTTTATGGAAATGAATACTCGTATTCAGGTTGAGCATTGTGTAACCGAAATGATTTCTAATGTAGACTTGGTAAGAGAACAAATTATGGTTGCAGCAGGCGAAAAACTTGATTTTACTCAAGATGAAATAGTATTAAGAGGACATGCTATTGAATGTCGTATTAATGCCGAAAATCCTGAAAAAGATTTCATGCCAAATCCGGGACAAATTACAGGATATGTAACACCAGGAGGTTTTGGAGTAAGAGTCGATTCGCATGTATATCAGGATTACTCAATTCCGCCATATTACGATTCAATGATTGGAAAACTTATTTGTTGGGGAAGAACCCGTAACGAAGCAAGAAGAAGAATGTACAGGGCATTAAAAGAATATGTTATTACCGGAATTGAAACAACTATTCCGTTTCATCAGTCTATTATAGAAGATCCTGTCTTTATCAGCGGAAACTTTAATACCGGATTTATTGAAGACTTTTATAAAAGAACCGATAAAAAATAATTCAAATAATAGTAACAACGGGCTTGAGTTAAACTCAGGCTCGTTTTATTTTATAGCCATTTGACCAGTTGAATTAAAATTATATTATAAATTATAATAAATACAGAAAATAGTCGATTTTGTGACATCTGGCGGTCGACGTTCGTAAGTGGTTCGCATATATTTTGTGTATGTCAGATTTATTAAGACAATTTTCACATAAAATAAAAAGAATAAGAAGTCAAAGAGGTTTAACCCAAGAAGGGCTCGCTTTGGTTTGCAATCTGGACAGAACATATATTGGGCGTTTAGAAAGAATGGAACGTTCACCTAGTCTTGGTACACTAAAGAAACTTGCAGACGGTCTTGGGATGTCTTTGTCTGAGCTTTTAGATTTTTAATAAGTATCTAATACTTAAATAATTCGCTTAGTTCTACCTGCAAAGCTTTTGCAAGTCGTTTTGCAGTAGATATAGTTGTATCTGTTATCCCTCTTTCGATTGCACTCATATAGCTTGGGGAAATATTAGCACGAAAAGCCAATTCGTCTTGAGAAATTTCACAATTCAGGCGTAAATCTTTTATTTTTTTTCCGAATTTTCTAGCTAAAATAATATCAAATCTGAATGTTTTTTTACCCATGAGTAATAGTGTATAGTAAATTTTTGTAAAATATAAACTATACAATAGCATAATTTCTAAAAAATACAGTTATAATCATGTTTACAGGATAAATAAACTATGGGATAGTTAAAAATGAGAATGAACAATCTGACGAAAAACGGATTTACACTTGCAGAAATACTTATAACACTTGGAATAATAGGAGTAGTTGCTGCAATGACACTTCCTACCGTAATTAACAATGCAAAAGCCAAAGAACTGGAGACCCAATTAAATACATCATATTCAATTCTCCAACAAGCACTTGGACTTATGCAAGCAAATACAGGCATAATAGCAAACCAAACGAACTACCCTCAACAAACATTCGGAAAAGAATTTATAAAATACTTTAAAACAACAATAAAATGTTCAGAAAAAAATAAATGTATGGAAGCAGATTTGGAAGACGGAGCAGTAAACTCTACATTTAAAGACTACAAAAACTACAATAAAACACAACCACTAAAAAGAGGCGGAAATATGGTATATGATGAGGGAAAATATATACTTACAAATAATATTCTTTTACTTATAGAATGCAATACACCTGGATTTGGCATAATACTGACAGTAGATATAAACGGACCGTACAAAAAACCAAATGCATACGGACATGACCTGTTCAGCTTTAATATAGAAGAAAAAAGCGGAAAACTTCTTCCAATGGGTACAGATGGGACATATTACACAGATATGAACAGGTATTGCTCATACAATTCTAATGATGGACTAAACGGGGCATCATGCACATATAAAGCATTCACTGAAAAAGACTTTTTTAAAAATCTGCCAAAATAAAACTTTTGAGATATAATAGGGGCATAATGGAAAAAACAGTTAAACATTATGCCAAAGAACTCTTAAACATTGCCCTGCCCATAATTATGGGGAATTTGGGTTTTATTTTGATAGGAGCAGGGGATGTATTGGTCGCAGGAAGACATTCTACTGATACTCTTGCTTCTATAAGTATTGCGACAGCAATTACTAATTGCATTATGACTTTTGGAATAGGATTAATTGCAAGTGTTTCTCCAATTTTGTCAAATATTCGAGGAGAAAGAAAATCTGCAAAAAAATACTTTTTCCCGACTATCAGATTTTCAATGATTTTGGCAATAATTACAACGTTTTTAGTTTTAGCATTTGTTCCTGTAATTGATTATATGCATTTTGAAGCACGGCTTGTACCTGATATTAAAGAATACATGTTTATTACAGCGTTTTCAACTTTCGGAGCTTACTTACATGCTTCATTAAAAGAATTTTTACAAGCATTTGAAATTGTTGTATTTCCAAACCTTGTAACTGTATTTTGTGTATTTTTAAACATATTTTTAAATATCATACTTGTATTTGGAATTGGTCCAATACCTTCATTAGGAACTGTCGGACTTGCTATCGCAAGCTTTACTGTAAGATACTTTATGGGATTTGCTCTATTATTCTATTGCTTAGGATTAATGAAGTTTAGAAATTATCATGACAAACGTTATTACAAAAACTTAATGACAATAGGATTACCAATATCATTAGCAATCCTTGTAGAATTTATTGCTTTTAACAGTATTGCAATTTTTATGGGCAGAGTAGCAGGAGTATATGCTGCAGCACAAAACTTAATCTGTACACTCACGACAGTATCATTTATGGTACCTTTAGCTATATCCAACGGGATTGCTGTAAAAGTTGGATTTGCAAACGGGGCAAAACATTTTAATGATTTAAAAAATTATTCTGTTATTGGAATGCTTATGTCAGTTGGTTTTATGATGTCCAGTGCGATTATATTTTGTTCCTTCCCACATTTTTTGGTAAGTCTTTTCACAAAAGATTTAACACTTATAAAAATTTGTGTTCCGGTATTATATATTGTATCAATATTCCAAATATTTGACGGCTTACAAGTAGCACTTGCGGGAATTTATAAAGGTATTAAGAAAACTAAAATAGTACTTATTGCAAACTTTGTCGGCTACTGGCTGATATCAATACCGTTTGGTTATTGGTTAGCTTTACAAAAAGGATTGATGTTAAAAGGTTTTTGGTACGGACTGTTTTTTGCCGCTGTAATACTTTGTATGCTTATGCTTGCAATGCTTTTCAGATATATGAAAAGGTTAAAGTCGGAATTTTCAAAATAAACAATAGCTTTTTTCATTAATTTATGTTACACTTGCTGTATATGGAGGAAAACAACATGCAAGTAGAACAAAGAACATTTATTGCCGTAAAGCCTGATGGCGTAAAAAGAGGTTTAGTCGGAGAAATTATCAGACGTTTTGAAAACAAAGGGTTTAAATTAATCGGCTTAAAAATGCTCGATGTTACTCCTGAGTTAGCAGAACAACATTACGGAGAGCACAAAGGCAAACCATTCTATCCAAGATTAATCGAATACATCCAAAGCGGTCCTATCGTTGCGATGGTATGGAAAGGTTATGACGTAATCTTAGGTGCAAGACAGCTTATGGGGTCTACCAAACCGCTAGAAGCTCAAGTAGGTACAATTAGAGCTGATTTTGCATTAGTAAAAGAATATAACGTTGTACACGGCTCAGATTCAGTAGAAAGTGCAGAAAGAGAAATTAATATTTACTTCAAACCTGAAGAACTCTGCGACGAATATGAAAATATGGCTGAGACAGTTATTGAACAATTAGATGATTAAATTTTAAGTAAATTTTCGGCTCGATTAATAAATCGAGCCGTTTTATGAAAGGATTTACCGGCTTTTAATATGATTAGAGATAATGCAAGAGAATACTTTGATTACAAACTTATACACACCTGCAAACAGACAGGGGCAAGAGCCGGAGTTTTCACAACTCCGCATGGCGTAATTAAGACTCCTATATTTATGCCTGTAGGAACAAATTCTGCAGTAAAAACTCTTACCTCTGACCAAATTATGGATACAGGGGCTCAAATAATGCTTTCAAACTCTTATCATCTATACCTGAGAGCAGGTACAAAACTTATTAAACAGTTTGGAGGAATTCACAGCTGGATGAATTGGCATAAGCCTGTTCTAACCGACTCAGGAGGTTTTCAGGTCTTTTCACTGGCACACCTTAGAAAAATTACAGAAGATGGCGTTGAATTCAGAGATCCAAAAGACGGTAAAAAACATTTTATATCCCCAGAGGTTTCTATGGAAATTCAGCAGGACATCGGAGCAGATATAATTATGGCGTTTGATGAATGTGCTCCATATCCTTGCGATTATGAGACGGCAAAAGCAGCAATGGAAAGAACTCACAGGTGGCTTGAAAGATGTTTCAAATCTAAAACAAATCCTCGTCAAGCACTTTTCCCAATAGTTCAGGGAGCATTCTTTGACGATTTGAGAAAAGAAAGTGCAAGAGTTATATCAACTTATGATGCTGTAGGATATGCAATAGGCGGAGTAAGCGTCGGAGAACCTGCTGATATTAAAAATTATTTTACAAAACTTACAGCTCCATTACTACCTGAAAACAAACCAAGATACTTAATGGGAGTAGGCACTCCTGAAGATTTACTTGATGGCATAAAATACGGTATAGATATGTTTGATTGCGTACTTCCTACAAGAAACGCACGTCATGGTTCGTTCTTTACGTGGGAAGGCAAAAAGAATATTAAAAATAAACAGTTCTGGGACGACGACAAACCGCTTGTAGAAGGGTGTGACTGTTATGCTTGCCGAAATCATTCAAGAGCATATATAAGACACCTATGGCGTTGTCAGGAAGCTACAGCGTCGACTCTTTTATCTATACATAATATAAAATTCTTAGTAGACTTCTCACAAAAATGCCGCCAAGCAATTCTTGACGACAGATTTGGTGATTTTTATAACGAGCATTATAGCAAACTATTTTAAAAAATCAGTCCAGTAGCTTTTTGAAGGATCCTCAGGACTCGTATCAGTTACTGCAAAATATGCACAGGTATATGTAGCATTAGAATAAGTATAGCTACAAGCAGACTCAGGATTAGGCATATCTGGGCCAAGATTTTGCAGACTATTGCCTATAAACGGTTTAACCCCTCCATCTTTAGTAAAAGTAAATACAAACCAATCATAACCATATATATTAGGGCCTTTTCGCCCATTAATATCTATACATATTTTAGGTCCATTAGGCGGATCACCATAATAACTAACCGGATCATCCATTGAAAAAAATCTTCCACCAATCTCTTCTGTCACTATAGAACGGTCGCAAGGAATCCCTGTCACAGGACTGCCTTTTAAATTTTTAGGTTTAAATCCAAGAACAGTTTCAACTGTAGAACTTGTAATTGTAATAGAACCTTTCTTAGCTCCAATAAAATATTTCATTAAAACTTTAATGGTACTAGTTGATATAGTATCAACTTCTTTTTGGCTATGTTCATAAACACTAATCCCCTCATCAGCCTGAAAACGTTTAGCTGCATTTTGTATATCGCTATATGCTTTTAAAAATTGTGTATGTAAAACCTTTTTTCTATGCTTTGCAACTAATGCCGGCAATGTCATTGCTGCAACAATCCCGATTATTCCAAGTGTAACCAGCACTTCCGCTAACGTAAAAGCTTTTTCTTTTTTCATATATTCCTCCGTTTTGTAATATTTTTCACAACAAAAATCACCGTGACGATTGACACGGCTAAAATTTTATATTTTAAATCGGAGGAATAAGTTGAAAAGGCTTGCTAAACCTTGTAAACGGTAGCCCCCCCCCCCGAAATTCGCTCTATGTAAGCATTTTGCATATTTACCTCCATTCGTTTTCTCTTATTATATTATATTCTTTACTTAATAGCAAGATATGTCTATATAATTATTTAAGCATCATTTCTTCAGCCGTATAACCGTCTTTTTCAATAAGTTCACAAATTCCTGTAAGACCAAGAGTCATGGATTTTGCACTCTTTTTATACAATGTCAAATAAAAAAGATCATATCCCCATTTATTTGGACCTTTTTTACCATTGACATCTAAAGCAAAGGTAATTGAGTTTCCAGTGTAAGATGGGTAATTATACACATATAATAAAGACCCGTCACTCAAATAATATCCGGTATATTCGCTCATAGGAAAATTACAGGCAGGATAAGCTTCGTTTGTCTTACCGCCACTTGCTAACACTTGAGATTTTGTCTTATAAGCAGGTAATATACCGCTTCCTTTACAGCCACTTTGATGATATCCGCATTCCTTTAAAATTTTATATTTTGATAATAGATTAGTCCAAAAATCCTCACACTGACTGGTTCGAGCATCCCATTGATTTGAAATATAACGTGCAGCATAACATTCATAAGCTATTCCATTTTCGGAATTAACAGTATTTATAGCTGTTTGAAATATTCCATAAGATTTTTTAAATTGTGAATATAAAACATTCTGCTGATGCTTAGCGACTAAAGCCGGCAATGTCATTGCGGCAACAATACCAATTATTCCAAGTGTAACCAACACTTCAGCCAGCGTAAATCCTTTCCTCATATAAATATCCTCATTAAGTTTTGTGCTAATTTATTATCAGTTTTTAGATAATATTCAATAAATATATTGAATATTATAATAGCTTTATCAAAAGATGTCAAGATTTATTGAAAATTATATAATTATACTATTATGAGTGTTAGGGAAGACTTAAAAATTTTACTTGTTAAAGAAAAAATGACACTGACAGAACTTGCAAAAGAAGCTGAATTGCGGTCAGGTAAAAAATATACCGTTCACAGCCTTTCTCAAAAACTCGTAAACAGTTCTATGAAATACGATGAAATGAAATTTCTTGCAGAAATTTTGGGATATAGAATTAAATTTGAAAAAACAGACTTTGAATAAAATTTATT
Source organism: uncultured bacterium (assembly GCA_949282215.1). Taxonomy (GTDB): domain Bacteria; phylum Cyanobacteriota; class Vampirovibrionia; order Gastranaerophilales; family Gastranaerophilaceae; genus Scatousia. The sequence continues at coordinate 101,425 of CASDPF010000008.1, read as the reverse complement.
CAAGATATTTTTTTAATATAAATAAAGGACGCACGGTTTGTGCGTCCTTTCAAATTTTTAAACTCTAAAAAATTCAACTATTTACCATTAACAACAGTTTTGAATTTTTTACCAGCTGAAAATGCAGGAACTGTTTTTGCTGGGATTTTAATTTCTTTACCTGTTTGAGGGTTTCTACCAGTTCTAGCAGCTCTTTTTCTAGCTTCAAAAGTACCAAAGCCAACTAAAGTTACTTTTTTACCTTTAGCAACTGTTTTTTGAACTGTATCAATCCAAGCTCCGATTACTTCAGATGCTTCTTTTTGAGTAACATTAGCTTTTTTTGCAACTTCTTGTACTAATTCTTCTTTGTTCATGATTAAACTCCTTCTTCTTATGTACTCCCTTATTATAACGAATATTTGAATTTACGCAAGTGTTTTAACGAAAATTAATATATTTCAGCTACAAAAACCTCTATTTGTTGTAATTTAACAATCTTTTTACTATACAAAAGTTATAAATTTATGATAAATTCAATGGTTTTTGGTACAATATAAGTTGGACATGGAGATATAGCAGGTAACATTTATGAAAGAGAGAATAATCTTATTTACAATTATTTTCGGTTTAGGGGTGTTTTTATACATATTCCAAAGCTACTTTAATACTGTATGGGGACTCGCATTTTTATGTCTTTGTATGACAATTTATGCAGTATTCACTAACCTTGTACATCTTTTAATTAAACGTAAACTAAGAAAATATCCTCAAGTTATTAATAAGAATTACAAACCTTTTATAACAGTCATGGTTCCTGCACATAATGAGGAAGATGTAATTTCAAATACTATAGAAAATATTCTTCAAATGGATTATGAAAATTTTGAGGTCATCGTCATTGATGACAGAAGTACTGATAATACCGCATCGGTTATAAAGGATTTAGAACAAAAACATGAAAAAGTAAAGGCTTTAATAAGAGAGCAAGGTGCTTTTCCAGGGAAATCAGCAGTATTGAACGACGCCTTCAAAATAGCTAATGGAGATGCCGTGCTTGTATTTGATGCAGATGCTACTGTTGCACCTGATTTTTTGTCAAAACTCGTACCTGAGCTTGAGCCTAAAGATGTCGGTGCAGTTCAAGCAAGAAAAGTTATACGAAATAAAAATCAAAACCTTTTGACAAGGTGTCAAAACAATGAATATACAATGGATACATATTTTCAAGCCGGTAGAGATTCCGTTAAGGGTGCAGTTGAACTCAGAGGGAACGGTGAACTTATAAAAAGAGAAGCTCTTGAAGATATCGGCGGATGGAATAATTATACAATAGTGGATGATCTTGATATGTCTACAAGACTTCACATAAGAGGTTGGGACGTTAGATATTGCATGGATGCTGTGGTATATGAAGAAGGGATAACCTACTTATGGCCGCTTTTCCGTCAAAGAAGACGCTGGTTAGAAGGTACTATCAGACGCTATCTTGAATATTCTGGAGCTGCTCTTACTTCAAAAAAAATGTCACTTAGAGCAAAACTTGATATGACTGCATATATTTCTCAGTTCATTATGCCATTATGGTTTTTAATGGAATTGACAATAAGAATATTTAAAGTATTTGCAAAAGATGCCTCCCCGCATATGCTATTTTCATCAATAATTATAGGTATAGTAATAGGTGCAGGCTTTTTTACAGCAGCAAGATATTCCCTCAGACGCTATGACTTTATGCCAAGATTAGATGCAACTTTTGAAGCCTTAGAAACCTCCATATACCTTTTTATTATCTGGTTCCCTCTTGTATTTTATATAGGGTTTAAAATTCTTTTCATGAAAAAAGATATGAATTGGGGGAAAACAGCTCATGGTTTAGTAAAAGAAGAAGAAGCAAGCATTAAGGCTTTTATAAAAAAAGAACTGGAAAAGACAAAAAAATATACAGATAAATTGAAACAAAAACTTGCAGAAAAAGGAGAAAAATAATGACTGACACTATTTTAGATGTTCGCAGTAAAATCAGAGATGTTGCAGATTTTCCGAAAAAAGGTATTATTTTTAGAGATATCACAACAGCATTAAAAGATTCAGAAACTCTTAAAGTTATGATTGACTATTTATGCGAACAATTCAAGGATGTAAAAATAGATTATATCGCAGGTATTGAAAGCAGAGGTTTTATATTCGGCATGCCAATGGCTTATAAATTAAATGCAGGATTTGTACCTATCAGAAAACCCAATAAACTTCCAGCAGAGACATATTCACAAGAATACGAACTTGAATATGGTACTGATAAAATTGAAGTACATAAAGATGCATTTCCTGAAGGTGCTAATGTATTAATCGTAGATGATTTACTTGCAACAGGCGGGACTGCAGAAGCAGCTTGCAAACTTGTAAAAAAGACAGGAGCAAATCTTGTTGGTATAGCCTTCTTAATTGAATTATGTGACCTAAAAGGCAGAGAAAAGCTTGATGGAAACGGAAAAATAGTTTCAATGCTTAAATATTAATCCTAAAAAAGCCTCTTATTAAAAAGAGGCTTTTTAATTTCTAGTAATGCAATTTTAAATAAATAGTTAAACCTCTAGGCTTCACTTTCTTTTTAAATATAAACCCTTTGACAGGATTTTCAGGCTCAAGATGTACTACAGGAAACTCTTTTACCTTTATTCCTTTTTCAGATATCATATAGTTGAAATAAATATTAGAAATACGTTCAGCTAAAAAAGTCTCTATTCTTTGCTGATAAATATGTCTTTCACTTCTTTCAGGCAGTCGTTTTTCAACCTCAAAAAGTACATCAAATAAGAATTCAGCATACTTATTAAACAAATCTTTTTTACATATTAACATATTGAAAAAGTAACCGCGGTGTTCTTCCTTTATACTATCTGCATATTTGGACATTTGCGGATACTTTTCTTTTATAACATCTAATGCTAAATCCAAATCAGAAATATAATGATGTTTTTGATATTGTTGATAAAGAGTTTGCTCACCGAAATTTAATTTTTCAGGCAGTATCAAATCATATTCTGACAATATCTTTTTTACAGTTTTTTCATCAATGCAATATTTCAATGTTGCATCCGCATAATCTTTAGAATTTCCAAAAGCTCTAAAATCAAAAATTCTACGATAATGCATTAACCCGACAATTGAAGATTTGCAATTTTTCCATATCCAATATGTAACAGTAATTTCATTAAAAAATCTATTTTTCTGGGAAATATTATCCTTAATATTATCCCCAATCATGTTACTTTCAAGCCATTCATAATCATCTATTGTAATATTACCATCTTTACTTCCTGTAAAAGCAACATCACGACCGGCATGAATAGGAGTAATGATTTTATTTTTGTACAAAGTAGACGGTTTATGATATACCATAAACAAATTTACACGTTTTTTATTAATATTACGAATATTAAAAAACGTCCTCAGAGTTTTAAAGATATTTCCCATTATTATACATTCCCCGTCGAACTATTTTTATCATCTTCTAACTGTCTTATATCAATATCATTATCGTCTGCATAAGCATTATTGATAGCAGGAATATCAATTTCGACATTAACATCAGCATCAACCATTTCAATATCAGCTTTGGCAAATTCTCTGGTTTTACCATCTTCCATTTTAACTGCTACAGTACCATTTAAGAATTGTAAGAAACAAACCTTACCTAGACCTTCAGGTGTCATAACAGATGACCCGACAGGAGGCATGCCTTTTGCTGCATCAATATAATTTGAATACTCATACGTAAGACAGCATAAAAGCCTGCCGCAAGTACCTGAAATTTTTCCGGGAGCAATAGGCATACCCTGATCTTTTGCTAATTTTACGTTAATCGTTGCAAATTTTCTTAAAAATGAAGAACAGCAAAAAGGTCTTCCACAAAGTCCGACGCCATCTAAAATAGAGGTCTCATCCCGAACTCCAATGTGCCTTAAATCAATTCTCACACGGGTAAAGACTTGTGTTAAATCCTTCAGTAATGCTCTAAAATCGACCCTTTCAGGAGCTGTGTAGTAAAATGTAATTTTACGTCTGTCAAAAGTTATTCGACACTGCACAAGATTCATATTAAGCTTATGCTGTCTCACTAGAGCCTGACATTTAAAAAACGATTCCACTTCCTCCTTTTTAATATCATCGAGAGTCTGCAAATCTCTTTGTGAACAAACTCTAATCATAGGCAACGGTTCAGGCTTATTAGCTGATTGCTCCCATAGTCTAGAAATTTTATGATTTACTAATTCAACTTTTAAAGCCTCCTCGCCCTTCTCTGTTCTGACAATAACCAATTGTCCTTCTTCAATTTCTGTATTATCAGGAACATTAAGCGGGTAAAATGTGTTTTTTAAATACTTAACAGCATATTTCATTATTATACGTATCTTTCTTCTTCTTTTAATTTTCTATTCATTAATTTGCATAACAACTCTTTTGGAGTAATATCCGTGTAAACAGCCTCATATATCGCACTGGACACAGGTACTTCGATATCTAATTTTTTAGCAAGCTCACATATAGCCTTAGATGTCTTAACACCTTCTGCGACCGAACCAAGTTCTTTTAAGATATCATCGACTTTTTTACCTTTAGCAAGCATAGAGCCTACTGTATAATTTCTTGACATAGGACTTGAACAAGTTGCAATCAAATCCCCCATACCTGATAAGCCATAAAGTGTAGAAGGATTAGCTCCAAGAGTAATACTAACTCTGACGATTTCAGCCATACCTCTGGTTAAAAGAGCACCTGCACAGTTATCGCCCAAGCCCATTTCATGAGCAAACCCAGAAGCAATCGCAATAACATTTTTCAAACTTCCACCTAATTCTACACCAATCACATCATTATTTGTATACAGACGGAAACGATTTGGGACATTACAAGCTTTCTGCACAAACTCTGCAATCTCAATATCTTCACAAGCAACACAGGCAGCGGTAGGTTTACCTGCCAAAACTTCTTTTGCCAAAGTAGGTCCTGATAAAATTGCAAGCTTTTGTTCAGGCAATACATCCTTTATTACCTCAGACATTCTCATTAAAGATGGTAATTCAATACCTTTAGAAGCATTTACAAGAATTTGTTCAGACTTAATTCCTGCTTTTTTCAAATTTTCACAAACATTTCTTGTACCCGAGGTTGCTACAACATTTAAAATAATATCAGCACCATCTATGGCTGATACAAGGTCTGAAGTCACCTCAACTTTATCTGCGAGTTGAACTTCTAATGGCTTTGAACAATGTTTATTTTTAATTAAATCCTCTGATAAATCCTGTTCTCTGCCCCAAACAGTTACTTTTTCAAAATTATCGGTTAAAAGCCACGCTAAAGTAAGCCCCCAACATCCTGCACCAATTACTGTTAATTTCATCTTAAATCTCTCCTATACCGCTAATCTTGAGTTCATAAGTTTTCTCAAAACTCCGCCATATTTTTTCAATTCAGTTCGAGCATCTTCAATATCAAGACCCATCGTTAATGATATTATAGCAGTTTTTATTTCCCAATTACATTTTAAAAGTGTAGCTAATGCTTCACTATGCTGAACCTTTGCGATTTGGGCAACAATTCTTATTGCTCGGTCTTTTAATTTTTCATTTACAGCCTGCAAATCAATCATGAAGTTTTCATAAGTCTTACCGATTTTTATCATAGAACCTGTAGTTAACATATTCAAAATCATTTTTTGAGCAGTACCGGCTTTCAAACGACTTGAGCCTGCAATAACTTCCGGCCCAACTTCTGCACAAATAACAAGACCGGCTTCTTCTGCAACTCTACCCTTAGAATTACAAGTAACGCCAATTGTTTTAGCACCGATTTCTTCAGCATAATCTAAAACCCCAAGTAGATACTTAGGATTTCCGCTTGCAGAAATAACTACCGCAACATCCTTATCGGTCAAGACTTTAGCATCTTCTCTGCCCAATTCAAAGTCATCTTCTGCACCCTCTACAGATTTTCTCATTGCACTGTCACCGCCTGCGATAATACCCTGCACCATAGAAGGATCAACGCTAAAAGTAGGCGGACATTCTGACGCATCCAAAATTCCAAGACGTCCGGAAGTTCCAGCCCCAAAATAAAATAATCTTCCACCCTTTAAAAATTGTTTTGCTATCAAATCTATTGCCTGAGCGATATCCTCACTGGCATCTTCGACAGCCAGTGCAACGAGTTTATCCTCGTCATTCATCTTTTTAACCATTTCAATAGTAGGCAGAATATCAATATCTTTGGTATTCTCATTTCTGAACTCTGTGATAATATCGCTCATACAAACCCCCTTTTATTAAAAATAAACACTAAATAGTCTTAATTAAACTAGCCATTTCAATAGCTGCTTTTGCTGCTTCAGAGCCTTTATTTCCAGCTTTTGTACCGGCTCTTTCAATTGCTTGCTCAATATTCTCAGTAGTTAATACTCCGAAAATAACGGGAACCTCAGTTTGCAAGCTAACGCTTGCAATACCTTTTGAAAGCTCGGCACTAACATAATCAAAATGAGCTGTTGCACCCTTTATAATAGCACCAAGAGTAATAATAGCGTCATATTTTTTAGTCTTAGCACATTTCAAAGCCAGCAAAGGAATTTCGAATGCTCCAGGAACTTTAACGATATCAATATTTTCAGGATTTACGCCATGACGTCTTAACTCATCAACTGCACCTGATAATAATTTAGATCCGATAAAATCATTAAAACGTGAAATTATAATACAAAATTTTTCGTCTCCTGCTACAAGCTGGCCTTCATAAGTTTTCATTTACTTTCCTTCTCCTTAGTGTCCTTTATATGCACATATTGTACAACATAGACGCCTATTTTACAAGCAGAGGAGCAAAAATCTTATAAAAAATATATAATGAAGTCAGTATTAATAAAACTCCACTTATTTTTAACAAGATATCAGAAAGTTTATAGAAATTCTTCCAAGTCTTTAATTTAGAAGTTAAAACACCTGCGAGAACAAGAATTAACCCCTGTCCAAGTGAAAATAAAAATAGCATTATAACTGCCTGATACAAACTTGCTGATAATGAAGCAAAAGCCATTATCGCTGCAAGAATAGGAGTAGAACAAGGAGTTCCTGCAATGGCAAAAGCCCCCCCTAACAGAATTGGATATAAAAATACGCTTGTTCCCTCACATCTTGGCATTTCTTTTAGCAAGACAGGGATTTCAAAATCCAAAAACCCTACAAGTTTTAACCCCATTATCAACACAATACTCGCGATAATTAAGCTAAAATAAGACCCGCCAATAGATACAAAAACTTTTCCGGTTGCAGCACAAATAATTCCTATGATAGAGAAAACTATTGCAGTACCGACAATAAAAAAGAATAACTGTAAAAAAGTTTTAAAAGGTTTTTCCTCAGAATATCCTCCGACATAACCGATAATAATAGGTAGCATTGCCAACGAACAAGGAGAAACTGATGCAATCAGTCCTCCCAGAAATGATAATGCAAATAATAATATTATGCTTGTATCACCTGTAAATAAATCAATATAATTTTCCATATTATTTTAAGCCTTCTAAATATTTTACAAACTCATCTTTAGGAATTGCCCCCTCAATTCTTCTGACCTGCTGACCGTTTGAATCAAGCATTATAATGGTCGGAACTAAAGTGACATTATATTTTTTTATTTGTTCTTGAGTAAAAGCTTTTCCGTCCTGCACAGGAATTTCTGTCAGAACAATTTTATCTTTAAATTGCGGATAGACTTCCTTCATAATTTTATTCATTTCCTGACAATCAAGGCACATTGAAGATGTAAACTTTATAACCTGCGGTTTAGTGACCTTTGCATCAGCAACTCCCACCATACTGCTATTAGAATGATTTAAAAGAACATAAGCAACAATTGGGACGATTAAAACTAATAATACAGTAATAAGATTTTTTTTCATAAGAAAACTCTCCTTTTCGTTTCAATCATATCATAAACGAAAAAGAGAGTTTAGCTATTGCACGACTAGACATCTTCGGGCACAAAAAAATCTGCCCTTGCCAATAATTCTCTTGTATGTTCATAACAACAAGAATTGTGCGTTATCTGCTGATATTCTCTTACAATATTTAATACATCATCAACAGACATTTTAATAATCCGTCTTTCACCCTCAATAATTCTAGCCATACTACCTTCCTTTCAAAAACATTATCGGCAAAAAATATCGAAAACTTTTACAAAATCAAACATCAGGTTTAGAAAAAAAGATTAAAACTTGAATAAATTATAAAAAAATGTTAATATAAAAATGTAAGGATACACAAGGAGGATACAATGAAAACACAAGCTATGACTGAATTCCATACAGGGGGGGGGGGGCAAATATAAGCATTTTTATAAACATCATATAATGAGTTTTGGGCTTTTTAAAAAGCCATTTCCCATTGCGGACTCAAAGTTAAAAAACAAAGAATCTTCTGGCTTCACGCTGGCTGAAGTTCTTATTACACTAGGAATTATCGGAATTATAGCCGCAATGACGCTGCCAACAGTAATAAAAAAATATCAAGAAAAAGTACTTGTTACATCATATCTTCGAGTATATAGTATATTAAATAACGCATACCGAAGTGCAGCAGATGAATACGGATACTATGATAATTGGCCTCAAACAGGATCTGACACCGTCAATAAATTAAAAAAATACCTTAAATTGAAAGATTGCGAAGTAGGATTTGGCAGAGGAAAATGTTTTCCTGATGTCTCATATAAAGATTTAGACGGATTTAGAGGGTTTAATTTTGCTGCACAATCAGATAACGGCAAAGTTGGACAAACATTTCAACTTGCATCAGGAGAAGCAATATTAGTAAATGTAGAATATGCAGTATCTTTTATCGTTGACCTGAATGGGAGCAAAAAGCCAAATATTATTGGTCAGGATTTACATATTTTTTCAATAACAAAAGACTCAAAATACACAATGGTAAATCCTGGTGGGACAGGAACACTCACACTTGAAAGTCGCCCCAATTTATGTAATCCTAACAATTCAGAAACAGTTGAAGGCTGGCGTAACGGCTATTCTTGCGGTTGGTGGATTTTAAGACACAGGAATATGGATTATTTAAGATTGAGCAAAGATGATATTATAAAATACTGGTAAGAAAAAAAGAAACGCTCTTTTTTAGAGCGTTTCTTTTTTTGTGAATAAATAAATTATTATTCGTTTTCGCCGTCATCCAAAGTCAAATCAGGAGCACCGAACATACCTTCAATTTCTTCTAAAATGGCAGAAGGTTTTCTAGCCTGATTACGCTGAGCAACAGCACGTTTTCTTTCTTCGCGTTCTTTTTCTTCGTTAGCATTTGATAGATGGTGGAAACCTGTACCTGCAGGAATCAATCTACCGATGATAACGTTTTCTTTCAAGCCGCGAAGCATATCTTTCTTACCGTCTACTGCAGCTTCTGTAAGAATTCTTGTTGTTTCTTGGAATGATGCTGCGGAAATAAAGCTTTCAGTATTCAAAGATGCTTTTGTGATACCTAACAGCATATATTCACAAGTAGCAAGGTTTCCGCCTTTTTCTTCAACAGCTTTATTTTCATTTTCAAAGTGTTGAATTTCAACAAGTTCTCCAGGTAACAACGTTGTATCACCAGCATCAAGAACTTTAACTTTCTTAGTCATTTGACGAACGATAATCTCAACGTGTTTATCTGCAATTTCAACACCTTGAGAACGATATACACGTTGTACTTCATCTACAAGATATTGTTGAGCAGCTTCAGGACCGCAAAGTCTGATTACATCATGAGGATTCAAAGGACCGCTTGTTAAAGGCTGACCTTTTGAAATTTTCTGCTTATCCTGAACGATAATATTTGCATCTATTGCGTATTTGATTTCAGTTCTTCCGTTTTCATTTACTAAGTATAGTCTTGGAAGATCATCATCAGTAATAATTTCAGCAACACCGTCTTCTTCTGCTAAGATAGCACAGTCTTTTGGCTTACGACCTTCTAGAAGTTCTTCAACTCTCGGCAAACCTTGAACGATATCACCTGTTTTTTGTCTTTCAAATACCAATGTTGCAATCATATCACCGCGGAGAACCAATGCTCCTGATTCTACCTGTAACATAGTACCAGGGCTAATTAAGTATGGACGTCCGGCTCTGATTGTAACTTCGCCTTTATTTACTGATACAACCTGTCCTGAAACGGTTGACTTATCGCCACTTTCTGAAAGAACGCCATCTAATCTTACAAAATCACCTTTCTTAACAACCGGTTTTGAAGCAATTTTAATAACTGTTTCATATGTTTCACTAGTTAATAATAGTCTTCTTGCTTCTTCAGATTCGTTTTTGATAGAAGCAACACCATCGTTAACAGCTAAAACTTGAGTTTTTGCAATAGGTGTTTTTGGATCGATTGTCTGACCGTCTTTTACAAGAAGTTCTGTTTGCAAAGCGGTAGCAGCCTTAGCATTACCTTCTTGTTCACGACGGATAATCAAGTTTTCAAGAACAACAATTCTTAAATTATTCTTTTCATCAAGTTCAACCATACCTTTTAAGTGTGATAGATAACCTTGCATTTGAAGAACTAAACTTGTTCTTGTAATAGTTGAACCGTCTAAGTTTCTAACTCTTGCACCATCTTTATATTGAAGTTGAGTAACAGGTACAATATCAATCAAATCATCTGTAGTATTGAATTTAATTGAAACATCTTTTTGTTCAACATTAAGAACTTGAACAGGTCTTACCAGAATTTGAATTGGCTGATTAGAAATACTGTCCTCATCTAAAGAAAGACTTGTATCTAATTCTTCATCCAAATCGTCAATATCAATATCATCAGCACTTGAATCCATAATTGTTACTATGGAAGTTTCTTTTGCCTTGATACCATCAGCAATTACTGTACCTTTTTTAACAACTTCACCTTCATCAACTTTCAATTCGCCGACATTAGCTAAAGTGTGTAATTCGCCAGGTCTTACAGTAATTTCATGGATAATTTCGTTGTATTCTTTGAATTCAACGATACCGTCGATATGACAATATACATCTTTAACAATTTCCGTACCTGCTGTTACGTAAGTACCGTTTTCTACCATTTTCAAAGAACTGTCTTTAGAAATTTGGTGAATTTCTTCAGGAATAAATACAACAGCTCCAGGTTTTGTAATAATTTGATTTTCATCAACTTCTACATCAACATATCTGATTTCACCTGAAGATGTAACTGCACATTCATCATCGATTAACTCTGCGATAATCATACCGTTTTCAACAGGAGTATCTACAGGAGCTTTTACAATATACTTTTCACCTGTTTTATCTACTGTCCAAATTTGTTCTTTTTTAGTTTGTTCAAAAGATGCATTATCAGGCATCAATGAAGCGATTACAATTGTAATTTCTTTACCTTGTACTACTTTCTTGATATTTTTACCTTCAAATTTAACATCTTCAATAACCAGATCTTCACCAAAACGAACTTCTCCGCCATGTTCAGAAATAGTTAAAGTTTCAGCTAATTTTTCACCTGCTTTAACTTTTTGTTCATTTTTAACAAGGACTTTAGAGCCGCCAGGAAGGTTATATACATCACCTCCAAGAACCCAAATAATACCTTGTTTATTTGTAGTTCTTGAAATATTTCCTTGTCTGTCTTTCTTTTCATCAGCTACGAAATCTTCATAAAGAACTTCACCGGATAAGTCTGAAGTGATATCTTTTGTAGCTTTTTCTGTTAAACGAGAACCGTCACCTTGTGATACAGGTTCATAAGTTGCAAGTTTAAAGCCTTTTTCAACCTTCATTCCGTTTTCAAAGAATACAGTTGAACCTGCAGGAATATGATATTTTTCAGTTTTCTTTTCGCCTTTAATCTGAATATCAGCTTCATAGTTAGCAACTCTTACAACATCACCGTGACGAGTTCTTAATTCTCTTGTTTTGACGTTAGAAACGACTTCACCAGAGATAGCTGCTTCAACAGATTTCATAGCACCTGAACCTTTGAATACACCGCCTGTGTGGAATGTTCTCATTGTAAGCTGTGTACCAGGTTCACCGATTGATTGAGCTGCGATAATACCGATTGCTTCACCGATATCAACCATTTTTTGAGTTGTCATTGCCCAACCATAGCATTTTTGACAAATACCGTATTCTAGACCGCAAGTCAAACCTGAACGAACTTTTAATTCAGTCAGATTCAAATTAGAAATCTTTCTGATATCTTTACGATCCATAGTCGTTCCGGCCTTAACCAGAACATTACCTTCAGCATCTTTAATATCTTCTGCAACGGTACGACCTAATAATCTGTCGATTAACGGAACAATGATTGTATCACCATCCATAATCGGCTTCATATTAATTGATTTAGTCGTATGACAATCATCAGCTCTGATGATTACATCCTGAGCTACGTCAACCAAACGTCTTGTTAAGTATCCTGAGTCAGCTGTTTTTAACGCTGTATCTACAAGACCTTTACGAGCCCCGTATGATGAAATGATGTATTCTGTAACGGATAAGCCTTCTTTAAAGTTTGATTTAATAGGCAAGTCAATGATTTGACCTTGTGCGTCAGCCATCAAACCACGCATACCAACTAACTGTGATACTTGTGATAAGTTACCTCTCGCTCCGGAGAATGCCATCATATACACAGGATTCAATCTATCAAAGTTATCTACTACGCTTGATGTTAATTTCGCTGTAGTTTCTGACCAAGTGTCAATTACCTTTGTATATCTTTCTACTTCGGTAATTTCTCCTTTTAAATATCTTGTCGTAGATTTTTCAATCTCTTTTTCAGCTTCTTCCAGAAGTTCTTTTTTTACAGCCGGAACCTGCAAATCTGCAATTGAAATCGTTGTACCTGATTTAGTTGCATATTTGTAACCGAGGTTTTTCAAACTGTTAGCAACTTCTGCTGTAATAGCTCCGCCAAATTCCAAATACATCTGAGATAAAAATGATTTTAAAGCACCTTTATCCATTTTTTTGTTAATGAAATCAAGCGTTTTATGTTTTGAATTTGAATAAGTTGTTTCCATTCTATTATTTCCTCAATTTATTTTGTAAATTTTGTTATCAAAAGTTTTGTATTAAGCGGCTTGCTATCGCAAACCGCATTTTCAACAAACTTAGCTTGCAATTGCTTTTCTAACTGTTTCATTAAAGATAATTCTACCAACGGTAGTTTCAAATCTCTTACCGTGTTCATCTCTAACGATAATCTTGTCATGTAAATCAATTACACCGACTTCAAGAGCTGAAATTGCATCTTGGAAGCTATAGAAGTAACCTTTCGGTTCTGAATCTTCATTTTTCAAGATAGTCAGGTAATACATACCCAATACCATATCCTGAGAAGGTGTGATAATTGGTTTACCAGTAGCAGGAGCAAGGATGTTATTTGTTGCTAACATCAACATTCTGGCTTCTGTTTGAGCTTCAATTGATAAAGGAACGTGAACAGCCATCTGGTCACCATCAAAGTCAGCGTTGAATGCCGTACATACCAATGGGTGAAGCTGAATAGCACGACCTTCTACCAATTTTGGTTCAAATGCCTGAATACCTAATCTGTGCAAGGTTGGAGCACGGTTAAGTAATACCGGGTGTCCGTCGATTACTTCTTCTAATATATCCCATACAATTGCTTCAGAACGTTCAATTTTCTTTTTAGCAGATTTAATATTTTGAACGTATCCTCTTTCAATCAATTTATTTACTACGAATGGTTTAAACAATTCAATTGCCATTTCTTTTGGCAAACCGCACTGATTCAAGCTCAATTGCGGACCTACTACGATAACTGAACGACCTGAGTAGTCAACACGTTTACCAAGTAAGTTCTGACGGAAACGACCCTGTTTACCTTCGATGATATTTGATAATGATTTTAATGCTCTGTTGTTAGGGCCGACAACGGTTCTTCCGCGTCTTCCATTATCTATAAGAGCATCAACCGCTTCCTGAAGCATACGTTTTTCGTTTCTTACGATAATTTCAGGAGCACCCATTTCTAATAATCTTTGTAAACGGTTGTTTCTGTTAATAACACGTCTGTATAAATCGTTCAAATCAGATGTTGCAAAACGTCCGCCGTCTAATTGAACCATTGGTCTCAAATCCGGAGGAGTTACTGGCAATACATCCATTATCATCCAAGTAGGATCTGTTTCTGAAGAAATCAATGAATCTAATAATCTTAATCTTTTGATTAATTTAGATTTTCTTTGAACTGAAGTAACATTTCCAGCTAATTCAGCTCTCATTTCTTCTGCCATTTGTTTAATATCAAGTTCGCCAAGAAGTTCTTTAATAGCTTCAGCACCTATGCTTACTTTTAAAGTAGAGTCCTCATGCTCTGCCATATAATCTTCATATTCTTCTTCGCCTAATAATTGTAATTTTTTGAAATCACTGTCTCCAGCATCAACTACAACATAATTGTTAAAGTAGATTACCTGTTCCAAATCTTTCAAAGTCATATCAAGCAGCAACCCTAGGTATGAAGGGATACCTTTCAAGAACCAGATATGAGATACAGGGGCTGCCAATTTAATATGCCCCATTCTCTGACGTCTTACTTTTGAATCGGTAACTTCAACACCGCAACGTTCGCAGATGATACCTTTATGTCTTACTCTTTTATATTTACCGCAATAACATTCCCAGTCTTTTGATGGCCCGAAAATTCTTTCACAGAACAAGCCGTCTCTTTCAGGTTTTAATGTACGGTAGTTAATAGTTTCCGGCTTAGTAACTTCACCGTAGGACCATTTTAAAATCCTTTCAGGTGACGCTATACTAATTCGTATATAGTCAAAATAATCAATACTTGTTGACATTTAATTCTTCTCCTTTTATACCACAGCTTACGAATATCGTATGCCGCTTTTTAGTAAATTTTATTATAGCTTCCGATATTTTGTCTTATCGGCTTTATTTTGTCAACGCACTCGGGAGTCCCTGTCAGTTTTTTTATTAAACCTTGGAATTTTCCCTCGCACCTGTTTTGTTTAGCGGGGAAATAATCCCCGCTTCACTTACTATAGGTCTCCGAATGTAGTCGGTGTTTCAAAGAAGTTGATATTTAAAAGTTCTGAGTCAATATCTGACAAAGTTCTTTTTGGAGCTGATTTTCTCAAATCATCCATATCTGTCATCAAATCAACTTCGGCACCGTCTTTCTTCGCTATCTTGGAATATTATCACCTTTAACGATTGCTTCGTAAGCTCTGTTACGTCCGTTTACATCATCGGATTTGATTGTTAACATTTCCTGTAATGTATAAGCTGCACCATAAGCTTCCAAAGCCCAAACTTCCATTTCACCGAATCTTTGTCCGCCGAACTGAGCTTTACCGCCTAAAGGTTGTTGTGTAACTAATGAGTAAGGACCTGTTGATCTTGCGTGGATTTTATCATCTACAAGGTGAACAAGTTTTAAGATATAAGAAAGACCAACTGCTACAGGTTCATCGAACGGCTCACCTGTTCTACCATCAATCAATCTTACCTTACCGTCTTCTGTAACCCAATCACAACCAGATTCTTTAATACCTTTGATTAATTCAGCTTTAGTTGCGATTTCTGATTTATTGTCACCGTATCTTTCATCAAAAGAAGGTGCTTCATAGTAATTACCTGTCAAGTATGCTGCCAAACCTAACAACAATTCATAAGTCTGACCTACGTTCATACGTGAAGGTACACCAAGTGGATTCAATACGATATCTACAGGAGTTCCATCCGGTAAGAACGGCATATCTTCTTTTGGAAGAATTCTTGATACGATACCTTTGTTACCGTGACGTCCTGAAAGCTTATCACCTACTGATACCTTACGTTTTTGAGCTATATAAACTCTGATTACTGTATTTGCTCCAGGAGGCAACTCATCACCTTTTTCTCTGTCAAATACTTTTACGTCAAGTACTCTACCGCCTTCGCCGTGAGGAACTCTTAGTGAGTTATCTTTTACGTCTCTTGCTTTTTCTGCAAAGATTGCTCGTAAAAGTTTTTCTTCAGGCGGATGTTCAGATTCACCCTTAGGTGTAACTTTACCTACCAAGATATCATCAGCATAAACTCTGGCACCAATACGAACAATACCACGTTCATCCAAATGTCTCAATGCATCTTCCGAAACATTCGGAATTTCACGAGTAATTTCTTCTGGTCCGAGTTTTGTTTGACGAGCATCTATTTCTAATTTTTCAATGTGAACTGATGTAAAGATATCATCGTGTACACATCTTTCTGATAACAAGATAGCATCTTCGAAGTTATATCCTTCCCAAGGCATATAAGCAACTAATACGTTTTTACCTAATGAAAGTTCTCCGCAATTTGTAGATGCACCATCTGCTATTACATCCCCTACGCTGACCTTGTCTCCTTCATGGACAATCGGACGTTGGTTAATACAAGTATCTTGGTTTGATCTCAAGTATTTAATCAATTGATGTAAGTGTGGTTTTCCTTGTTGGTCAGTAATTATAATTTCTTCACCGGTAACTCTTGTTACAGTCCCGTCTACGCTTGCTACTGCTACCATACCTGAGTCTTTCGCAGCTCTTGCTTCCAAGCCTGTACCTACTACAGGTCTTTGCGTAATCAAAAGCGGTACTGCTTGACGTTGCATGTTTGAACCCATCAATGCACGGTTTGCGTCATCGTGTTCAATAAATGGGATTAATGAAGTCGCTACTGATATCACCTGAATTGGAGATACACCGATGTAGTCAACTTTCTTTGATTCGCCCATTGTGAATTCTGAACGATAACGGATTGGTACATATTCATCTTTGAATGTATTATCATCATTCAATTGAACGTCTGCAGGAGCTACACGGAAGTTTTCATCTTCATCTGCTGTTAAGTAATGAACTTCATCTGTAACAACACCATCTTTTACTACAAAGAACGGAGTTTCTACAAAGCCGTAATCATTTACTTTTGCGTGAGTAGCTAATGAACCAATCAAACCGGCGTTAGGACCTTCCGGAGTTTCAATAGGACAAATACGTCCATAGTGAGAAGGGTGAATATCACGAACTGCAAATCCTGCACGTTCTCTCATCAAACCGCCAGGGCCAAGAGCTGAAATACGTCTTTTGTGAGTTAATTCAGCAAGCGGGTTTGTCTGGTCCATAAATTGTGATAACTGAGAAGATCCAAAGAATTCTTTTAATGAAGCAACTAAAGGTTTAGTGTTCAATAAGTTCAATGGAGTCAATGTTTCAGAATCTTGAAGAGTCATTCTTTCTTTTACTATTCTTTCGATTCTTGAAAGACCTACTCTGAATTGGTTTTGTAATAATTCACCAACTGATCTGATTCTTCTGTTTCCTAAGTGGTCGATATCATCAACTGTTCCTTCATCGTATGTTAAATTGATTAAATATTCAATTGAAGCCACGATATCTTGAACTGTTAATGTTCTTTGGTTTTTAGGAATATTCAAGTTCAATTTTTTATTTAATTTATAACGACCTACACGACCGATATCATATTTCTTTTCATCAAAGAAACGTGCTTCCAAAATTTGTCTTCCGCCTTGCGGAGAAGCCGGATCGCCCGGTCTTAATTTTTTATATACTTCAATTAATGCATCATCTGTAGTCTCAGCTGTATCTTTATCCAATGTTTTCTTTAAGAATTCAAAGTGAGTGAATAAAGATTCCATTTCTGAAACTGTTATACCCATTGCTTTCAATAATGTTGTAGCAAGGATTTTTCTGTTTTTATCAATCTTAACGTAAATTAAATCGTTTGAATCTGTTTCGATTTTTAACCAAGCACCGCGGTTAGGAATCATCGTAGCATTGTATAAACGTTTTCCTGCAGGAGATACTTCACGTTTGAAATATACGCCAGGAGAACGAACAATTTGAGAAACGATTACACGCTCTGCACCGTTTACAATGAATGTACCTTTATCGGTCATTGTAGGAATGTCACCGATATATACTTCCTGTTCCTTAATTTCACCGCTATCACGGTTTACTAATCTAATCATTACACGCAATTGTTTTGCATAAGTTGCGTCATGAATTCTTGCTTCTTCAACGGTATATTTTGCGTTGTCGAAAGTATAGTTTGGTAAGAAGTGTAATTCTAATCTTCCTGTGTAATCCTTAATAGGAGAGAAAGACAGCAATTCTTCTTTCAGACCTTCTTTCAAGAACCACTCAAAAGATTTTTTTTGCACTTCAATAAGATCCGGTAAATCATCCAAACGAGTATGAGGAATACCCATTGGTGTTACTCTTTTCGCATATTTTGTCTTAGACATCAATTCACCTCATAAATAATGGTGTACGTACTACATAAAAATATTTTTCTAACTTAAGGCTGTTAACCTTTTATCTGCCTCTATTATCGTTGACCTTAGGGTGCACCCCTTTTGCCCAACACGGCTGATAAATCTTTATATTTATTCGAGTCTTTCTGCTTTTAGGCATAGTACACCCGACTTTAATTTAACCATGTTCTTTAATCGTAATACATCAATATCCTTAGTCAAGAAAATTTCTACTATCCTTGGATGAAATGTTAAACTTTTGTTACAATTCTTCTGTTTTTAACGAAAACTATTGCTATAAGCGGAATACAGTGTCAAGCCATCATTATTATATTAAATTTATATAAGATTTCCAAAACCCTTATGCTGCAATGCTTTTACCTCGTTGGGGTATTTTTACGCCTTTGAATAAAATTTTTTAATTTTTTTTAAATTGCGTATTCAGGATTTATAAATTTTTCATTATAACTGATTAATGATATAATTTATAAAAAAGGAGTATTATGAAAAAGTTTTTATTATTTTTGGGAATTATTTTAATCGGGAATATATCTTTTGCCGCAGGTAATGTTTTATCAGGCGGAGTTGAATTTGACTGGGTCAATATGAATCAAATTCAACGTGATGAAGAAATAGGTAATTATCAGAAAATTCTTTTTGGCGAAAATGAAGAAGTTAACTATACCAGAAAAGAATTTCGAACAAAGTATAAAGAATACTTAAAAGATAAAAATTTTAAATTAAATTATGTCCTTATGAAAAATAACGTTACCGAAACTAAAGATGCAGAATTTTGTACTTTTTATCACAAGAATTTGCTTTATATGTATGCAATAAAACACAAAAACAATCCTAAACAAATATTTTATTATAATGGGCTAGGAACTTTAAGATATGTTGATGAAATATCTGAAAACTATCCGCATTACCCTTATTTTTCTAAGCAATACCGCTCAAGCGGAAGGCTCGCCGGTGCAATTTATTTTGTAACAAAAGATTTACAATATGTATACAAACCCGACGGGGAATTCAAAGGAGTTTGGTACAAAGACAAAATGTTCGATGCTACAGCTAAGCTGATTTTGACAAGAACAAACTGGTAGAATTCATAGGGGTAAAATGAACATAAAAAAAATTACAAGTCTAATTCATAATTCAAACGCTGTACAAAAAGTGGACAAGCATAATTTGAAATATATATTTTCAAATATTCCGACACGTAATAATAATGATGAATTTATTATTACAACACTTGAAACATCAGAGGGTTCTTTTAAAGACTTAAGAACGCTTGGAAAAGGTGCCAGCTTTAGGTTTGGTAAAACGGAATTAGATGTCGATACTTTAGGAAATGTTGTATCTTATAAAAAACCGTTTTACAAAAGCCTAAAAAAACTTGTAAACAAAAGTCAAGAATTAGTAAGGTTTATAGCCCAAAATATCGGCAACGATAAACTTGTCAAGAAAAAAACAGTTTCCCTGCTAATATTCCCTAAAAACGCACTTGAAAAACTAAAAAAAGCTACGCTTTAGATTGTGCAATAACAATAATTGGAGAATACGTCAAAGATAAGTCTGGGTAAGTATTTTTGTAATCATCACAAAAAGCTTTAACTTCTTTTATGCCTAAATGTTTTGCTGTAAGAGCATTTACACCGGTATGTTTCATATGTGCAAGAATTTCGAGAGGATTATTGAAATGCATTGTATAGTCAAAGTTTTCAATAGTTTTTAGTTCATAATTTTTCTTGAGAATTTCGGTTATTTCATCAACTGTTTTATATTCAAGTGCTAATCCTGTTAATTCTTTAATTTCCTTATAATTTTCAGGCGAAAATGTAGAAAAGGCAATAATTCCATTCTTAATCAACAAATTTTTGTAATATTCCAAAACCTTTTCCAAATTAGAAAACCACTGAAACATAGCATTTGAAATTATTAAATTAAACCTGCAATTAACCTGCAATCTTTGTGCATTTCCTGCTAAAAAAGTATAATCTTTCAAAATTTTATCCAGATAAATTTTGGACTTTTCGACAATATCATTTGCATAATACTTTTTATAACAAATACGGTTAACAAGTTTTTTAGTCAAAAGTCCTGTTCCGCATCCAAGTTCCAGAATATTTTGAAAATTATCCGATGGAAGATACTCGATTAATTTTTCAGCCATAACAGACTGGACAAGTGCATTTTCTTCGTACTTATCCAAACTTTTTTTAAACTGATTTTTAACTAGTTTTGGGTTTGCCTGCATTTTAAAATATCTTCCCAACTTTCAAAATTGAAAAACGGAAAATGTCCGCTATCTATCATTACTATTTCGGCATTATCATTCCAGCAATTAACTTGATTTTTTGTCGGAACAATTTTATCAACATCACTGATTATAGCACGGTCATAGAATTTTTCATACGAAATCTTTGAGTTTTGTATATAATTCTTTAACTCCAATAATTCAGCTGACTGCTCTGGGATTTTTCTGGTCACAGGAGATAAAAGATATTTTTCGTAATCAGCTTCTTCTTTAAATAAATTACGCTGAAATTTTCCCTGAAGCCCAGTATCAACATATTTTAATGTTAAATCAAAAGTTCTCACTGGAATTCCACGTTCATTATCAATAGGATAAGGAGTTCCGTTTATTGCAATTTTTTCTTTGAAAATTGGCAATTTATCACGAAGAATATAAGCAATATATACCCCCATAGACCACGTTATCAGATAATATTCCTCATATTGTGGAATTTCAATAGGGATATCGTGACTTTTGTAATCATAAAACATCAATACATCAAAACCATTGCAATTAAGTCTTTCAAAAGGTTTATTATCAAAACTCCAACCGCAAAAAAATATTATTAATTTTTTATTGTTTGATTTATTGAGCCAATTATACTGCATAACTTTTCCATATCCTTTTCATTTATATCTGTTGTAAGTGATAATCTTAAACGAGAAGTCCCTTCAGGAACGGTTGGCGGTCTTATAGGAAGTGTGAAATATCCGTTTTGATATAAAATTTCACACAATTCAACAGTCTTATCATTAGGCCCGACTATTACAGGAATAATTTGACTATCGCTACCCATCTTTTTCCCTAGCTCAAGCATTTTCATACGTTTGTCATAAGTCTTAGGTAATTCATTTTCTATAATCCATTTTGAAAATGCTATATTTATAGGAGGTAATGCTGTAGAAAAAATAAATGATCTGGCTTTGTTTACTAAATATTCAATTAAAACTTTTCTGCCTGTAACAAAAGCACCCATTGAACCAATTGCTTTTCCGAAAGTTCCGACCAGAAGATCAACTTCGTTCAAAATATCCATATCTTCACTCACACCAAGACCATTTTTTCCAAAAACTCCAAATGCATGAGCTTCATCCAGTATTAAAATACAATTATATTTATTTTTTAATTCGACCAGTTTTTTTAAATCCGCAATATCTCCATCCATTGAAAATACACTTTCTGAAACAATAACAGCGTCTTTATAATTTTTTCGCTCACGAATTAATAATTTTTCAAGAGCTTCCATATTATTATGAGGATATCTGAAAAATTTTCCCTCGGATAAACGCATCCCATCTATTATACTTGCATGATTTAATTTATCAGAGAATATAACATCACCTTTTGATGCAATTGAACTGTTAATTCCTACATTTGCATGGTAACCGCTGTTAAAAAGCAAAGTTCCGCCGCTTTTATATAACTCGGTAATCATACCCTCCAACTCAGAATACACAGGCAGAGTTCCTGTAAGTAATCTTGCGGATGCACTGCCGAAAGAATACTTATAACCCGTTTCATCTAAGAATTTTTTAGTTATTTCGTTGTTATCCGCTAAAGCTAAATAGTTATTAGAAGACAAATTCAAAAGCTTTCTTCCATTTATATAAATATATTTTTCATCTTTTGACTCAAATTTGCTTATATCCCTATAATGTGAAGCTTTTTTTAAACAATCCAATCGATCTTGATACTTTTCAAACATAGTATCAATGTATGATAAAAAAATGTTAAAGTCTACATTATTAAAATGATGTTTTAAAATAAAATTGGGAATAAATTTAATATATATACACAAATAATAGAAAATGTGTTATAATAAATAAAAACAAAAAGATTATTATTGGAGGATTTATTGTTCATTAAAAAAGCTTTCACGCTTGCAGAGGTCTTAATCACACTTGGTATAATCGGGGTGGTAGCTTCATTGACTTTGCCTGACATAAAACAGGGCGTCGATGCTAAAGCTAATATGGCAGCATTGCAAAAAACATATTCAACATTGCAGCAAGCAACAAATATGGCAATTTCTGAACATGAAAATCCTATTTACTGGGGTATGGTTGATAACTCCACAGAATCAATTAATAAAGTATACTCCTATTATAAACCTTATTTTAAAATGATGAGAGAATGTCCAAACAGTCCAGGTTGCTGGGGATACCCTACACGATACCTTAGCAAAACCATTTATTGGAGTGCTCATAACACAAGCTGGTATCAATATGCCTTCACGTTTACGGATGGTGTAAGTGTTTTAATTGATATTTATCCTGCAAACTCTATACGGTCTGATTTCGGAATAAATGTAAATTACGATGCTGCAGTATTTTTTGTTGATGTGAATTCAGAAAAGAACCCTAATACTATAGGAAAAGATATATTTTGTTTTGTTGTAACCGAAAGAGGTATGGTTCCTGCAGGTATGAACAATACAAACAACTGTAAAACCAACAGTACAGGCTATCAATGCACTGCAAAAATTATTCAAGACGGCTGGAGAATTACATATTAATTACATATTAAAAAAATACCGGTTTTAAAAACCGGTATTTTTAGATTATCAAATATTAATTTCTTTTTTTCAAGGTAGGGAAAGCGATTACATCTCTAATTGACGGTGAATTAGTTAATAACATTACTAATCTATCAATACCGACACCCAAACCGCCCATTGGAGGAGCACCATGTTCAAGAGCACAGATATAATCTTCATCAATAGGCATTGCTTCCTCATCTCCGTTAACCTTTGCCTGCATTTGAGCCTCAAAACGCATTCTTTGGTCGATTGGGTCTGTTAATTCCGAAAATGCGTTAGCAATCTCCCAACCGTTCACACGAGTCTCAAATCTTTCGGTTAGTCTTTCATTATCTCTGTGAACTTTCGCAAGAGGTGAAATATCTCTCGGATAATCAATAATATGAACAGGTTGAATTAAATGCGGTTCAACTTTTTCCTCAAAAATTAAATCAATAACCTGTCCCCAATTATCACATTCTTCAGGATCAATGCCTAAAGATTTAGCCTTAGACTTTGCATCCTCAAGAGTATAACAGCTTGAAAAATCTACATCGGTATATTCCTTAATAGCCCCTAACATAGTTTTTCTATCCCAAGGAGGAGTTAAATCGATTTCGTTTTCGCCATAGGTAATTTTCATAGTACCGAGAACTTCTTGAGCAACATGAGATACAAGATTTTCGGTCAATACCATCATTTCGTTATAATCAACATAAGCCTGATATAATTCCATCATAGTGAACTCAGGATTATGACGGATATCAATACCTTCATTTCTGAAGCTTCTGTTAATTTCAAAAATCTTTTCACTTAACCCGCCAACCATTAATCTTTTTAGGTATAATTCAGGAGCAATTCTCAAGAACATATCCATATCTAAAGTATTATGGTGAGTGATGAAAGGTCTGGCATTAGCTCCGCCTGCCTGCGGGTGAAGCATAGGAGTTTCAACTTCTAAAAATCCTTGCTTAGTTAAATATTCTCTTATTTTTTGAATTATTAAACTTCTTGTCCTAAAAGTCTTTCTAACATCTTCATTTACAATCATATCAACATAGCGTTGACGATAGCGTGTTTCAACATCAGTTAAGCCGTGAAACTTTTCAGGTAACGGTAACAAGGATTTTGATAACAATTTTAAATCCGTAGACTTAATTGAAAGCTCACCTCTCGGAGTTCTTCTGATAGAACCTGTAAAACCTACAATATCTCCGATATCAACTAATTTCAAAATTTTCATTTTATCTTCAGAAAGGTTTTCCTTATGAGAGAAAATTTGAATTTTTCCTGAAGCATCCATCAAATCAATAAACATGCCTGTATTTCTGATAGCCATAACACGACCTGCAACAGAATATACATCTTCAGTTTCTTCACCTGCAGACAGGTCTTTATATTTGTCTTGCAAATCAGCAGCATCAGCATTTTTATCAAACACATACGGATAAGGATTAACCCCTTTATCAGCAAGGTCTGCTAACTTTTGTATACGAGTTTGTCTTATTTGGTCTTTAGCCGAATTAGACTCGTGAACGGTTTGTTGTGTCATAATTTATACTTCCTCATATTTTAGTGTAACTCTTAATTTAATATTAACACAAACATAATGATATAAAAATTTAATATTATTCAATGAAAATTATTAGACAGAAAAATTAAAAAAAAATAGCAAATAAAAAAGGGCTTTT
This sequence comes from uncultured bacterium, assembly GCA_949282215.1. Taxonomy (GTDB): domain Bacteria; phylum Cyanobacteriota; class Vampirovibrionia; order Gastranaerophilales; family Gastranaerophilaceae; genus Scatousia. The sequence continues at coordinate 76,591 of CASDPF010000008.1, read as the reverse complement.
AAAAAGCCCTTTTTTCTATACATTAATCATACGTTTCAATTCATCAGGCCTTGAAGTCTTTGATAAGGCATCTTCTAAAGTAATAACATTTTGTTTATACAGGTTTGCAAGAGCCATTTCAAGAGTCTGCATACCCATACCCTGATTCATTTGAATAGTAGAATAAATTTGAGCGGCCTTCGACTCACGAATAAGGTTCGCAATTGCAGGATTTACAAGCATAATTTCCTGAGCCATAACACGGCCTTTTTTAGTGCCGTCAGGTTGAACCTTAGGTAAAAGAGTTTGTGAAAATACAGCTACAAGAGAGTTCGCAAGCTGTACACGAATTTGTTGCTGCTGACCTTCTGGGAATACGTCGATAATACGGTCAATAGTTTGTGAAGCTGATGAGGTGTGTAAAGTTCCGAATACCAAGTGACCTGTTTCAGCAGCCGTCAATGCAAGAGCAATCGTTTCGTGGTCACGCATCTCACCTACCAGAATAATATCAGGGTCTTCACGAAGTGCAGATTTAAGAGCATTTGCAAAAGATCTCGTATCCATACCCAACTCACGTTGGTGAATAATACTTGATTTTGAGGTATGCACAAATTCTATAGGGTCTTCAATTGTCAAAATATGTTCAGACTTTGTAGTATTAATATAGTCAATCATTGCTGCCAATGTTGTAGATTTACCTGAACCTGTAGGCCCTGTTACCAGAATAAGTCCCCTTGGTTTTTCAGCCGTTGTTCTTACAATATCAGGCAGACCCAACTTTTCAAAAGACGGAACCTGAGAGGTGATTGTACGGAAGGCTGCGGCATAATTCCCTTTATCTTTATAAAAGTTAACCCTGAAACGGCTTAAACCCTCAATACCATAAGAAAAATCCAATTCCCATTCCTGTTCAAGACGGCGTCTTTGCTCATTTGAAAGCATCGGGAAAAGAAGATTTTCAACATCTTCTGGCGACAAAGGCGGATAATCCAAACGTTTCAATTTACCGTCTACACGAATTGCAGGAGGCAAATTACTTGATATGTGCAAGTCACTGCCACCTTGAGTTACAAGTTTTTCTAACAGTTCTGAAATTTCAACTACCATTTATATTCTCTCTTTCTCTATTCCGAAAAATTCATCAATTTATCATTTTCTACCATTGCGGTCTCCAAAAGCTTATATGTCATATACGCTCCAAGTGCTACAGCTTTTGGATCTAAATCAGAATTATTTGCAGCCTCAATAATTGCTGTATTTATCTCGGGATTTTCCTCTTTTAGATAATGAATCATCTGCTTACGCCACGCAGGCATATCCTTAAAAATCTCAGAAAATGCCGCTGCTGCAATCTCTTCTGTAATTATCGGCAACATATTTGACCTCTCATTTTAATATATTTTGATTATAGCCTATATATAATAAATTTCGCAAGAGGGTAAGAAAATAATCATTTGTTTGAAGTATAATAATCAATATGAGACTTTTAGATTTAAAATTGACAGATTACAGGAACTGTAAAAATATAGAACTTGATTTTAATTCCGATAAAATACTAATTATCGGGAAAAATGCTCAAGGAAAAACTAATATACTTGAAAGCATCTATTTTTTATCTGCACTGAAAAGTCCAAGAACCTCAAATAATATTGAATTAATAAACTTTGATGCAGAAAAAACCGAAATTAATTCTAATATAATAAAAGCTGATACAGAAATTGAATTAGGCTATGTTTACACAAAAGACAAAACAAGAGAATTGAGAATAAATAGAGTAAAATCCCGCCCGAAAGATTTTAAATCCGTACTAAAAACTGTCCTTTTTTCTACAACAGACTTGCTTCTTTTGAGGGGGAACCCTTCAGATAGAAGGGACTGGCTAGATAGAGCAATTTCTCAAATTTATCCTGCATATGACGACAGACTATCAAAATATGATAAAATAAGAGTTCAAAAAAATAATTTCTTAAAAGATTTAGCTAAAGGAAAAACCTTCGATGAAACCTTGCTGGAAGTCTATAATGAACAGTTAGTTATCACAGGAAGTAATATTATCTTCCTTCGGAAAAAATTTCTAAAAGAAATAGAAAAAATTGCAAAAGAAAAACACAAAATCATAAGCGAAACCGAAGAATTAAAAATAAATTATGATTGTTCGTTTTTAACTGATGAAACAGAGCTTGATGATATCGTAGCAAACTTCAAAAATGCACTTGCCGAAAGAAAAACCGAAGAAATAAGACGTTGTCAGTCCTGTGTAGGCCCTCATAGAGATGATATTATATTTTATATAAACGAAAACGAAGCCACCAAATTTGCCTCCCAAGGCCAGCAAAGAACAATCGTGCTTGCACTAAAACTCTCTGAGCTTGATATTATTACCGAAAAAACAGGTGATGAACCAATTTTATTACTTGATGATGTACTGGCAGAACTTGACGACATAAGACAAAATTATCTTTTAAAATCAATAAATGACAGAACCCAGACTATTATAACCTCTGTCGATACAATTCTTTTTGAAGATGAATTCCTGCAAGGTGTCAAAATATATAAAATAGAAAACGGTGCAGTTAAATAAGTTTTCGTTTGTGCATCTCCCATAAAAAATAATCCGAATTACGACGAAGATTTTCAAATTTATCAAATATTATATTCGCAACAGGTAATATATCCGTTTTGTGAGCCTTATTTTCGTTATCCCTCAATACAGCCATAACTATATCTAATAAACCCGATATCTCTGCAATTTCAGTATAAACTTCCAAATATTTCTTCTTTAATTCATTTTTAGACACAATTTAATCTCAAGATTAATTTATTTATACTATACATTATTTTATATAATGTGTCAATATGCTATTCTAATCTATAGAATGAATAAAGTTTTACAAAAACTCGGAAATAATATAAGAGCAGAAAGAAACAGACTTAATATGAGTCAAGCTGAATTGGCCGAAAAAGTCGGACTTTCTATACCGCACATAAGTAAAATAGAAAGCGGTTTATCTGACATCAAATTTACAAACCTTATTGCAATCCTAAAGGCACTTAATATCCCTTTTGAAAAATTATACGAATTATAAAATGAACAATTTCTTTATCAATTTCGTTATCTTCATGTACGCATAAAGATAAGGAGATATTTATATGGCAGATGAAGAAATTAAATTAAGCGAAGAAAGAAAATGTTTCGGCTTAAAAGAAAAAGACGTTCTAAGATTTGTGATACCATGTGTGACATCATTTATCGGATGTTTGTTAGCATTAGCGGTTTACGCATCACTTATAGGAAAACCTCCAGTAAAAGGTCCTTGTCCGCCACCACCGCCAGCATGTCACAGAATGGAAGCACCTTGTCCGCCTCACCATCCCCATTATGCCAGACATCATCGTGATGAATTCAGAGGCGACAGACCGGAATTCAGAGGACACAGAACTCATAAAAGATTTCATCGTGACTTAGAGAAACAAATACCACAAAATAATGCTGAACAAAATGCTCCTAAAAAAGCTGATAAAAAATAATATTCTCAAACTCAATTATTTATATTTATGCATTTACTTTTCACCTTGTATCGCTGACAAAATTTAGCTCAGCGATACATTTTTTATGTGATTAATCTTTAACTCAGGCTTTAACGTAATACCGATTACATCAATTCTATAATCTTTGACTTTATTTTCTGAAATATAATACTGAACACCTTTGCAAATATTTTCATATTTACTTTTTGTAATTGCTTCAAAAGGAGCACCATAATTATCAGTGCAACGGGTTTTAACCTCTACAAAAACTATTGTGGATTTAAATTTTGCAATTATATCAATTTCGCAAAATCTTGAATAATGAATATTACGTTCAAGAATTTCATAACCGTTCTTTTGCAGATATCTGCAGGCTAAATCTTCACCTGCATTCCCTAGCGTTTTATTTTTCATTGTTTTATCCCGCATCTTGCAAATTTATTCAAATCAAGCAAAAAATCAGCTGGGTTGATAGAACAATTTTTGCTCCATCTTACAGGACAAATATCAATTCCGCCTCTTCTTGTATAAAGAGCACAGACAAATAATTCATCTTCTGTATCAAGCAAATCTGATAAACGTTTAAAAATCATTTCACAGCATTCTTCATGAAAATGATACTCTGAACGGAAAGATGTTAAATATTTTACAAGACTGCTTTCTTTTATATGCCTGCGGGATTTATAATAAATAAAAGCATCACCAAAATCAGGCTGATGAGTCACTCTGCAATTTGAACGCAGGGAATCAAAAGTTAAATAATACTCATTGATGTCAGAATTTTCTTCTACTTCTAACAGCTCAGGTGCTTCTTTAAAGTTTTCTATTTCTAAAGAAGCCTCATCTACTAATTCCATAATATTAATGAAATCACCGAAAATTTCGACACGATTTCCTGTCAAAAAAGCAACTTCAACCTTAGTTTTAAGTTTATCGCTTAAATCTTTTTCTATTAAATCCTTACAAATCTCTAAACATTCAGAAATTGACTTTCCGAATTTTGACATATTAAATGAATTCAAATAAAGCTTTAAAGATTTAGACTCAACCAAAAACTCATTATTGCAATTATAACGCAATTTAATAACACGAGTCACAGGCAGACAATTTTCTGTCATCACAGAAAACTCATACGCATGCCAGACATCGCACCCGTAAAACGGAAGAGCGTCGTTTTTAATTCCGTAACGTTCTCTGTTTTCAAAACGAGGCACAGCAACGAGTAAATCGGGATTATAAAACTCACTTCCGTCAGTTTTTTTGCCTAAAAATTTGCCAGCAATCTCATCCGTTTGATTATGCAATGTCTTCATAAGCCTTTGGATTATTCAACAAATCGTAATTAATTTCATTCTCGTTATCAGCAATCGCAGCCACAACAACAGCATCTGATGTAACATTCACAAGAGTTCTCATCATATCGGTAACTCTTTCGATTGTGAATAAGAATGCAAAACCGGCAACTAACTGTTCAGGACTTAATCCCATACCGTTAAGAATTAATGCAATAGTAATCAAACCTGCACCCGGAATACCAGCACAAGTAGAAGAAGCTATAATTGCCAACAAAGCAATTTGAATAACCAAAAACGGAGTCAGAGCAACTCCATAAGCCTGAGCTAAAAATATAACAGCTACAGTCTGTAACAATGCTGTCCCATCCATATTCAATGTAGCACCTAAAGGCAATACAAAACTTGAAATCTTATGAGAAATACCGCGTTTTTCACAACAAGCAATAGTCAAAGGCAAAGTAGCAGAAGAACTGGCTGTACCAAAAGCCACCATCATAGCTTCAGCTATTGCAGAATATAAAATTCCTATATTTACTTTTGAGAAAAATCTTAAAAATAGCGGATATACAACAAATAATTGGAGTAAAAATCCTACAGCTAAAACTCCCAAATATTTTGAAATACTCATAAATATATCAATACCAAAGCTTGATACAGCAGAAGCTGTAAGAGCAAATACACCGGGAGCGGCTAGGAACATAATCCAATCAGTAATTTTCATAGTAGCTGCAAATACAGATTCAAAGAAAGATACAATCGGTCTGTTTACTTCTCCGACTTTAGCCAATGCAATAGCAAAAATCACAACAAATACAATTATTGCAACCATATTTCCGTTTGCTAGAGCATTCAAAGGATTACTAGGAATAAATCCTAAGAATATGTTCAAAATATTTCCCTGCTGTTGAGCCATTGCCGTTGCTACTGAATTTTGAACTTCAATAGCGGAATTTTCTGCAATATAAGGTGCAGCACCAAGTCCAGGCTTAAATACCAACGCAAGTATTGAACCGATTACAACTGCCGCAATAGTAATTATTCCATAGTACAAAATCATTTTTGAACCGAATTTACCAAGCTGTTTATTATCCCCGACACTTGTAATACCTATTACAATCGCAGATACAACGAGCGGAATTACCACCATTTGAATTAATCTTATAAATACTTGACCTATAAATGTCAATATCGTCTGAATAAGAGGAAACGAATGTGCATGAAGAAATATACCAAGCAATATACCTGCAATAATACCGAAAAATATATGCCAATTTCTTTTGATACCAAGACCCAATGCTATTAGGATTTGCATATGTAATTTCATATTCTCTAACCTCTTATTCTACTATATTAACCAGTTTATTATACATGATTAACGTATAAATTTCAAACAAAAATTAAAAAATCAACCGTAAAATGGAGATTTAGTTTTTATATTTCTCCATTTCGTCTTTATTTACTCTTTTGTAAACCCTGAATAAGGCCTGATAGTCTTCTTTAGTTACGTTATCGACATTATATTTTTCATCGCAAACCATAACTCCGACATCTCCGCCCTGACAAGGGATACCCAAAGCTCTGCCAATTGCCTGCAAAGATATTGCAAACAATTCCTGCCTTGAATAGTTTTTATCTTCTTTATCTTTCAATGAAATTTTAATATCTACATGGTAATAATAAGCATTAGTCTTGCCAACAGTATACATTGCACGAGTAGCAAAAGTTTCTGACAATTCATAAGCTTTACCGCTAGGGAGCTTATCAAAGAAAATTATATTAATATTTGATGTAGTTCTTGCAACATTGGATTTTCTATATATAAACCTTGCAATTCCCTTGGAATTACCTTTCCAATTTTCAAATGCACTTTTTACAATCAAAGCTTCAGGATTATCAGGTAAATATACCGTTAACGGAAAACCCGTCCATCTTGGCAGGCTGTATGCATTTGCACTGCAAATTGTACACATTAAAATTCCTAACACTAACAATATCTTCTTCATCATATTTATATTAAAACACGAATTGTCTAAAAGTTGCTTTAACTTCATTATTTTTATTAAAAAATGTTAATAAAGAGTCGCTAACAATATATTAATCCTGTAAGGTATTGAGTTTTTATTTTTTTTAAAGTAATCTTTACGTAAAAAGAGGGAGAAAATATGCTTGTATTAGAAAATATCAAAGAAATTAATGACGTTATAAAACTAATTGCAGAATTTATACAATCAGATGAGTTTGTACATTTAGATTTTGACGAATACATAAAAACTATAGGCAGACCGTCCGACAATACAAGTTTTCAAGCAGCTTGTTTTAATTATATCTTTGAAAGAAGACTTGGAGAAGAAAGAAAAAGCATTTTAGACCTATATCTTGAAAGACAAAAAGGACTATCAGCTTCAACTAAAAAAATTGTTAAAGCTCTAAAAAAATCATTATCTTCAGTATTTGAAATCCACAAAATTGCTAAAAACGGATTTATCTTGTATAACATCATAAATGAAAAAACCTATGAAGTAACATCTCTTGTAAAAATGACAACCTTCAGAGGAATGGGTCCCGGACAATTTGTTGTTGCAAGAATTTTTGAATACGAAAAAGAACATTACTTATTAGAGATTTCAGGCGTATTATCTACGACAAGAAGAGATGATGTCTACAGATTTGCAATAGCAAAAATTATTCAAAACCCTGAAATTGTCTACATTGATAACCCTAAAAAAGCAAAAGAAATCGAAAAAGAAATAAAAGAAACTTATAAGAAATTCCTTGATTACTTCGGGACTGATGAAATTATTACAACGAATAAGTTTGCGGATGATTTAATCGGACTGTTCAACGACTTTGCTGAAGGTGGAGAAAAAGTCGATTTCGCAGACAAAATTCAGCTTCCAGAAGAATATAAATTTTTCAACGTAGAAGAATTCAATAACTCATACGATAATTTTTTAGAAAATTCACTCGGAGGTTTTTCTTCACATAAAGAGACTTACGATGTAGGTATCGTGTATGATGAAGAGTTAGGTATGTATGCAGTACCATTCTGGGGTACATTCAACAAAATTTTTGAAATTGAAAAACCTTCAGAAATTGAAAATTATGACAAATGTATCCAATACTTCTTATACAACGATAAATTTTCAGCAAATTTAATCAAAAAAGTTGCAGAAAAACACGAAAACTTCTTACCGCTTGTAAACGGAATATTAAAAACTGATTACACTCTTGATGAATTACTTCAAAAATACAAATCTCACTATTTGGAACAAAAAATTTATTCATCAACAACAGTTCTATATAAATCAAAAGCATTTTCAAATACTCTTGGCATTATCGAAGAACAAGAGGATAAACCTGAACTTCCACAAGGAATTGATTTATCAAAAGTAGGACGTAACGATCCTTGCCCTTGCGGAAGCGGTAAAAAATTCAAAAAATGCTGCGGTGCTAATTTATAAGAGCAAATAAATTTAATTATACAATAAAGGCGGTATAAATACCGCCTTTTTAATTGAATAAAATCTGCAAAATAATCTCTATACCGCAAATCTAAAATGAACTAAATCTCCGTCTTGTACAACATAATCCTTACCTTCAAGACGTGTCACTCCTTTTTCTTTACAAGCTGCATAAGAGCCGTATTTTACAAAATCTTCATAAGGAGTAATTTCAGCACGGATAAAACCTTTTTCAAAATCAGTATGAATTACCCCTGCAGCTTGAGGAGCCTTTGCACCTGCTGGAATAGTCCAAGCATGAACTTCTTTTTCTCCAGCAGTAATAAAGGTTCTTAAATTCAAAAGATGATATACATGCTTAATCATACGATTAATTCCGCTATCGTCAATACCGAGTTCTTTTAAGTATTCCAAAGATTCTTCACCTAACTCAGATAATTCTTCTTCAATTTTTGCAGAAATTATAACCATTTCAGCACTATGTTCATCAGCATATTTTTGAACCTGTTCTGTATATGCATTACCTGATTTCAAATCACTTTCCGAAACATTCGCAGCATATATTACAGGCTTGGTAGACATAAGATTAAGTTGTTTTACAAACGGAATTTCTTCATCATCAAAATGTTCTTTTATATTAATAAACGTACCTTGATAAAGAAGTTCAAGAAGTTTTTTCAAGACTCTATCTTCTATCACAGCATCTTTTTCTCCACCTTTAGCTTGTTTTGCAATTCTGCCCTGTCTTTTTTCAACAGAAGCAATATCAGCAAGAGCAAGTTCCGTATTAATAATTTCAATATCATCAAGCGGATTTACCCTGCCTGCAACGTGAATTGTATTCGGGTCATCAAAACATCTAACAACCTGAATAATCGCATCAACTTCTCTGATGTTATGCAAAAATTGGTTTCCTAAACCTTCGCCTTTACTTGCACCTTTTACTAACCCTGCAATATCAACAAACTCTATAGCAGTAGGGATGATTTCTTTTGTATTGCAAAGTTTGGCAAGAATTTCAAGTCTTTCATCAGGGACTGAAACAACCCCGACATTCGGTTCTATTGTACAAAACGGATAATTCGCACTCTGTGCATTTTTCGCACTTGTAAGAGCGTTAAACAAAGTTGATTTTCCTACATTCGGTAATCCGACTATTCCTGTTCTTAGCATTTTAATTCCTTTTCCTTCAATTCCTATAGAATTATAATACCGCAAACATAGAAATTTAAAAGTTAAAATCTATTTCCAAGGATAATCGTCCTTAATCTCCCAACCATCATGCATAATTAAAGTCGAACAACATGACGATGCTCCAGATGTATTACAATAAGTCCAATTAGATGTTTTTGAACATTTTTCCAATAATTCTTCCCGTGTAAATTGCTCACAAGGCGTAGTTAATATCCCATTTCTTAGATTAGTAGTTTTATCCCCGCGGCCTATAGTTAACATATAATCAAATACATCAATACCTAACTTATTCTCTCCTTTTTCAGGACCATCCACATCTATATACAAAGCATCAGAATATATACCTATTCCACAATGATAAGGATGAATATGTATAAAAGCACCATTTTTCAGTCGGAAACTACCAGACCATTCATGCTGATAAAAACTACCTCCATTTAATACTGTATATTCTTTTCTACACTTATATTTTAAACATATTTTCCCTTTACGTGCATCAAATGTAGATAAATATGGTTTAAAGTAAGTAGAATACAAAAATTCAAAATCATCTTTTTTATATGTACTGCCCTGCCAATCTTTATAATCCAGTCCATAATCAGCTTTTGCTCTTTCCATAGCATTACTTATTAATGAATAAGTAGTTTTTAATTTTTCAACTGTTTCACGTTTTTTATAATGATTTATTAAAGCTGGCAATGTCATTGCAGCAACTACCCCTATTATCCCTAATGTTATAAGTACTTCTGCTAATGTAAAGCCCTTTTTCATTCGTCCTCCATGATATTTTTGCATAATATTATCGTTCTTAACTATATTCTATCATCTTAAATGATATTTTTCAATATTTCATCATTAATTCATAGTTATATTTTTAAAGATAGAGCTTTATTATCAAAAAGAGGTCATTTATGAAACTAAAAAAGAGTGTAGGAAGAAGAATTAAAGAAATTAGAAAGAAAAAGGGGTTATCTCAAGAAAAATTAGCAGAACTTGTCGATATAGAACAAAATACTTTAAGTTGTATTGAAACAGGTAATAATTTCTGCACGGCTGAGACTTTAGAAAAAATTATCAATGCACTTGAAATCGACCCTGCAGAGCTTTTTGATTTCGGACATCAAAAAGATAATGAAACTCTATTGCAAGAGATTAATTCTATGTTAAAAAAGACTCCGGATAAAATACTCGAAGTCTATAAAGTTGTTAAAGCTATAATAAATTAAATTATACCAAACCCTCATCAGGGCCTACAACCTGAATACCAAATTTTGTTCTGAACAGGTGTTTTACGGTATCACCTTGGATTTCAAACATCATTTTATTAAACAAGTCGTAAGCTTCTCTTTTATACTCAATCAAAGGATCTTTTTGACCGTAAGCTCTAAGACCGATACCTTCACGAAGCATATCAATATTATGCAAATGATCAATCCACTTATTATCTACAACTCTTAGCAATATGTCTTTTTCAAGATTTCTTATTACATTATCGTCACTAAAAGGAGTTTGAGGCACAAAATTGGAATCATATTTTTCCACAACATCGTTATAGAAATTTATAACTTCTTCTTCATGAGTTCTATAAGCTTGAATTGCAAGAGTTTTAATCTTATCAAATATTACATCAAATCTTAAACCTTGAACATCTGAAACTGAAACACCTGATAATTGAGGGATTATTGAATGCAATTCTCTTATCATAGTTTGTAAATCTTCAAAAATATATTCTTCAGGATTTTGCTCAGGTGAAATATATGCTCTAAGCATTCTATCGATTTCTTTTTCAATCATATAATAGATATCTTCGCTTAAGTTACGTCCAAAAAGAACCTTACGACGCTGAGCATAGAACTTTTCACGCTGAATATTCATTACATCATCATACTCAAGCACACTTTTTCTTATATCAAAGTGGTAGGTTTCAACTTTTTTCTGAGCAGATTGAATTTGTCTTGTGATAAGCGGATGTTCAATTGCAATATCTTCTTCAACGTTAAGAGCATTCATAAGACTTGTAATCTTGTCACCGCCAAAAATTCTCATCAAATTATCTTCCAAAGATAAGAAAAATCTGGTAGACCCGGGATCACCCTGACGAGCAGCACGCCCTCTTAACTGGTTATCAATACGGCGGGATTCATGTCTTTCCGTACCGATTACGTGCAAACCGCCTGCTGATACAACTTTTGCATGCTCAGCTTCAGTAACTTTTTTTGCAGCAGCCATTGCTTCATTTTTCTTTTCTTCGTAATCAGGAGTATTTTCAGGAGTTATACCAAGCCTTTCCAATTCCTCTTTTGCCATATACTCAGCATTACCGCCTAAAAGGATATCAGTACCACGACCTGCCATATTCGTTGCGATTGTAACAGCCCCAACTCTTCCTGCCTGAGCGATAATATAAGCTTCTTTTTCGTGATGTTTTGCATTTAATACATTATGTTTAATCCCTCGTTGGCTGAGTAAATGTGATACATATTCAGACTTTTCAATACTGATTGTACCGACCAAAACAGGTCTGCCAATTTTATGCTGGGCAATAATATCCTCTACCACAGCATTAAATTTAGCTTTTTCCGTTTTATAGATTACGTCAGGATAATTCTTTCTAATATCAGGCTTATTGGTTGGAATTGTTGTTACTTCCAAATTATAAATTTTCCCGAATTCAGCTTCTTCTGTCATTGCAGTACCTGTCATACCAGACAGTTTCGGATACAATCTGAATAAATTTTGGAACGTAATACTTGCAAGAGTTTGAGTTTCATCCTGAATTTGAACTCCTTCTTTTGCTTCAATAGCTTGGTGAAGACCATCAGACCAACGGCGACCTTCCATCAATCTTCCCGTAAACTCATCGACAATCATAATTTCGCCGTTTCTCACAACATAATCTGTATCCCTGATGAATAACTCCTTAGCTTTCAAGGCTTGTAACAAATGATGAGCGTATTGAGTATTAATATCAAACAAATCTTTTATTTGCAATATCTCTTGAGCATGGTCAATACCATCTTCGGTCAAAATAACATTTTTATTTTTCTCATCAACTTCATAATCTTTATCTTTAATCATTTTTGGTGCTATTTGAGCCATTAATTTATATAATTCCGCAGACTTATCAAGGCGACCGCTAATGATTAAAGGAGTTCTTGCTTCATCAATTAAGATACTGTCAACTTCATCTATAATTGCATAATTATAAGGTCTTTGAACAAGAGCATCAGCACTTTGTGCCATATTATCACGCAGATAATCAAACCCGAACTCATTGTTTGTGCCATAAGTGATATCACAATCATAAGCAGCTTTTTTCGCCGCAAAATCTTCCATTGTTCGACCGCCTGAAAGAATCACACCAACTGAAAGTCCAAGAAATTTGTATATTTTACCCATCCATTCACTGTCACGTTTAGCAAGATAGTCGTTAACTGTGATTACGTGAACACCTTTACCTGTAAGGGCATTCAAGTATGCAGGAAGAGTCGCTACAAGAGTTTTACCTTCACCGGTTCTCATTTCAGCAATATGACCGTTATGCAAGAAGTATCCGCCAATTAACTGTACATCAAAGTGTCGCATATTTAAAACTCTTTTGCCTGCTTCTCTCACTGTAGCAAATGCTTCAGGCAAAAGCTTATCCAATGCTTCTTTTTCTAACTTTCTATCGGTCTTAAAATCGTTTGATGTCGGTCGTTTTGCAAGAATTTCTTTAAATTCATCCGTCTTTGCACGCAACTCATCATCGCTCATTGCCGCGAACTGAGGTTCCAAAGCGTTTATATGATCGACAATCCCCATCATATTTTTTATTTTTTTTTCATTAGGATCGCCTAGTATTTTCAATAAAAAATCAAGCATTATAAAAATTTCCTCTCCAAAGTTGGTACTATATGCCTAAATTCTAGCATGGACATAGGGATTTTTAAAGAAACTTAAGAAAAAAATAATATTTTACCACGGATAATCATCTTTTAATTCCCAACCATCCATAATTAATAGAGCGGTACAACCATGACGATAATAGTAATCATCGTCATCTGATTTAGATTTTTTACAGGAAACATAATGTAATGTACCATCTATCACGACTTCTTTTCCTTGCAATATTTCATTTCCCGTAAAACCTGAAGTTTCACGTATTTGGGCAAGTTTTCCATACTTTTTGTATAGATAAAATTGAAAGTGGTCATTACCCAATTTATTTGGTCCCAACGGTCCATTTACATCCATACTTAAATTAAAAATCGTATCAGAACTACCGATCATTGGTTGTAAAGCTATCGCAACTCCATTATTCAAAAAATAAGTATGCGATGCTGTAAGTGGTGCAAGCCCACATTTCTTTTTTGTATCCTCTGACTTGCCAGAAGCACAATATTTGTAGCCCTTTAAATATGGTAATATATATTTTTTGTAAAACATATCCGTGTTTTTAAAACTATGAGAACCACTTAAATTTGTCTCCCAGTACTTTACATCACCATTTTCTACCTCTGACAACTTTATTGCCTGAGACATAATAGAATAAGCCTCTTTAGCCCTTATAGCATATTCATGTTTTCTATGTTTTTCAATTAATGTTGGCATTGTCATCGCTGCAACTATTCCAATTATACCTAATGTTATCAATACCTCTGCTAATGTAAATGCTTTTTTCATATTATCCTCCTAGTGTTACATACGTGTAATAGATAAAAGAATTATGCCACTATAATTACATGTATGCAACAGCAGAATGAAAAATTGTTACAATTATTCGGGCAACACATCAAAAAGCTTCGTATGCAAAAAAAAATGTCTCTTAATGAATTTGCATTTAAAAGCCTTTTGCTTACTTCTGCAACGCAAAGCAGAATTGAAAATGGTCTTGTGGATTTGAAATTTTCAACGCTTGTAAAAATTGCTAATGCTCTAAATATAACCCCAAGCGAGTTATTAGAAGGTTTTGATTTCAAGTTTTAGATATTTTTAGTTTATTGACGTAAAAAATTTATTTAACAAAACCGGAACATATTTTGCATTCAGTGCTGAAAAATCAAAAATAAATTCGTTTATACCTGCCTTATGCAGTATATCAACATTTGAAAAATCTTCCAAAATTCTATCTTCGAACATATGCATTCTGCAAAAGCCATCACAGGTGAACGGGTAAATTTTATTCAATGATGGATCTTTCAGAGCATATCCGCCTTTATGACAAGGGGCTTGGCAGGAAAGTCTTGAAATTATCGCACTATCATTATTCAACGGACATAATCCCAAGCTCGGAACTCTTATGTTCCCTGCGATTGTATATTTGCGGTTAGGGATTATATTTTTAATCTTTTTGACCGTTTTAATAGCACTATCCATATCTGTAAAAGAGGTAAAATCAATAGCATCTATCGGTGCTAAATTATTCAAACACTTTATAGACATACTATTAAGTAAATTAATCCCCTGCCCTATTTCTATCGGAATATCCTCTAAATCTGTATCATTAATAACGAGCCAAAAGTATCCGATATTATTTATTATTAGAGATGAAGGAATAGGCTCTGTCAGTAAAAGCTGTTTTACATACTCATATACTCTGTCAAAATCTCTTTCTATCAATATTCTTGGTGTCGAAAGTTGAAATTTTATATCGTGCTTTACACAAAACTTTTTAACCTTTGTAATTATCTCATTAAAACTGCTTGTAGAAAGATCACTTGTTGAAAGAATTTCTCCATATTCTATTGAATCAACAGGATTAAACCCTATTTTTTTAATGTATTTTTCTAATTCTCTCAACTGTTCCAATTCAGATAATCGCAGATTAATTTTAAAATCCTCTCTAGGAACAAATGATATATCCTTGCTTATTCTCGGACGTTTTATATCCCATTCAAAATTTTGAATATTCCGACTGAATTTAAAATCCTTTCCCTCAGCTGATACCATCTCGCCTGAAAAATGATTTGTTTGATATATGCTTTTTCTCACATGCTTAAACGGAAGTTTTTGAGTCTTAAAAAGTTTAGGTTTTGCTAAGATTTTTTCAATTAATTCTATTGCTTCTAAAATTTCCTCTGAATTTGCAAACTTTCCTTTAATTACGACCTTATCTATTGCCTTTAACTTTTTTATATCCTCAGCACACCAAGGTAAATTATCAGTATCTATGGCTAAAGGAAGATTAGTATATTTCTTTATTTTAGCAATATTTTTCATATAAATTTCTTCTGTAATAATAATTTCATCAACCTTATGAAAATTGCTGATAAAATCGATCCCTGCAATATTATGGATATCAAAATAAGAATCAACAATCACCTTAAACGGTAAGTTAAAAACCTTTATAGCCTCAAGAATTGCAAAACTGTTAATAAAAATCCCATCAATGCCTGCCGTTTTAAGGAACTTCAACATTTTTTTTATCTCAGGCAAATTTTCTTCCGTAATATCGTGTTTAAAATTTATATAAATTCTGCAATCATTTTTTTTAGCAGTCTGTACAAATTCCTTTACATACTCAAAATTGTTGTTTAAAAACTTCTTATAATAGACATAATACTCTCTGCAAGATGTCTCATGCGAAAACAATTCAATATCTTCAGGCTTTTTTACCGGCGATACTATCTTAATCTCTTTCATAGAAAACATTATAAAACCTAACTATAAAAATAAGTCCTCTAAAAAACTTATTTTAACATTTCTTAATAAATCAAGATAAAAAAGGCAATTTTTGTGGAATAAAATACTTAGTATATACATAAGGAATATTTAGGATATTACTACACACTCTTTCTCATAGGAAAAAAGGATATACACACTATTTAGGGAGGTCATTCACATGGCAATAGGTGCTGAAGACTACATTGACCAACTGTTGGTCAAAAAATATGCAGAAGAAAAGGTTGACAACCATGACAATATGGAATCAATGGTAGACCCTGATAAAATGATGGGAGCCATGAATGATTATGGGAGTATGTATCGAAATATGATGATACTCAAACAGCGTTTGAATATTGCCTGCTATGCTGTAAATGCTAAAAACGCAAGATATCAAAGGGCTCCGCAAGGGTACTAATAAAAAGTTTTAACATTCATTGTTTCTGATAAAATAAAAGAAAAAGGAATGTTAGCTATGGGAAAAATTATCTTGGCGTCTTCTTCTCCCAGAAGACAAAATATCTTAAAACAATGTAATTATCAATTTGAAGTCATTCCGTCACCGTATATTGAAGATCATACGAAGACGGATTTTTCTTATGAATTTATTGAGAGTTTAGCTGAAAATAAAGCCCGTGCAGTAGTGCCCTTAGTAAAAGAGCCTTGTAAAATTATCGGAGCCGACACTGTTGTAGTGTTAGATAATAAAATACTCGGAAAACCTGACAATGAAAGTGGTGCTGTTGAAATGCTAAAAAAACTTTCCGGCAGAAAACACCAAGTAGTAACAGCTATTGTGGTGATAAACACACAATCAGGAGAAATAAAAAAGCAAGCTGTCACAAGTGAAGTTGAATTTGAAAAATTAACTGATGAGCAAATAGAGTATTACGTTAAAAATTACAAGCCGCTTGATAAGGCTGGCTCATACGGAATACAAGAAATGCCGAAGGGATATATAAAATCATACACCGGCAGTCTTGAAAATATAATTGGGCTATGCCCAAAAGCCGTTGAAAAACTTTTAAGGTAAATTCTTCCAATAACCGTTTTTTCCGGTATCAGGATTTATATCATTTATTGCATACCAGGAACACCCTATTCCGTTTGCTTTCTGATTAGACTTTGCACTGCAAGGATTTCCTGCACGTTCTTTGTCATATTCGTGTTCAAAATCCATATTATCAAGTTCTTCGTCTGTATATAGCCTTGATTGCTTGTTTCCTACCACTCTATCTCGACTATCTGTATACATAACAAAAATATCATGACCTAATTGATTAGGCTTATTCAATCCGTTTGTATCAATCGATATATAGACTCTACCCTCAATTATTGAAAATTGCATTAATGCTCCATCCTTATTTTTGTATAATTGCCATAAATTACCAAAACCTGCAATTGAAGAAATAGTGGCTTCCTGCCTGTTATTATAAGTCCTTATCTCATCATCTCTTTTTATCTGATATTTTGGATCATAAATATACGTACTCTTTGTCTCGACACCGCTTAAAGCCTTTGACAAAGCTCTATAACATATATTACTGTTATAATATCCGGAATCTTCGGTGTAAGATACACAAAAAGAAGTAAAATTACCTACCCCAACATCGTTTTTAGCAGACATAATAACCTGTTGAGCTATGTTATAAGCTTTTTTAAATTGCGTCTCAAAACCCCTCCCCTTATAATCTTTTATTAGCTGCGGTATTGTCAAAGCCGCTACTATCCCGATTATGCCGAGCGTAATTAGAACCTCAGCTAACGTAAAAGCTTTTTTCGATTTCATAAATCCTCCGTTATAAAATTTTTCTATCATTTCAAAAGAATTTGCACTGCAAAACTCCGTGCCTAATGACACAGTAAATTTTTCGTTTATTTTGCGGAGGCATAAAGGAAAAAGACGCTCTACAGCTTGTAAGCAGCTACCCCCCCCCCCGAAATTCTATCTACAACTGTATTACGCATATATTCCACCTTTCCATAAAAATTAATAGAGAAATAATAAATATTTCTCTATTAATTTTAGCATATATTTTAATCATATTCAATATAATAATCTATCTTGCAATTAAAGATAATTTAGAGCCTGTTTCAGCTTTTTTCTGCTGCATATAAGGTTTTGATACAAAATTATATTGAGGATTATACAATTGAGCGGATCTGCCTGAGAATGAAGTCTTATCGGCAGCAGCCATCTGTTTTATTTTCTTAAACGTATTTTCATGTACATTATTTGGGGACTTGATTGCCGCTTTTAATTCATTAAATTTATCAATTTGAGTTTGAACATGCTGCGGCACATGATATAGAACCAAAATATTATCTTTTAATATAATTGGATCCTTGTCATTATAATGAGAAATATAATAGTGCTTACCTTCCCGTTTCACAACAAATTTTTCATTCGGGTTTGCTGCATTTACAAATTCAGTTCCCTCAGGCAAGCCTGCTTTTAGACCTGTCTTATCACCATATTCATCATAATCAAGATTTATCCCGCCAATTTCAACAGTATATTGATTTGGGACATTATATTTGTCGAAATCGTGAGTTACACCAACGGTATTAAACAAGGAAACAGTCATTCTTCCATCTGTACTATGACGTAAAATTGCAGGTAATTTAACTTCTATATCCTTACCATCTTGAGAAATTTTACCGCCTTGTAAATTCAAAAGAAATGGAGCACCATCATTAAGAGCATTAAGTTCCGGACGTCTGCGTAATCCCATTATCGCATCGAATTCAGCCTTATGTGACTTGACAAAATCAATACCATGAGGCTCATCTTCCAACCATTCATGATGTATTACAGAACGGTTTTGCAGATATATATTACGAGTTAATTCTTCATAACCTGTAGATGCTATATCATCCCCTGCGAACATTGTTGGAATACCAGGTAATGCAACTAAGAACTTCATAATTCCGAGCAATTTTGAAATTGCAGGATCTAAACACATATAGAAAGTTTTTTCTTTTATTTTATTTTCGGTATCTTTGTCTATTGAAAGACCATGTTTAGCTTTTGCTTGTCTCATTACAGTTTCAATTGTTATATCAAAAGGTCTTGTACCAAAAGCATCAGCTTCAAATGTTTTTCCGAGATATTTTCCATTAGCCAAATCACTTATTGATTGAGCTACTGCTTGATAGATATTATCTCTTTTTGCACCATCAATAATACCTTTATGCTCCAAATTTTCAAGAGCACGCCCAAAAGCATTATTCAAAGCATCACCCATCGCAATTGCTTTTGTACTTTTTCTCATAAAGTTAAATTTATCAACATCTTGTTTTTCTACATTGCCAAAGAATTTATTATTTAATACTCTATAAGCCTTTTCTTTTTCTCTGTATTCCACACTATCAATACCCTTGTTATGAGTATTTGTATTTAAATGAGGAGAATAGAACAATTGACTGTCAAGAGCCATCATATGCAATGCTCTTGGCTTATCATGGTTATCGACAAAAGTATATGAATATAGAATTGATCCTAAAGGTCCTGAATGTAAAAAGTCCGCTCCGTTTTTCTTTAACAGTTCATGAATTTTACTATTCTGGAATACGCCGCGATCTTCATATTTTTCATAACTTTTTGAGAAAATACCGGCAACATCAGAAAAGAAATATTCATAGTTTGCCGCTGCTGTGACTCCGGTTTCACGTAAAAACTTCATCAGCACGTCTTTTTGGTTATAGTATTTAGCCGAAGCCCAACCTGCACCTTTATCATACAACTTACCGACATCAGTAATTTCGGCTACAAGATATGAATTTGGATTTTGTTTATAAATATTTTGGGCAAACATTTTCCAAAAATCTATAACCTGATTCCAACTTTTTTCAAAAGTTGTCTTTTTATTTAATAAAGATTCTTTATCTGCAATATCTTTTGCTGCATCTATTCTCCAATCCAGACCGCCTTGTGCTCTATCTACAAGCATTTCTGCCATTCTGAAACTTGAAAGATTTGTATCTTTAAGCATTTTGTATAAAGAATCTACAAGAATTTTCCTATCTTCATCACTTATTGCAGGAATACCTTTATGAGTTAAATCTTTTCCTCTTAAACGATTTATTAAAGACAGAGCTTCATCTTCAGGACAAGTAGGATAAATACTCAATGCCTGTAATGATGTATTTTTTAATTTTTCGTAATCATAAGCAATACCGCCATCAGGCTTAATTTTCACCTCTGCATCCGGAAATAGACCTTTTACAATGGCAAATTTTGCAATCTCCGGAGCTATAATAGGAATTACAAATTTTCCGTATTTTGTTGCATTAGTATAAGAGGATAAAACTTGCTCTTTTGAAAGTTTTTCTTCAAGTCGATTTATAATATCCTGTGCAAACTCATACATTTCACCTTGATACAAATTATTCATTTTGGTATATGCATTTTTATACTCAGGAGTTAAATGCGGGTTGTCTTGTTTCATCAAATCATATCTTGAAACACCGATTTGTTTTTCATCAGTTGCACGTTTAGTAAGATAAGGTGATGCAAATACTGCTGCGATATTATCCCCAAATTCAATTGAATCGAGAGGTAAATCCATCATATTTTTGATTACTATTTCATCAAAATTATCGTTATCTTTCGCTCCTTTAAGATTATATACGCCGCTTAACACATTTTTAATTATATTATCATTCAACTCAAATTCTAAAGAAGCAGGCAACTTACCATTTTTGATATTTTTATGAATTGCCTTCATTGCATCTTCAGAATTTCTCAAGTCATTTGCTTTAAGGTTCTGAGCAACATATAAGTTCAGAATTTGATTAGTTTTTCTTGTCCAATATTGAGCAGAAGTAATTGCATAATCTTTTACTTCATTATTTTTACGTTTTATCATTGCTTTATATTGATTACGTTTTTCAATAGGGACGTGTTCTTTCATATAAGCTGAATTATAGTTTGAGAAAGAATAATTTAATTTTGCAACGTCAACGTTAGCATCCCAATCTTCCTTATTTCCTTCGAATTTACCTTCATAATTAAAGTATTCAAATTTTGTAAGAATTTTTGCAGCTTCATAAGAACTCATTTGCAAGTAATGACCATCAGGTCTTGATGCATTTAATTCATTTAAGCGTTTTACGTTATCAAGATAAAATTCAGGGTTTATTTCATGGTGATATAGAATTACAGTATCGTTATGGGTAACTTTTTCATAAGGATTACCTGTATCTTTTCTTGAATAATCTTTTAAAAGCTTCGTATTATTATTACTTTCTGTACCTTGAGTTAAACTGTTATCAATAACTTGGACATAAGTAGGACTCTTAGGATCATATTTATTACCTTGTTCCCCTTTTCCATTCCATACAGGAGCTTTTTTCCAGGTTATTTTACCCGAAGGCTGTTGAGTAAACAAATATGGGGAATTAATAACTTTATGAGTTATAAATGCTTTATTCTTACTCATTACACCCAAACCTAAAGGTGCTTGAGATAAATCAGCTCTAAACCAATTATAAGCATAAGATTTTTTGCCCCATTTCAATATATGTTGAAAATGAATACCTTCCAATCCCTCATTACATAAAGCGGCATCAGAAACTAAATTTTTATCACGAACAAATAATTTTTTCTGTAAAGATTCATAATTATCTATATTACCTAGTGATTGGGCAATTTGGAAGAAATTTTTTCCCCAATAAGAATGTGGGGTCAAACTATCATCTGTAGCAAAAGGTGTAAGAAATATTTTTGAGTACTGATCTAATTTTCCGGCTTCTAAATCATGCTCAATACCTGCTAATGAACCTCCCACTTTATTTGAAAAATGTTTAGTTGATTTAACTGCATCTAAGTATTTAATATTCGGAACAATATTGCCATCCTTATCATAGGCATACATAGCATTATATGAATCAGGTATAGCTAAAATACCGGATCCGCCTCTTGTACCTCTTGTCGCACCCGGTGTAATAACATTAAAAATCAAGTGGGAATGTTCGTTTCCGTTTCTGAAATCAATTATATCTCCTGCATCAACACCATATTCCAATGTATGATCAGGATTATTTTTTTCGGTAAGTCTATAATGATATCCGAAAGGAGTATCTTCATTTAAATTATATTCTGCCGGCAGACTGATTCTATTAGGTCCGCACTGGAGCTTATAAGACAATACATTTTTTTCGAAATTTTTCAAAGCCCGGCTATTTTTATAATTACCATTTCCGTCATCATCCAAAGCACAAAGCTCTAAATAACAATCGTAATTATGATCATCAAACGTATAATTAAACTCGAGCATGTTATGTCCGAGATCTGATTTTACCGGTTTAAATCCTTTAAATGCAACATTTTGAGAGGCATTATTTTTTTCTAAACTTACTTTCACAAACACTCCTTATTTCTAACGATATAACAAACGTAAATACAAAAGTTTGCCACACTAAACCATTATATTAAGAAATTTTTACATAAATAAACTTTATTTTAAAGAAAACATTACAAATTGTTGCTATTAAGTTTTTTAATTTCTATAATTTTATTGTTAAAAATTAAAGGAGAAAATTAATGGTAATGACAGAAATCAAATGTGATATCAAGGACATTAATCTTGCAGATCAAGGTAAAAACCAGATTGAATGGGCTTTAAAAGACATGCCTGTATTAAGGGAAATTGAAAAAAGATTTATAAAAGAACAACCGTTTAAAGGTTTAAAGTTATCAGCTTGCGTGCATGTCACAAAAGAAACAGCTGCATTGTGTACAGTAATGAAAGCAGGCGGAGCGGATGCGGTATTGGTAGCATCAAACCCATTATCGACTCAAGATGATGTAGCTGCTGCACTTGTAAAACATTGGGGAATTCCGGTATTTGGTTACGCTGGAGAAAGTGTAGAAACTTACAAAGAACACGTAAAAGTTGCATTAGACCACAACCCTAACATCATAATTGATGACGGCTGTGACATTGTTTCAACAATCTATGCAGAAAGACCTGAACTTGCAGAAAAAATTATAGGTTCTACAGAAGAAACCACTACAGGGATTATAAGACTTCAAGCTTTAGAAGCACAAGGAATTATGAAAGCACCTGCAGTAGGCGTAAATACAAGCTTAACAAAACACTTATATGATAACCGTTACGGAACAGGTCAAAGCTCTCTTGACGGCGTAATGAGAGCTGCAAACATTCTATTCTCAGGAAAAACAGTTGTAGTATCAGGCTATGGCTGGTGCGGAAAAGGTATTGCAATGAGAGCTCAGGGAATGGGTGCAAACGTAATTGTATGCGAAGTTGATCCGCTAAAAGCTCTTGAAGCTGCTATGGAAGGCTATAGAGTAATGCCGATTGCCCAAGCTGCAAAAGAAGGGGATATATTCCTAACTGTTACAGGCGATAAACACGTTATTGATATTGAACATCTTTTAGAAATGAAAGACGGAGCATTCGTTGGTAACGTTGGACACTTTGATCATGAAATCAATGTTAACGGATTGAAAAAATATGTAACTGAAATTAAACAAATCAGACCAACTCTTGAAGAATATAAACTAAATAACGGTAAATCAATCTACGTACTTGCTGAAGGCAGATTGGTAAACCTTGTATGTGCAGAAGGACACCCGGCTAGCGTAATGGATATGAGCTTTGCAAACCAAGCTTTGGGTATTGAATTCCTTGTTAAAAATTACGGTAAATTAGAAAATAAATTATACACTCTGCCTCATGAAGTAGATGTGAAAATCGCCGAATTAAAACTCAAATCAATGGGAATTGAAATTGATACTCTAACTCCGGAACAAGAAGAATACCTAAACAGTTGGAAAATTGATTAATAAATTTAAAGCCGCCGATAATTCGGCGGCTTTTTTATACTACCAAGGATAATCATCCTTTATTTCCCAACCATCATACTGAATTAAAGCTCCGCAATACTGACCCAAGCCATTTTTATTACACCCCCTGCCATCATTTAAAAGAGATTCTCGTTTAACATTTGTACCCGTTAATCCCCAAAAATTACTTTTTGCAACAGTTTTTGTATTTAAATAGTAAGAAAATACATCTTTCCCCATAGTATTTTCTCCTTTTATACCATCGATATCAATTACTACTATCAAATCATATAATTCTACACCATTATTATTAACAGAAAAAAACAGAATAGAACCATCTTTTAGGAAAATTGTATAATACAGATTTCTATGAAATTGATTAATAAGACTATTATTTAAATATTTATAATTATTTGGTATTTTTGAACAAGAAATTCCGCAATTATCCATAACATCCAAATATGGCAAAAAATAAGTATTTGCAATTCTGGGTAAAATTTCTATAAAACTGTTAGAATTTAGTTCTCCAAACTCAAAACTCCATTCATTAGGATCTCCATAATCTTTTCTTGCCATGTTGAACATTTGAGATATTGTAGTATAACTCCTTTTTAATTTATTAACTGTCACTTGTTTTTTATGTTTTTCAATCAATGTCGGTAATGTCATTGCTGCTACTATCCCGATTATTCCTAACGTTATCAGTACCTCTGCTAAGGTAAAAGCATTTTTCTTTTTCATAAATCCTCCGTCTTTATATTTTGATTACCTATTTTCAAAATTTTCGCATCAAAATTCACCGTGTCACTTGGCACGGCTTGCTTTTCAGCTCTTTCTTGTTCAATCGGAGGTCTAAGTCGGAAATGCTTGTCCTAACTGTTAGTTGGTAGCCCCCCCCCCCGAAATTCTATCTATCAGCGATTTTTGCATACGTCCTCCTTTACTACTGTCATATTCATTATAAATTATTTAAAGACATTTTTCAATACAGGTTAACAAACAGCAATAATATATTTGCATAAGAGCATGTTTATATTATTATATTATTGGCTATTTATGTTTGATAGGTTTAGCCCTAGTCCGAGATTGGGCGGAAATATTAATCCACTCCGCTGTTATAATGGCAAAAATGGTTTAATCAAACACCCGCAGGATGAAACTTTATAGCCCGTAGTACTCAATTAACATAAGGAGAAAAACGATGCCAGTAGCATCTATGATTGAACTTTTAGAAGCAGGCGTTCACTTCGGACACCAAACTCAAAGATGGAACCCTAAAATGAAACCGTATATTTACGGAGCTAGAAACGGTATTTACGTTCTTGATTTACGTAAAACTTCTGACTTATTAGACGAAGCTTATGCTGTTGTAAGAGAATTCGCAGCTCGTAATAAAAACGTATTATTCGTTGGTACTAAAAAACAAGCAGCTGAAGTTGTAGCTGAAGAAGCTCAAAGATCAGGTGCATACTATATCAACAGAAGATGGTTGGGCGGTATGCTTACTAACTTTGAAACTATCAGAGGCCGTGTTAACAAATTAAAAGAATTGGAAGATTTTATTGCTTCAGGTCACGCTGATAAATTACCTAAAAAAGAAATTGCTCAATTAAACAGACAATTAGGTAAATTAAGCAAAACTTTGGGCGGTATTAAAGATATGAGAGGACTTCCTGACCTTATCTTTATCATTGACCAAGGCAAAGAATTAATCGCAATTCAAGAAGCTAACAAATTGGGTATTCCAGTAATCTGCTTAGCTGATACAAATGCTAATCCGGATGGTATTGATTACGTTATCCCTGGTAACGATGACGCTATCCGCTCTATCAAATTAATCACTTCTAAATTGGCTGACGCTGTTCTTGAAGGTAAACAACTAAGAGAAAACAACGCTAACCAAAAAGCTAAAATTGAAGAAATTAAAGCTGAAGATGCCGGCGTAGAAGCTGAAGTTAAAGAAGAAGCTAAAGCAGAATAATTGTTATCATAAGAGGCGGGGCTGATGGAAAGGCCTCACCTCTTATTAATACAACCTCCGCTAATGTACAGAGCGGACAACCAAAAAGGAGAGAATTATAATGAATATTACAGCTCAAATGGTTAAAGAACTTCGTGATAAGACTGGTGCAGGTATGATGGATGCTAAAAAAGCATTAGTTGAAACTGACGGTGATATGGAAAAAGCAATGGAAGTTCTTCGCCAAAAAGGTATAGCTTCTGCTGATAAAAAAATGGGCAGAATTGCAGCTGAAGGGCTTATCGCTACTTCTATCCAAGCAGATTGTGGAGCTATGGTTGAAGTTAACTGCGAAACTGACTTCGTTGCTAAAAATGAAGAATTCAAAGAATTAACAGCAGGTCTTGCTGAAGTTGTTGCTAAAACAAACCCTGCTGATGTTGATACCCTTCTTGCTTCAACTTGTCCTAAATGCGGAAAAGTTATTTCAGAAGTTATTAAAGAAAAAATCGCTTCAATCGGTGAAAAAATTACTTTCAGAAGATTTATCCGTTATGAAGGCAATACAGCATCTTACGTTCACAACGGTAAAATCGGTGTTCTTTTGAAAACTGATAAAAAAGATGAAGAATTGATGAATGATATTTGCTTACATATTGCATCAAGTGCCCCTGAATTCATTTCAAGATCAGAAATTCCTCAATCAGTTATTGACCATGAAACTGAAATTGAAATGGGTAAAGAAGATCTTCAGAAAAAACCTGAAGCTATCAGAGCAAAAATTGTTGAAGGTCGTGTAAACAAACTTATGGCATCAAGAGTTCTTCTTGAACAACCATTCATTAAAAACCCTGATGTTACAGTTGGTCAATTGATTGAAGGCAAAATGAATGTTGAAAGTTTCACTAGATATATGCTTGGTGAAGGACTTGAAAAACGTCAAGAAAACTTCGCTGATGAAGTTATGAGCCAAATCAAAGGCTAATAAATTTTAAAACGTAAAAAAAGAGCTTGCACAATGGTGCAAGCTCTTTTTTATTTATCTTCTGTTTAAGTCGCAAAACTCAAGTTTATACTCTAGGATTTCGGCAATCATCTCAGCCTCTTTCAAGGAAAGACTCTCTCTGTTCAATTTTCCAAGAAGACTGTTGTATGAATATTCTTGAGCCGAAACTTCGCTTAATTTTTCAGCTAATTTTTTCAAGGTCATACCCCGTGAAACAGCAAGCATTTTAATTTTCTGCCTAGTATTCATAATAGAATGATTATAGCCTATATTGACTTTTTATATGAAATAATTTATTATTATATTCGTATATGAATACTTACATTCGAATATAAATATTTTAAAAACAGAGAGGTGAATATAATGAAATCGAAATCTGCATTTACATTAGCAGAAGTACTTATAACCTTAGGCATCATAGGAATAATCGCAGCAATGACTTTACCAAGTGTAGTTAATAAATATCAAGAGCGAGTGACAGTAACAAAAGTCAAAAAATTCTATTCATTAATTAATCAAGCACTTTTGATGGCTATAAAAGATCACGGATACGTTGATGAATGGGATTTTATTGAAAATGACAATGAAGCTGAAAATGGAGAAGACCCTCTGAGTAGTCTGAGGAGTAATAACCTTTTCAATTATTTCAAACCTTATTTAAAAATTAGCAAAGACTGCGGAAATGAGAGCGGATGTATTGGAAGTGGAGTGTACAAACGTTTAGATGGAGGTAATCAGGTTAACTACGATTCAGATAAAAGGTATTATAAAGTTATTCTCAGCGACGGAAGTTATATGTGGATGAGAAGAGATGTCTACACACCTAACTCTCCATGCAAAGGTACCGATGGTGGATATACAACTTCCTGTGGTACAATATGGCTTGACGTAAACGGTAAAAATCCGCCTAATACTATAGGAAAAGACACATTTTCATTTATAATTCTTAAAAATACGATTGGACCTCACAAAATGGATGACTGTAAAGCAGGCTCAGAAGGTTGGGGATGTGCATCATATATTCTAACAAACGGCGACATGAAATACTTACAAAAATAAAGAAAAAGTTTTAATAATCTTTACTCATCATCTTCGTCATCATTATCACTTGTCTTAAAAGTAAATGAGAACAAATCGCCATCTTTTATTTCAAGCTGTTCACCATTTTCAACATAAGAAAGCGGTGAGTTTTTGTATACAGAAACAACACTGGATTTTGCACGATTTCCCTCTTCATTTTTAACCACACCTTCTACAGCATGATATCCTAAACTCAAGCCTTTAAAGAAATAGTTTCCAACAGACAACGCTGCATTTTTGGCTAATTCACCTTTATCCAATTCAAATTTTGGAGAATATTTACCGACAAATTCCTCATTTATACTATATTCATTACCATCCAAATCTATATATGCGACAGGAATAATTCTAAAAGAAGCATCTCGTTTTAATCTTTTAGGCGGAATAATTTCACTTATTTTAGCCTTAACTACATACCCACCCCACAATTTTACATCAGAACTCAACTCTATAGCATTTAAAGCTTTAAATACCATATATTGAGGAGGTTCTAAAGTCGAAAAGCTGCTCAAAGACTGAACATGAAGCCTCTCTGCCCAAGCGGGCGATACACACAAAAACACAGCCAACCCAATAGATAAAATTATTTTTTTCATTAATTATCACCAAAATATTATCTTAAAAATTCACGTTGTTCTAAAATGCTTCTCAAAGGCATAGCAGGATTATATCGGTTAGTAGCATCCATTGTCGGCAAATCTGTTAATGGTATCCCAGGTAAATTTGCACTAAAAGGTCTTTGAGATTCTTCAGTAGCCGGAACAAAAACGTCTATTAATACTTCTGAAGGTGAACCTGATAGATTTTCATTAACCTTGCTGTTATCAGCTTTTTGAACATCTTTAAAATTCAAGACAAACAATTGACCTTTATTAATCGTAAGAGGAGCCTTAGCTGGTACAACCTGACCATTATTTAACATCCCTGCAAACGAACCATAAGTTTGCGGTTGAAATTGAGCTTCTTCATTATGAATATTTACATAACTATATGGAATAAAAGCAAACGCACCGTTTTGCTGCATTGCAATTTTTCCTCTAACCAAGAAGTTTTCAAAAAGCACAATATCATCAGTAACCTGAATATTACTTTTAACCTTAATAATCATTGTATCAGGAGGATTAGTTGCTGAAAAAGATGTCATTGCTTCTACTGGAACAGTTTTTGCCATAACAGACTGACCGAAAGCCATCATGAGCATAATTATTATACCTGATAATATTTTTTTCATACTAAATCTCCTGATAATAACATTATATTAATAATAATAACATATCTTATAAAAAGCGTCAATATATACAAATTATAGAACACCTTTTAGATATTGTCCTGTGACCGATTTTTTATTATTTGCAAGTTCTTTAGGAGTGCCTGTTGCAACGACTTGACCACCCGCATTACCGCCTTCAGGCCCTAAATCAATAATATAGTCTGCGACTTTTATCAAATCAAGATTATGTTCAATTATTAAAATAGTATTTCCTTGGTCTGCAAGCTGTTGAATTATTTTAATCAATTTATCCAAATCCGCCCAATGCAGACCAACTGAAGGCTCATCAAGCAAATATAGAGTTTTGCCTGTTGCACGTTTTGTGAGTTCAGATGCGAGTTTAATACGCTGAGCTTCTCCACCGGAAAGAGTCGTGGCACTTTGACCAAGTTTTATGTAATCAAGCCCTACATCATTAAGCGTTTGAAGTTTATTTCTGATGGAAGGTACGTTTTCAAAAAATTCAAGAGCCTCTTTTACACTCATATCAAGGACTTCTGAAATATTTTTGCCTTTATATTTCACTTCAAGAGTTTCTCTGTTATAACGTTTACCTTTACATACCGCACATTTTACATATACATCGGATAAAAAATTCATTTCTATTTTATTAACGCCATCACCTTTACAAGCCTCACAGCGTCCGCCTTTTACATTAAAACTAAATCTTCCGGGCTTATAACCGCGGACTTTTGCTTCATTAGTTTTGGAATACAAATCCCTAATATGAGTAAACAAATCAGTATAAGTTGCAGGGTTTGAACGTGGAGTTCGACCTATTGGGGATTGGTCAATATCAATAATTTTATCAATATTTTCAAAGCCTGTTATTTCTTCAACACCTTGTGGTTTTGGTTTGTTTCCTCTAACTTTATGCAGGGCATATTCATAGATTAAACTCTGCATTAATGTGGATTTTCCTGAACCTGACACCCCTGTCAAAACAACAATTTTCCCAAGCGGAATATCTACATCAATATGTTTTAGGTTATTCAGATATGCATTTTTTACATGTAAAAACTTTCCATTACCTTCTCTTACTTTTTCAGGCACAGGAATTTGTTTTTCTCCGCTAAGGTATTGACCGGTCAAGGATTCTTTACAGTTTATGATATCTTGTAACGAGCCTTGAGCAACAATTTTACCGCCGTTTATACCGGCTTTTGGACCTATATCAACTATATAATCAGCATTACGCATAGTATCTTCATCATGTTCAACTACAATCAAGGTATTTCCAAGATTACGTAATTTTATTAAGGTCTTAATTAATCTATCATTATCTCTTTGATGTAAGCCGATTGAGGGTTCATCCAAGACGTACAATACACCTGATAAACCGCTTCCTATCTGGGTCGCAAGTCTTATTCTTTGAGCTTCGCCTCCAGACAACGTCCCAGCTCGTCTTGCAAGATTTAAATAAGCAAGACCGACATCACAAAGAAATTTTAATCTTGCACGTATTTCGTCAAGAATTTGTTTTGCAATGTGAAGCTGATACTCACTCAATTCTAAATACAAATCGTTTATAAAATTTAGGGCTTCATCCACAGGCATTAAAGTAAATTCATATATATTTTTACCTTTTATCCTTACCGCAAGCGGGAACGGTTTTAATCTTGCACCACCACATTTCGGGCAAGGTGTAGTTACCATATATTTTTCAATTTCTTCTCGCCAATATTCACCTGAGGATTCGTTATATCTTTTTTCCAAAAACGGAATAACACCTGAAAACCTATGATATTTTGTCTCATATCTGTGTGTACCGAATTTTTGTACTCTGAATTTTACTAAATCATCTCCACCATATAAAATAATATCCTGTTGTTCTTGAGATAATTCCTCAAACGGGGTATCCATATTAATTCCATAATGCTCGCATACTGAATTTAAAACATCTTCATAGTATGAAGTAGAAGTTCTTGACCAAGGATAAATTGCACCGTCACTCAAGGACTTTTTTCTATCAGGAACAATTAAATTCGGGTCAATTACAAAATCCGCACCAAGACCTCCGCATCTTTCGCAAGCTCCGTATGGGGCATTAAATGAAAATATTCGGGGAGCTAACTCTTCAAAACTAATATTGCAATGCGGACAAGAGAGTTTTTCACTGAAAATAATCTCTTTATCACCTATCACATCAATCACAACAATCCCGTCAGCTTTTTTTAATGCAATCTGCACACTATCTGCTATACGTGATTGAGCACTTGCTTTTACGACAATTCTATCTACTACTACGAAAATATCATGTTTTTGAGTCTTACTTAATTTTATCTCATCTTCATCAAGATTATATATTTCGTTATCAACTTTTACTCTAACAAAACCTTCCTGACGCAATTCTTCGAATGTTGAAACAAATTCACCTTTTTTACCTCGTGCAATCGGGGCTAATATCTGAATTTTAGTACCTTCACCGAGTTTTAAAATACTATTGACTATCTCATCAATAGTTTGAGGCTTAATTTCAGCACCGCATTCAGGACAAAAAGGAGTACCCACTCTCGCATATAAAAGCCTTAAATAATCATAAATTTCAGTAACTGTTCCAACAGTTGAACGCGGATTATTACTGGTAGATTTTTGGTCTATTGAAATTGCAGGAGAAAGTCCGTCTATATATTCAACATCAGGCTTATCCATCTGCCCTAAAAACTGTCTTGCATATGTTGAAAGACTCTCGATATAGCGTCTTTGCCCTTCTGCAAAAATAGTATCAAAAGCAAGTGAACTTTTACCGGAACCTGAAACCCCCGTAAAGACTATAAGCTCATTTTTAGGAATCTCCAGTGAGACATCTTTTAAATTATGTTCTTTAGCACTTTTTATTACAATTTTATCTAACATAATTTAATTATTACATGTAAATATTTATTTTCCACAAGGCTGAATTTTACAATCTTTTTTTGCGGGTAAAGAAGCAATAATGTTTCCTAAAACCGGTCCTGCAATATTTCCAGCAAAGATTGATGCAGCTAATACCGCTAAAACACTTACTCCATTTTTAAAACCTCTGAATGATTCTAAAATTTTTTGAGAATATTCAAACAATTGAGGTTTTAAACTATCCGCAGTATTTTTATATATCTTTGTATCTTGAATATGCTCTAAATTATTGGATATGCCTTTTTTTAACTCATCTTTAGTAAAAACATCTTTCCATTGTGAAACTTTAGGGTTTTTGTTTTCGTCATTTAAAGACGCAATTGATAAGGCGATTTTTTCAGTTAAAAATTTTCCTTGCTCTAAAATCTTATTGGTAAGACGCCTTGTACCGTCACAAATTGTATAATATAGCCCGATACAACAGCCTGATGTAATTATCTCCTGATTTACAAGATATTTTTTAGTATGCCCCTCAATATCTTTATCTGCAAGCAGCATACCGACCTGTGCAGATGCCCCGATTACTGTTACACCGGTTCCGACATGCACAAGTAATTTACTGCTGTCTTTTGCATAATTTTTAAATATATAATTATTAAAACTACTTATTCCCGTCGGTTTTATCATGGATTTCCTTTTTTAATTTTTCTCTTTTATAAAAATAATCAGTAAGTTTTTTAGTGAATGGAAGCTCTATAGTTGTCTTTAAGAACACTGCAAAACCTGTTGCAAGCAATGCTCCCATTGCATATCTGTAGGATTTTATATCTTTTAATAACTCTTTATTAGTTCTAGGTTCAAAATTTTCTTTCATATTAGGTGCAAATATATCTAATTTCGATTTAGGAGTTAATTCTGTCACCAAATCTTCATTATTTTTATCGGACTTTGTTATATAGTTAGATAATTTTGCAACAGCAAAAATAGAAACAACACGAGCCAAAAAATCAGAAGAATTCGCTACAATACACTTTCCTATTGAACGAGCTACCGCCATATCTCTTGTATCGTCATCAAGGCGTTTGTTTTTTCTGTTTATATAAGGCTGAAAAAGAACAGCTGATGCTCCCATTATTAGTGCCTGCTGCGGGGCATTAAGCTTTCTCCCTGAATAATCAACAAATTTTCCGATGCTTTTACTCTTTATAATCATTTCTATTAATCATCCGGTAGACTAAAACCCCTAAATAAACTTTTTTGCTATACATTTAACATTTTAATAAGCTGTTTATGTAATCTTACATTATGCACACGGATAATATCCACATTATGCTCAATTGCTATTGAATTAAGAGCTACCGTAAAAATATCTTTAGTCTGATTGTCCTCATATTGCATATCTAAAAGACTCTTTCTTGAAAGCCCGAGCAATATCGGACAACCTAAGACTTGTAATTCTTCAAACCTTCTCAAAATCTCGAAATTATGCTCTCTAGTTTTTCCAAATCCAATACCCGGATCAATAATAATCTTATCTTTTGCTATACCTTTAGTTTCCGCAAAATCAATTTTTTGAACTAAATCTAAATAAATATCATCCATTAAATTTTTATACATAGGCTTATCTTGCATATTTTGAGGGATACCTTTGGTGTGTTGGATGATAACATAAACTCCATACTTAGCAACCACATCAGCCATGCACCAATCATAAGTCATTCCTGATACGTCATTAATTATTTTTGCACCGGCCTTTATACACTTTTCTGCAACCAATGAACTGCGAGTATCTATACTAATTGGAACTTTAATTTTTTCTTTTTTTACCAAATCTAAAATCGGCAAAATACGTTCCAGTTGAATTTGAGGATCTACAGGTTCTGAATAAGGTTTTGTAGATTCAGCTCCTATATCTATAATATCAGCTCCATCGTTCACCATTTCTTTAAAATGTTCAAATGCTTTTGTCGGATCTAAATAAATCCCCCCATCAGAAAATGAATCCTCTGTAATATTCAATATTCCCATTATTTTAGTTTTATGGGACATTCCAGCCAAGTTATCTGATAGAATTGAACCAAGCGATTTTAAATTTAAAGGCTGAAATTTTAATTTATCAGCAATTTTTCTTATCTGAGCAAAACTTCCACCTAAAATACAATCAGATTTTTCTATTTTACCTGTTATAACCTCCCTATGTGTCGCACAATCCGCACCAACACTCAAGGCAGTTTGTTTCAATATATTTGCCTGTGCAGGGGTCAGACCATATACTTTGATATTTTTGTAATTAAATTTATCGACAGCTTTTGCCAAATAAGATTTATCAAATCCTATATAGGCTATTTCGGATTTAACATCATTTGAGGTAATATCTTTTATCAAAAATTCTTGCATAAAGGAAGTCTAGCACAAGACTTAAATTAATACAACATTATAAAACTAATCTTCCTTATTCTTTTCTAACCTATCCGACAACCGATTAAATCGGTCTGCAACCCTTGGAACATAGTGATTTGCCATTTTAATTGAATTATTGTACAAAGTCCCAATTCCTGAAATCAATATACATACAGCAAGAAAACCACCAAAAGCCCCGCAAGCCGCACGAGTCAATCTGTTATTTATTATTGGTTTTATATATTTCGAAGTTTTTATAGCGTCAAGTTTAGTTATTAAATTTTTTGTAATAACTTTTGCATTATTTTTCAGCCCTGCAAACAGGCCTGCACTACCTTTTGCCGCATTAGCCGCCCTAGCTGCTGCTGCAGCTTTTCCGGCTTTGCAAGCAGTTTCTGTTTCTTTTATCATATTAAGAGCATTTTTTCTAACGGCAGTATAACCGGCACCTACAGCTCCACCGGCAACAACACCATCTCGAATTTCCTCCTTTTTCTCAGGAGAAACTCTTTTAGGTTTGTTTTGATATTGACTTATTAGATTTGTAGGATTAATACTCGTCATTGTAGTCATAATCTGCCTCATTGCTATAATCGTTATTAAAATCAATATCTTCAGAAATATCTTTTATTTTTTTCTTTTCTTTTTCAGGCATAGCACCAACAATAGTAGTAGATGCACCGGTTGAAAATGCAACTATATCACCTGTTGTATCTGAGATAGCCTCAGGTTTAACTTTTTTCAACTTTGCAAGGTTATTTTTTACAAACATTGCAGGTTTAGTTTCACCGAGCATTTTAAATATAGCAAGAACTGCTTCTCCTACAGGAGTTTTAGCAAACTTTTCATCCCTAAATTTTTTAAATCCTGTAGCAATTTTTTCACCAATTTTGCCAAGTCTGCCCTTAAATTTAACTACAGAATTACTTGTAAGTACTTTTTTTAACAATCTGCCAGTCTCATTCCAGCCTAACTTTGTACCTACACCCATCAAAGCTCCCGAACCAACTAAACATAGAGCTTTCGTAACAGGTTTTAGTTTTTGGACTTTATCTTCATATTTTTGCAGCCCATGATTTAATGAACTCAAATCCTCTTTTAAACTCAATAAATCTTTGTCTTGTTCAGTCAAACCAGTATCATTTTCATTACCATCATACGAATTATAATCATATTCTCCCCTGAATGATAACTGAGACTGCAATCTTTGCGTGAATCTAGGCTGAATGCTTAACATAATCTACTACTCCAAATTATATTATTTTTCGGATGCTTTAAAAAACATAAAATAATTTTTTTGCTCTTTGTACAAATTAGTTTAATAATTCTTTACAAAGCTCCTTTTCGCAAAACTATTATTACACATTTTTACGTATTTGTAAACTAATTTTTTATACCCTGAAATGAATTTCTTTTAATCAGTTCTCTGTCTATTTTATTAAGACAATCCAATTTAGCACCAAGCCATCTTGGAGCTATTAAATTTTTCTTCAAACCATTACCTGCAAGTCTGTGAATAGTTGTAGTTTTTGGTAAATATTCCAAAAAATCACAAACTGTCTGTACATATTCTTCCTCACTCATAAAATCAATTTCGCCCTGAGTATAAAGACTTGCTAATTTAGTATTTTCAAGAGCACAAAGCATGTGAATTTTTACTCCGTCAATTTCAAGTTCTGCAAGCTTTTTTGCAGTCTCCATAATCTCATTATGCGTTTCCCAAAGTCCAAATATAACATGGACACAAACATTTATATTCTTTTCTTTTGTCTTTTCATAAGCTCTTAAAAAACAATCAAAATCATGCCCGCGGTTAATTCGCCTTAATGTCTTATCATGAACAGATTGAAGACCATATTCAATCCAAGTATAATAATCTTTTGTATAACCTGATATTAAATCTAATTTTTCATCATCAATACAATCAGGACGAGTACCTATAGAAATTCCCACTATATCCTTATTGCCAAGAGCAGAGTCATAAATTTTTTCAAGCTCTTTAACCGGTTTATACGTATTTGAATAAGCCTGAAAATATGACATATATTTTTCAGCTTTAAATCTATCATGCAAAGTCTTCATTCCGACATTTATCTGATCTTCGATTGATAGAAGATTAGAATGAGCCTGAGAAAAACTTCCCCCATCATCACAAAATATACAACCGCCTGTAGAAATCGTACCATCACGATTTGGACATGAAAAACCGGCATCAAGAGTTATTTTATAGACCTTGACGCCGAATTTATTTTTTAAATAAGCACTATACTGATTATAGCGTTTATCAGTACCATTAAACATAAGGA
This sequence comes from uncultured bacterium, assembly GCA_949282215.1. Classification (GTDB taxonomy): domain Bacteria; phylum Cyanobacteriota; class Vampirovibrionia; order Gastranaerophilales; family Gastranaerophilaceae; genus Scatousia. The sequence goes on along the minus strand of CASDPF010000008.1, from coordinate 39,813 downwards.
CTAAGAGTTCTTTTCATCCTCTTCTGTAATCGGATACACATAGTGTTCACCACAATTAGGACATACAACCTCTTGTTGTTTACCGTCTTCTAATTTTGCAACTTCAAAAAGAGTTTTACATCCTGATTGAACACATCTGATTGCCCATGTTGGTCTTATCAATCTTGCCATATTTCCCTCTCACTAACTTTTATATACAACTACATATTATCATCGTTCCTGCTATTGTGCAAGTGTTTATATTTAGCTCAAATAATTACTATTTTGTCCGATTTATTTTTTATAGGAAAGATTAGAATATACAAAAAAGGAGCGATATAAAATGAAAAACTTTCTAATATTAACAGCTATATTAACAGTTTTGTTTGTTGCAGTTATTGATACAAAAGCAAGAATAGAAGAACTTGATGATATAGCAGCTACTACACAAGTCCAAGTTGAAAGAAGCCCTGTAATGGACAAATCCAAAGGGGATGGAGTAAATGCTAATTTTGATAATTTAAAAAATACTAATCCGACTGAACCAAACAGACCTGACGTATTACCAATGCAGACCTCCCAAGATGCACTATCACCAAGACCGCAAGCTAAATTTAACGAAAAGCCAAAGTCACCTTATATGCCGTAAATCATCTCGCCATAATCATGTTCTAACGGCTCTTCAAGTTTATCATCTAATTTACCGGCTGAAGGATTTGAGCTTTCATACCTGAAATAATTTCCCGACGGCTTTATTTCTTTTGTGTTAAGCACAGGCGTTACAGATTTAGGGAAAAATCTTAAAACAACATTTTGTCCGATAGTCTTAGATAATATGTCCTTTGAATAAGCTTGTAGATAAGCATATTTTGCATAGCTTTGAGATGCTTTTTGTGCAATAAAACTTCCGTCAGAGGAATTTAATATTTTTGAATATCCGCCACGCCACATAACTAAATCATTTACTGTATCCAGCAATACCGCATCAGTCTCCATTGTATACGGATATGAAATATTTAAGGCACTGGATAGTTCTAAAATTTCCCATACACTCCTATTCCTTGAGGAATTTTCAGTTGCAACACTATTTGAAATTAACAAAACAGAATTAGCAGAGAACATCCTTGCTAACTGTTTCATAGACTGAAAATCGACATTTCCTCGAGAACTGAATTTATCCATAGAAGACTTCACTGCTGATTTTAAACTCGGATTTTGAGCAAGAATTCTTCTTATTTCTTGTAATGAGGGCGACTTTATCTTATCAGAAGAATTGAAATAAGATATCAAATCATTTGATATAATTTCTGATACTTCAGGATAACAATAATAATTTTCGCAAACTCTCAATATATCAGCAGGCAATACTACAACATTATAAGTTAATGCATACGCTTTAGCCGATATAAAAACACAAAAAATTATTAATATAAAACGCATTAAAATTTTCTTCATATCTTTATTGTATCACACAAATTTTCATACGTGTAAGGGATTACTATTTAAATTTTATCAATTAAACTAAAAGTAAGTGTCAAAGGAGAATCGCATGGATTACAACGAGTTACTGGAAAAAGCTAAAGAAGCAAGTGAAAAAGCATATGCCCCATATTCAAAATTCAAAGTGGGAGCATGCGTTCTCACAGAAAATAATAAAATATACACTGGTTGTAATTTTGAAAATTCAAGTTTCGGACTTACAATCTGTGCGGAAAGAAATGCTATAGGCAGTGCAATTGCGGATGGAGAACGGAAAATAACTGCAGTAGCAATATACTCACCAAATGAAAAGCATTGCTATCCCTGCGGAGCTTGCAGACAAGTCATGACAGAGTTCGCATCTGAAGATATGGATATAATCACAGAAGGCGAAAATTCATTAGAAATAACAAAATTCTGTGAAATATTTCCGAAAGGTTTTATACTTTAAAAATGTATTTTATTGAACTGATTGTAAAGTACTTTCAAAAAGACCGATTTAGAGAGGTGCTTGAAGAACATGACAAAAATGAAGCACTTAATCCGCTCGAAGAAATTCCTGAAGATGATGAAAACCCTGAAAATTGCGAGCATATTTTTATGCCAATAGACTCAACAGGTGAAACCTTAGCCTGTTCAAAATGCGGACTCGTAGTTAATAAAAAGGATTTACGTTATAAAAACTTTTTTATGAATAAAAATTTGTAAAAAAAAGCGGTTCCAAAGAACCGCATAAGTCAAGTATGCAAAACTATCTTTTTATACAAAATTGTGCTATGAATAACTTCTTTTTCAAAATAGCCACATGGCTATTCTTCATTCCATAGTAAAATTATATTTCAGACAAAATAATTGTCAATGAGCCAACTGTCACAAATTTATTTTGCAGAACAGCATTTATTTTCAGTTAGCATTCTTGATAGTAATTTCTTTGCTTCACTTAATTGTACATCGTTTTTATTTCTGATATCTTGTGCTGTAAACTGAACTTCTACATCAGGTTTTATACCTTTTTCATTTATATCGGAACCTGATGGAGTTAAATATTTTGCAACAGTTAAATTAAGTCCTGTCTCATTAGGCATTGGAATAATTTTTTGAACCATTCCCTTTCCATAAGTCCTTGTTCCGACAATAGTTGCTTTGTGGTAATCCTTCAATGCACCTGATAAAATTTCACTTGCAGAAGCTGAAGCTCCATCGACCAAGACAACTACAGGCTTTTCCACACCAAAATCCGTATTTTGAGCTTGTATATCGTAACGATAACCATTTCTGCCTACTATACTTACTAATTTACCCTCAGGAATAAATAAATTAGCAATAAATATTGCATTAGGCAACAACCCTCCGGTATTTCCACGTAAATCAATAATTAATCCATCAGTATCTTTTGTTTTTTCTAATGCTTCCAAAAATTCATTTGGCGTTGTAGAAGCTATAAAACTTGTAATCTGAATATAGCCTATATTTTTATCGACAGAACTTTTTACTGATTTAATTTTTATTTCTTTTCGTAAAACATTTTTTACCAGTTTATCCTTATCTCGCAAAATAGTAAGTTTAACAGAAGTATTTTCAGGACCTCTGACCAAATTAGCAACTTCTGAAATTGAAAGCCCGTTTGCATCTTTGCCATCAATATCAAGGATTATATCTCCATTCTGTAAATTTGCACTTTGAGCAGGAGTCCCGTCAATTACGTTTATAATCTGAATTTTTCCGGCAATTGCCGCTATATTTACACCAATTCCTGTAATTTTTGAACTTATTGAGGTATTTTGATCAGAATATTCACTTTTTGTCATATATCTTGAATAAGGGTCGTCAAGGCTCGCCAGCATTGAATCTACTGCGACTTTTACATCTTCATCTGTTTTTATGCGACCGTGATAATGTTCTTTCCAATATTTCCATTGTTGATGATTTAGTGTAGGGTCATAATAATTATCCTTTACTTCTGACCAGATATTATCAAAAAGTTTTTGTGATGATACATAACTTTTATTAAGCAATTCTTCTTCTGATGAATACAAACTATTGTTATTTGTATTCATAACAAGCATATTAATAGCTACCAACACCAAAACTATCGCAATAAAAATATATAACTCTTTTCTTTTCATACGAATATTTAACACCAATGAATTTATATAATCAATATACTTTTTATGTAACCCGATTAATTATTTAAATTCTGAACAAATTACACAAACGCCGGCTTTATGCCGGCGTTCACAAACTTACAAATCTTCAAATCCGGGCGAGGTCGACGGTAAATTCTTATACCCTTCATTTGATTGAACTGTCTTTTTTATATATTTATTTGTATAATTTCCTTTCTCAAAGAGTTTTTTTAGGGTATTTTCTCTATTTACTAAAGGATGAAGATTTTCATCACTTTCAGGAAAAACATTCAATATCTCGCACCAGACTGCAGCCTCCATTGTCCATGCATAAGTTTCTTCTGCTATAGAATTATACTCATCCTGATGTAATGCTTCATGAGCTAACAATGCGGCCAATGCTCCGGGAGGTGCATCTTTGTGTCGAGGGTTTATGTAAATATACAGATTTTTCCCCTTCTTCCAACCTAAAGCATCAAATGATGCATAATCCGGATTTATTAATCCCAAATCTTTAAACTCAATTTTTACAGGTTTTTGAGAAAGATTATTTCCCAAAATAGCTTTTCTTGAAAACTCTCCATTAGTGCCTTTCAGCATATCCAAAGCTACATAGAAAATAAAATCTTTACCGATAGCTTTATATTCAGGTGTTATCCTTTCAACATATTCTGCAGTATATTTTGCAGGAAAATTTTTAGGTATCACAATCTCATCTTTTTTTGACTTTGAAAACGCCGGTGTAATCGCTGCTAATTGCGTTATTAATAATAAACTTATAATACTCTTCCATCTCATACTTCTTACTACCCCCAATCATAATTTTCACAGGAGAACATACTCATAATTATATTATAATAATATATTTTTTCAGGACAAATTTTTTACTTTAATCTGTTTAATGAAGCTAATTCTTTATACATAATTTTATATTCAACAGATTCATCAATACTCTCGGCTTCTTTTATGTATTCAAGAGCAGTTTTCATATCATTTTTAAGCTTATAAATATTACTCATCTCTGCATAATACTTTGCATTATTTAAATCATACATAATAGCTCTTTTCATACATTCTACAGCCTCATCATAATCCTGTTCGGACTTTCGAACCAATGCAAGATAGTAATAACCCTCAGCACAATTTATATCTAATGAAATTGAATCCTGAGCAAATTCTTTTGCTTTTTCTAAATCGCCTTTCAAATAAGCGATTTTTGCACCTAAAATATACCCGTAAATATACTTTTCATTTTCATCTATAACTTTTTTTACAAGCTCAATAGCATCATCATATTTTTTCTCTTTGATATATACATCAGCTAAATCACTTATATAATTTATATTTTCAGGATTTTGTTCAATAACAGACTTTAGTATTTGCTCAGCCTTATCAAAATTTTCTAATTCGTTATAGACTTTTCCCAAAGACACTAAAGTAAACGCATCTGAACATCCTGATTTCAAATTTTCTTCTAAAATTCTTTCAGCACCAAGATAATCCTTATTATTCAATTTTAACAATGCTTTTATAACTCTTGCCTGATTATGTTTTTCATTTTTTGAAAGGATAATATCTATTTCTTTTTGAGCCTTATCAAACTTTTTCATCTCATAGTAAAGATAAGCTAAAGAATATCTGTAATCGAGATTTTCAGGTTCAAGCACAATAGCTTTTAAATATGAATTAACAGCCTCATCCTGCCAGCCGTTGAAAAAATATGCATTTGCAAGATTATACCAATATACAGGATTATTTTTGGAAATACTCGATGCTTGCGAAAAACACTTTATCGCATCTATAAATTTCATATCTTCTAAAGCAAATAATCCGAGATAATTAAGAACTTCAGGATTTTTAGACATTTTCATAGATTCAAAGATTTCTCTGGACTTATCAAAATCATTAGAGTCGAAATAAATTTTTCCAAGAAGAACTTTAGAATCTTCATTTTCTTCCAAATTTTCGGAAATCAAACTCTTCGCCTTTTCAGCGTCTCCATTCTTATAGCAAGCAAGAGCATATTCATAAATACATTCTTTATCCATTTTATCTTGATATCGTTCGATTTCTTCGACTTTATTAAGTTTACCTAAAATTCTGATTATATCTTTCAAATTTTTTGAATTTTCATCTTTATGGTAAACCGATTTTGCAGAAACTAATGCTTCATTATACAAGCCTTGTCTTTGGAAAATTTCGCATTGCATTTTTAACGATGGAATATGCAACTCATTAATTTGCAAAACTTTTTCAACATATTGCATTGCCCTATCGTAATTATGTAATAAAAAATACAACTCTCCTATTTGATAAAGAATTTCAACATTATCAGACTCTGTTTCCAAAGCCTTATAAAGCATCTCAATAGCCTGTTTATAACATTCCTGAGACTTTAAGTCAAAAGCTCTTTTTATATAATTAACTGCTTCATTATCCTGCATTATTGCTCCGTATTTTCCTTATTTTCAACTTTTTTCTTATGTTTAGCTTTTTTATCTTTAACATCCTGATTATTAGTATTATTAATTAATACCAACACTTCATCCTCACCAGCCATTTTTAAATTATTTCTGGCAATCTCTTCCAAACTTGAAGTCCTTGAGAATTGTTTAATATCACTTTTCAATTCTTTATTTCTTGCTTCAGCTTCATCACGAACTTTTTCCATAGTATTAATTTTTGCCTTATATGCAATTATTTTAGATACATTTAATATCGCCCCAAACCCTACCTGAACAAGACAAAATAGCAATACAAAGGTTAAAAAAGAATAATAAACGCCAATTTTCCGTTTATGTTTTTTACTTTTTTTACGAGATCTTGCGGCAAGCGAATCAACTTGCAGCTTGCTGTTTTCTTTCTCAACAGTTACTTTTTTAGGTAAATTTTCACCTCTGTTAATTTCCACGGGAAACTCCTTGTATCTTAATCAAATTATAAAAGAAAACACAGAAGTATTCAATTATATTTTAATAAATTTACAATTGAAATTTAGTATTAAAACGAACCTGCGACCAAGATCTGTCGTTATTAACATCATAGGTAGTACCTGCCCCAAACTCTAATTTCATTCGTTCTTCTTTATCGGGACTAATTGATAAAACAAGCTCGCCTTTCCTGCGATTTCTTGTTATATCGGATGACAATATCGGAGAAAAGGCAAAAACTCTATTAAACTTTAATTCAGGAGCAAGATAAAAATTATCTGTAACAAGCCCGTAGGCAGTCAAATTATTTTTCTTAAAAGCAGAACTAATTGCAAAATGCTTGCTGTCATATCTTGTAAACAATGTCGTCGAACGTTCCAGTTGAGATGTATCAATACCGGTATTATATAAAGTTCCGAGGGAAAAATTACCCATCTTTGCAACTGACTGCACGGATTGTGGTGAAATACTATATTCCTCTTGACTGTAAAGTGAATATTTTTTTGTTCCCTGAATTTTTTTACTATCCACAAGCTTAGATGAATTAAACTTTTGAGGGACACGCAGATTTAAAGCATTATTACTATTTTCATCCAAATAAACCGTATCAGCATTATCTTCAATAAATTCAATATACCCTTTTGCAGGAATGCTATCCACTTCGGGAATAAGCGTAACTTCATCATTTTCATTAGAGCTTGTAATTTCATCAGGAGATACATCCTTATCCTCAGGTAAAGACCATATGAAGATATTCGGAAGCTTCACATCTTCCTCCGCACTATAGCTTGGTACTCCCAGCAACAAAATTATTAAAACCAATAGAACTCTCTTCATATCTTAATTATATCACAAAACGCAAATATCAAGCATTAAAAATCCCAAATTGTCACCACTAAAGACGCGACAAAAAAAACACACTAAAATATGCATTTACTTATCACTATCAGCAAGCTGACTCAACGCATATTCACAGCACTGCTTTACAAGATTGTTCAAAGACACACCCTTGTTTTGTGCGACAGTACTTAAACGTTCTACTAATTCAGCCGGCAACCTGAAAGTCTTATTGACCATCTCAGGCTTTTCAATATTAAACATACAGATCTCCCTTCATCCTGTAATTCTACACACGATTAATCAGTTTAAAAACACACTATTATTTCATTTATAAATAAAAGTGTAAATTACACTTGTATTTATATGTGCAATATGTTATATTCAAATAAGGAGGCACTATGAAAAAAGCGTTTACATTAGCTGAGGTACTAATAACACTAGGAATTATTGGTATAGTGGCGGCAATGACACTACCTACAGTAATTACAAACATTCAAGACAAGCAATTTAAGAGCGCATTTAAAAAGCAATATTCAACTATTTCACAAGCAATGCAACGTGCATATATAGCAGAAGGACAAACCTATGAAAGTGTAAACTGGATGCAAATGCCAAAGTACTTTTGTAGAATGCAAAAAGAACTAAAGACACTAAATTCAGGAATTGCATGTCCTAAAGATATTGATTCTATGAAATTCACAGACGGAACTGGTACTTATGGAAATACTAACGAATGGCCACGTACAGGACAAACTTATTGGCATAAAGATGATAAATGGCAAGATAAGAAAGGGGTTGAATATAAGTCTAATCCTAGCTATTCTGCATTATCAATGCAACTTACGGATGGAACGTTAATATTTTACACTTGCGGCAATCAAATATTAATAGATGTAAACGGATACCAAAAACCCAATATTGTTGGACGTGATATATTTTATTTTATATTAAATCCTAAAAGATTTTCTCCAGAATTTTTTAACAGATCACAAAATAAAGCTGTGCCAAACAGTTGCAACAAAACTACAGTAACACTAACAAGAGACAACTATGAAGAAGATTGCAAAAACGGAACCGGATGGGGCTGCTCACCTCTTTATATTCTTGATTAAACCTTGAAATTAAAACCTGTGCGTGCTAGGATAATAGGTGCGAAATATAAAAGAAATCGAGGATTTAAAATGAACGAAGTTAGAGTCAGAATTGCTCCGTCTCCAAGCGGAAATTTACACGTTGGAACAGCAAGAACAGCTTTATTTAACTACTTATTTGCAAAGAAAAATCACGGCAAATTTGTTTTAAGAATTGAAGATACCGACGCTGAGCGTACAAGCCAAGCTTACATTAACAATATTTTTGACAGCTTGAAAGCTCTGGGGCTTAATTGGGATGAAGGTCCTGATGTAGGCGGTCCTTACGGACCATATACTCAGTCTGAAAGATTTGACATCTATCCTAAGTATGTACAAGAACTTTTAGACAAAGGTTTTGCTTATGAATGCTTCTGTACTCCTGAAGAATTAGAAGCAGAAAAAGAAGAAGCTACAAAAAATAAAAAACCTTACGTATATTCTAAAAAATGCGAAAACTTAACAGAAGACGAAAAAGCTAAATTACGTGCAGAAGGAAGAAAACCTGCAATCAGATTTAACATTGCTAAAGCTCAAAAAGCTTTTCACGATTCTTCTATATTGAAATTTGATGACCTTGTAAAAGGTGAACTTCATATGGATACAGATCTTTTGGGTGATTTCGTAATAATGAAATCAAACGGCACCCCAACTTACAACTTTGCAGTTGTAATAGATGATATGCTTATGAAGATTTCACACGTAATCAGAGGTGAAGATCACATTTCTAATACATTCAAACAAATCTTGATTTTTGAAGCATTAGGAGCTGAAGTTCCAAGATTTGGTCACTTAGGGATGATTCTTGCACCTGACAGAAGTAAACTTTCTAAACGTCACGGAGCTACTGCAGTTTCAGAATTCGTTGAAAAAGGCTACTTAACAGATGCACTTATAAACTTTGTAGCATTACTTGGCTGGGCTCCATCTGACGGACAGGAAATTAAAACCGTCGATGAAATCGCTCAGGATTTCAGAATTAATGAAATTTCTTCATCTAATTCAATTTTCGAATACGACAAATTGAACTGGATGAACAGCCATTACATCAAAATGCTTTCTATTCCTGAATTAAAAGAAAGACTTAAACCGTATTTGACAAAATATGACTTGAGTGAGCTTACAGATGCTCAATATACAAGAATGGTTGAGGTAACTTATGAGCCGTTAACTCTTCTTTCTGATATAACAGAGGCAGTTCCTTATTTCTTTGGTCAGGATGTTGAATTCGATGAAAAAGCTAAAGAAACCCTTGATACTGAAGTTTCACAAGATGTTCTAAAGACATTTATGGAACAAGCTAAAGATTGGGAATGGACTGAAGAAAATCTTCACGAAAAACTTGAAGCTTTCAGAGGCTACTATAAAGAAAAGGGTATCAAGCCAAAAGTCACAATGTGGGCAATAAGAGCTGCAGTTACAGGAAGAATTTGCGGTGCTGATATGACTGCAATTTTGGCTATTATCGGCAAAGATAAAACTTTCCACCGTGTAAAAAATGCAATGAAACAACCTGTATAAAAGCAAATTAATAATAAATAAACAAAAAGAGTTGAATTCTATATTAGAATTCAACTCTTTTTGTTTGTAAACTTTTCTTTACAAATATCAAATTACTTTAAAGAAATTTTATTTAATTTCCGTAATAGGAGATACAGCGTAACAGGTTATTCAAGGAGTAATTTATGGGCGAACAAATTACATTTAATGAAAGAGATTTTCACTTTCTGAAAAATGTTACTGTAGAAGATTTGGCTAATGAAAGTTATTTAAACTCAATGGTGGACTTTATTAACAAACTCGACTCTAAAATCAGTAACGGCAGAATTCTTGTTATGGACCAAAACAAACCTGAAAATACAAAAATCTACACATACGCTAAATTTGTAGAAATTTATGACGAACAAGGTCTTGACGGCTTTTTATACCACTAGAGACAGACAGGGAGACATCTTATGGATATACAATTCATTTCAACGAAAGAACAAATTGAGAATGAAGTCGATGCAATAGCTAATGTTATAGAAAATGCAGAAGCTAACAAATTAATTGAAATTACAGACTCAGACGGAAATTCACAGGTGTTTACTTACAACAAATTCTTAGAAATCTTCGATGATTACGGACTGGAAGGTTTTGTACACGTATAATCTTTTGTGCTAAAATTCTGGTATGGAATTTAAGCACTATACAGTTATGAAACAAGAGGCCGTAGATGCATTGGAGTGCAAAAACGGTCTTATATACGTTGATTGTACACTTGGCGGAGGCGGACACAGTGAGCTTATCCTAAAAAGAATATCCCCTGATGGGAGATTAATCGCTTTTGACATAGATGATGAAGCTATTGAAGCTGCTTCAAAAAGATTAGAAGGTTACAAAAACTTAACAATTATAAAAAGTTCTTATACGAATATTAAAAAAGTTTTACATTCATTAGGAATAGAAAAAATAACAGGTGGAGTGCTGTTTGATTTAGGTGCTTCATATCATCAGTTTAATAAGGCTGAGCGTGGATTTTCATTTTCAAAAGAAGCTCCGCTTGATATGCGTTTTAATCAGAATTCTGACTTTTCAGCTTATGACGTTGTGAATGGTTACAATGAAAATGAACTGGTAAGAATATTCTCAGAATACGGAGAAGAAAGGTTTTCCAAAAGGATAGCTAAAGCTATAATTGAGCAGAGAAAAGCAAAAAAAATTGAAACAACTACAGAATTAGCTGATTTAATAGTAAAAAGCACACCACACGTTAAAAGCTCTATTCACCCTGCAACAAGGGTATTTCAGGCAATCAGAATTGAAGTAAATCAAGAGTTACAAAATGTTAAAAATACTTTAAATGATGTGTTGGATTTACTTGACGTTGGTGCTATAATAAGTGTAATAAGTTTTCACTCATTGGAGGATAGGATAGTGAAACACTTATTCAAGTACCATTCACAGCGGTGTCATTGCGAAAAAAATCAAATGATTTGTACATGCCCGCCACCAAAACTGGAGCTTGTTAATAAAAAACCGATTACGGCATCGGAAGAAGAGATTTCTGAAAATCCGCCATCGAGAAGTGCAAAATTAAGAATCGCAAGATGTATTAATTAATTTTGGGACAGTTTGTAATTTAAATTAAACAGTTGGGGAAAAAAGTTGAATACAGCAAGAGTAAGACAAGATATTAATTATTCTTATGTACATCAGGATTATACAGCAAATCCTATACAGCAAGCACCGGTTATCGAAGGTTATTTTCACAAGGAGAATACATACAAAGAAATGGCTATAAGGAAGGTAAATGCAACATTATGTGGAATTTTAGGCGTGTTTGTAATCGTCGCCTTCGTTAGCTATTACTTCGAAATGTGTAATGAAATTACATTAAATACACTAAGTCGTCAGGTCACTACACTAAATGATGAAAATGCAGAGTTACAAAACCATTTAGATCGTTTGAAATCATTTAATAATGTTGATAACAGAATGACTCAATATAATTTACTTCAAAAAGCAGCAAAAGTAATTGAGGTTCCGGCAGTATCTGCAAATGTCAACGTAGAACCTCAAAAAACTTTATCATCAACCGTTAACTGGGCTATCGGATATTAATTATCTGCTGTATACCTCGCCTAAAAAATCTGTCCAGTAATCTTTTCCCTCTTTTGTCGGGTGCGTATTTGTCAGTGCATAATAAGCACAAGATGTATTTTTTGAAATATCATTTGATGTATTAGAACAATACTCAGGCCCTACATTATTAAAATTAACACAAGAACCTGATGCACTGTTACATACAGGAGGATTGTCTTTATGCTCCTGTCCCACAGGAATAACCCGTCCGTCAAGTGTAAAAATAAACATAAAATAATCTATTCCATAACGGTTAGGCTTTTTCTTACCATTTATATCTACACAGACAACAGGTCCATTTTGACCTTCCACACGTGGTGCATCATTAAATATCATTATAGCTCCGGATTGAGTAGGTGTAAAAGCTGAAGAATCACAGAAAAAAGAAGAATTTCTTCCGCTTGTATTTGCACCCCCTGAATAAGATTTGCCATTTAATGTACTCAATGAATAAAATGCAAGATAATTACCTTCGCCGTCATCAGTGCCCTGACCTCCAGAATTAACAGACTTAGCACCTTTATAATAAGCTATTATCTTCTTACTATTTTCTCGCATTATACCTCCACTATTTGTCACTGCTTCCGGGACTGTTATTCCGTAATCGGCCTTGAATAACATCGCTACCTGATTTAGTTCAGCATAGGTTTTTAAAAATGCTGTATGCAATTTTTTGTTTTTTGTTTTATTTATAAGTGCAGGTAATGTCATAGCTGCAACAACACCTATTATTCCTAATGTAATAAGCACTTCTGCCAATGTAAAAGCATTTCTCTTTTTCATAAATCCTCCGTTTGTTTTTATTACATGCTTTTTAGAAATTTTGCATCAAAAATCACCGTGTCTTCTGGCACGGCTTACTTCTCAGCTCTTTTTCATCTAATCGGAGGTCTAAGTCGGAAATGCTTGTCCTAACTGTTAGTCGGCAGCCCCCCCCCCCGAAATTCTATCTATTAGCTGTTTTTGCATACATCCTCCTTTTGCAAAATAAGACTATCTTTTTTATTTGATAGTCTTATTTTAACAAATTTATTATAAAAATTCAATACTAATGCCTGTGTCTATGTGGCGGCGGAGCCGGATGATGATGATGCGGCGGTGGCGGCGGACAAACAATTCGAGGAATTGTTATCATTCTCAATAAATTAAAAAATGTATTAATATTTCTTGCTTGCATATAATCATTCATTATTTTTTTATATTCTCTGAAATTAATACTTTTATGACTGGAACCTTCTTCATTATACATAGTTGATACAAGATTAAAGGTACTTACTGTATGATTTAATTGATATGCGTTATATGGATACAGATGAGTAGCATTCCAATTATCTCTGTCTGCTGCAATAACCTCATTCACAGAAAGAACACCATTTTGATTACCTTTAGCATCAATTTCATCAAAAGTTTGTCTTAGCGACTTATCATAATCAAACTCTCTTACATCACCGTAAATAAAACAATCAGGTACATCATAAGCAGTTGTTTGCGGAATGTAACCTTGATAGTATGTAATAGGCGGAATTTGTGGCTGTGGAATAATCAACTGAGCGTCAGCATTTTCCATAGGCATTGCTGTTGCTAATGCTATGGCTGCTGCTCCTGCAGTATTTCGCATTGCTTTTTTAGTCTTTTCCCCCTGAAATTGAGGAGTCGAATTCACTCTTATACGTGAAACTTTCATACACTAACCCTTATCTTTTGACCACATATTTATATTATGTTGCTAAAGATATTTTTTGTTAGTTCATTAAGAAAAATTTACAATATAAAAACTATTTTCCTTTAAATTGATTTTTAATCTCTTCAATCCACTTAATTTTTTCAAGATTAGCATTATATGCTTTAAACCAACTATTAACTTTTTCTTGAACAGTGCTTGCTGGAGGGCCTGATTTTTTCACAAGACTGTTATATAACAGGTCTGACTCTTGAATTTTACCTTTTGCAAATTTATTAATATACTTTCTATCCTTAGTTGCACCTATAGCCGCAACTAACTTAGGATAAATTTTTACCATACTTCCTCCAATCGATTATTAAAAAAAAGGGTAAAAAAGACCGGTCAAAATGGCCGGTCTTTTCGAATAACGAACTTAACTACTTTCCGCAAGAACAAGTAACTGAACCGCATCCGCAAGAACATCCGAGAGCAGCTTTAGCTTCTTCCATTCTTACTTTTATACGTCCGTCAACAGCAATGCCTTCACCGGTAGCTTCCGAAATTAACAATGGGTTAATATCAAGTTCATCAATGAATTTGAAATCGCTTACTAATTGAGATAATCTCAATAAAGTTTCCTGAATTTGGTCAATTTGTGCAGGTTTTGTGCCTCTTGCACCTTCTAACAATTTGTATGCTTTAACTGACTTAATCATTTCTTCCGCATCAATATCTGTCAAAGGAGCAATTCTGAAAGTTACGTCTTTCATAACTTCAACGAACACACCGCCCAAACCGAACATCATCATCGGTCCGTATTGAGGATCGGTTGCGATACCGCAAACCATTTCACGATTACCTTTTACCATTTCTTGAATGATTACACCTTCAAGGCCTTCTAACAATCCTTTTGCTTCAAGTCTTTCAAGTAATCCTTTGTATTCTTTTCTTAATTGTTCTTCTGACTTGATGTTAACAACTACACCGCCTACATCTGTTTTGTGAGAAGTAGTTTTTGAAGTCATTTTCATTACAACAGGATATCCGATAGAATTACCAAGTTCAACAACTTCTTCTTCGTTAGTTGCTAATCCGTATTTACAAGCTCTGATTCCATAAGCCTGCAATACATCAATTGATTCTAATGTAGTAAGCTGAGCTCTGCCTTCTGATAATGATTTTTTAATAATATTTTCAACTTTAGCTCTGTCTACATCGTAGCAAGGAATTTTACCTTCCGGTCTTTCCATCCAAAGTCTTTGTTGATTTAATCTGTTCAAGCCGTCAGCAGCTTCTTCTGCATACATAAAGAATGGCATATTTACATCCATTTCAGAAATCTTTGTAAAGAATTCACTCTTAGTCATAAATACACCAATAACAGGTTTTTGAGGATTTTTAGCTTTGATTTCCATTAATGCTTTAGCAACATCAATATCTTTCAATCCTAAGAATGGAAGATAGATTGTAATAATCATATCAACATTTTCATCAGCAATAACAGTTTCCAAAGTTTGTTTATAGTGCTCGATAGGAGCTGAAGCAATCATATCGATAGGGTTTTTAACCGATGCTGCTGATGGTAAAAAGCTTCTTAATTTTTCTTTTGTAGCATCAGAAATTTTAGCCATCTGCATACCATATTCACATACAGCATCTGTTGCCATAATACCAGGACCGCCTGAGTTTGTAATGATAGCTACTCTATCACCTTTTGGTATCGGGCAGTTAGCAAAAACTTTAGCTGTAGAAAATAAGTTTTTCAAAGAAAATTCTCTAATTACACCTGATTGTTTTAATAATGCAGCAGCAGCCTTATCAGCACCAGCTAAAGAACCTGTGTGAGATGATGCAGCTGAAGCACCTGCAGCAGAACGTCCTGCTTTTAAAGCCAAGATAGGTTTTTTCTTGGTAATTCTTGAAGCTAATCTTCTGAAATTTGCAGGATTTTGAATTGATTCCATATAAAGAAGAATTTGTTCAACATCTTCTTCATTTTCCCAATATTCAATAGCAGTTTCAGCATTTACATCAGCTTGGTTACCGATTGAAATAAATTGAGCAAAACCAAGGTTAAGGTCTTTTAAAATATTTAAAATACCGCCGCCCAAAGCTCCTGATTGAGATACGAAACCAATATTTCCGCGTTCAGGAAGAGATTCAGCAAAACATCCATCCATTCTGATATCAGGGTGAGTATTTACAACGCCTAAACAGTTAGGCCCTACACATCTCATTCCATATTCTTTAATCTTTTCTACCAATTGTTTTTCAAGTTCTGCACCTTCAGCACCTGTTTCTTTAAAACCTGCTGTAATAATACACAAACCTTTAATTCCTTTTTCATGGCATTGATCAACGGTTGAAAGTACAAATTTAGCATTTACAACAATAATTGCTAAATCAACTTCATTGGGAACTTCCAAAATTGAAGTATAAGCTTGTAAACCTTCAATAATTCCGCCTTTAGGGTTTACCGGATAAATTTTTCCGTTGAAATTGTATTCTTGCAATCGTTTCATAATATCAGAACCGATTGTATGTTCTTTTGTAGAAGCACCGATAACCGCTATTGATTTCGGTTTCATAATTTTGTCTAACAAAGTCATTTTTTCGTCCTTTCTTCGTAAGTTTTAAGTTCTCATATTTATTTTATTCTTCTATTTCTAATGCTTTTAAAAGTTTATGTCCTATTATGTCTAAGCCTTTTTTAATCTTTTTACTTAATGGCATTGATTGCTTTTCAAAATCCTCGTCATAAGATTTGACTATAGATTTTGCCGTACTTTCGAAAGAATCATCATTGGCTGAAAACACACCTTCCACTTTAAGTCCTTTATTTCTTATAAAATCTTTTTCAGTTTGAACTATCATACTAATGTCATTATATTTATATTCTTGCCTAACATACAGATTATAAGGCTTATCTTTAATCATTTCCGACAATACATTATAGGCTTTTCTAAGATTTTTTGCAGGCTCATAACTCAAATTACCTGGAATTACATCAATTCGACCTTGAAAGTTTCGTGGATTTAATTGTGAGTTTGTGATGTTTTGTACTAACATAACTATTTCCTTTCAATTTCTAATATCCGTTTACAATCCACTCTCTCACTCTAAACTTTGCACCAAGATCTTTTGCAATCCGCTCGCACTTTTCTAAATCAAGATGCCTGCCTTTGTATCCTTCGACAACACTTGCAACAACTGAAATGTTCTCATCTGCACAAGCTTTTATAAACTTTTTAACCTCTTCATAAGCTTCATCAAACTTTGGTTGAGATAATTCATTATATTCATCTTTTGTTGAGCCGTTTAAGCTGACTGAAAACTCATCAATAAGCCCTTTTAGCTCAGGTACAACATTCCTTTTATTTACAAAATTTGCATGCCCGTTTGTATTGATACGAATTTTTATATTCGGGTATTTTGCTTTTATATATTGTGCAACCTCTTTAAGAACATCAAACTTTAACATAGGTTCACCATATCCGCAAAAAATAACATCACTCGAAGAAGCATTAGAGTATATTTTTTCAAACTGCTCTATTACATCTGTTGCGGTTGAATTCTCATTATCTAACCATAATTTCTGTCCGCATACATCATCCTTGTCATTTCGAAGACAAAAAATACAATCATTTGTACATCTGTTTGTCAAATTAATATAAATTTTACCGTCTAATGTATAAACTAAAACGTTCGACATGGCCTGCCCTTCTGACAAGATTATCTCACAGGCAAAAATTTTTTACAAGCAATTATTGCTATTCAATATACAATAATTTATTTATATCTATATTCAAAACCTTTGCAAGTTCTAAGACTTTTCCCAAAGACATATTTATCCTGCCTGTCTCTATTTTAGCAACATAAGTCCAATGAATATCCATCATTTCTGCCAATTGCTCTTGGGTAAGATTTTTTCTCATTCTTGCAAACTTGACATTTAACCCAAATTTTTTTAAAAGTTCATCTTTTGTCATATCTATATTCATATATATATATGTATAATGCTTGACAATACAATTACATAAATATATAATTCTAAATAATTATATATATATATCTAAGAGGATAACAATGAAATATTTTGCATTTTCACTTTCAGAAGTATTGATAACGCTCGGAATTATAGGCATTGTAGCGGCAATGACTTTACCGACATTGGTACTTAACTATCAAAAAAAACAAACTATAACACGGTTAAAAAAAACATATACCCTGCTAAGTGAAACTATCAATATGTCAACTGCAAAATATGGAGATATTACAACTTGGGATTGGGCTTTGGATACATTAGATTTTTTTGAGCAATATATTGGATACAATTTTAAATATACTAAAAACTGTAAATATGAAACCGGCTGTTGGAACAAAGATGGAGCTTTCCAAATAAACGGAACTATATATGATGATAATCCTAATAAATCTTATTGGGTAAAAATTCTAATAAATGACGGAACGATGCTTGCAATGCAAAAACAAGACAATAGTCATGTTCACATAAATATTGACTTAAACGGCTATAACAAACCTAACATGTATGGAAAAGATATTTTTATAATGACATTATCCTGCGAAAAAATGGAAGACAACTATCATCAATTTAACAGACCAGGAATATTCTTTTTTGGACACGGACTTACAAGGGATGAGTTAATTACAAATAGTCTTGGTTGCACAAAAGATAAAGCCGGTCTTACTTGTGGTGAAATGCTTTTAATAGATGGTTGGAAAATAAAAAAAGACTATCCTTGGTGATATCTATTTATTTTTCTTTTCATTTGAATAATCAGCAGTTCCAGGGAATGCATTACTGCCGGTAACTTTTCTTGTAATCCAGTATTGAATTTTCGGAATAAATGTTGATAAGAATGCAGCAGATACTGCAAATCCAAGTCCCCAGTTAAAGGCATTTTTCATATAATTTTCACGGCACACCTTATTTAATATATCTTTTGTGATTTTGCCGTCTTTTGCTTTTTTAAGGACAGTTTCTATATAAATTTCTATTTCTTTTTGTTTTTTGGAGAATGTTTCTCTTGATATAAATGATAATTCTTTATCAAATACGGACTCACTCATTTTTCCGGTAAACAAATTCTGGTCAGAAGTAGAGCATCTGAATACATTTTTCAAGAATTCAGGCATATTTATTGCACCATCAGTAAAGACATCTATTATTTGTTTTTCTGACAACATAGCTTTACCTGCAAGTTTCGGCTGTAATTCTGACATACCTTTAGCTAATTTTTCAAATTTTACAATGTCAGCCTCAGGATATCTTGCTTTCACATCAGGAAGAAGATTTATAAATTCCTCAAGTTCGATTACTCCGTTATTTTCACGCAGAATTTTGGATATACCAGGAGTAATAAATGCTTTATTATCAGGATTTCCTAATACAAATTTCTTGAAAGCATCAGCCTCCATCATTCCGCCATTAACTTTTAAGACTTCATTCAAATGGTCATTTACCTGTTTTGCGGCAACAGGATCAAGTCTGGTAGTTTTTCCATCTTGAATTTTATTTAATATTGCGGCAATCACAGGCATATTAAACATATAAAAGTAACTGGATGAAATATCTCTAAATAATACTTCAGTACGCTCGTGGGAATTTCTTGCACAAACACCTCTACCAACCCATACACCCATATCAGTAGATAAAAGCTGATATTTAGGATTATTCTCAAAACTGTATGCCAATGACATTAATGTTTGAGGCGAAATTGCTCCGAATGATACCTCTTTGTTTTTATTATCTTTTTTATCTTTATTTACAAAATCATCCATTGAAACTTTGACAGTAGGTTTACTGATTACTGCACCCTTTGCAGTCACGTCAGACTTTTGTTCAGACGAATTAGTGTTTTTCTTCATTATGTATTTTGTAATTCCCTGATTGACCTTTGGTAATACAAAACCGACCAAGCAGTTTGCAAGAATAATACTTGTAAGGACTTTGCCGAATTTATAACCGGCAATAACTTTCTCAGCTTTTTCAGGATTAAACTTCAATTCATTCGCGAATTTTTTCAAATAATTTTTAACAGGATTACGTAAAGCATCCTTTCCTGTATCAAAATCAGTTTCAGGAAGTTTATAAATTCGTTTCCCGACAAATTTATCTATCAAACTGTTAAATAACGGCACTCCACTAAACCAAAAAGCTGCACCAATCATTTCTTCAGTAAGCCGTTCTCTTGCCTCGGTAAATCCACCACGTTGATATGCCTGATAGGTTCTTCCTGCTTCTACAAAAGCCTCAAGCAAAATAACAGGTGCTATTGAACGACTTGCCAACCCTTTTACAAATTTTCGTCCATAGCTGAAATCTTTTAATGTTTGATTTGGTGTTACTTTTATTTCCATATAAATTTCGTCCGGATTAACAAATTTTTAAATATTGCTGAAAAATTTTTTTTGCCCCCATTCACCTTTTTATTAAAATTTTGTTACACGATTGTTGTATACAAATGCGTTTAAGAAATGTTAAAATTTTCAAGTAAAATAACAATGTTTTTTATTCAGTGTTTTTGATACAATTGAATTGAAGGTGATAAAAATGCCAATTAATATCTCTAGTGTTATAAATAATTATAATCAATCGTTTAAGCAAAATAATATAAAACAAAAAAGCAATGGCAAAAGCAACAATAACCAACCAAAATTAAAACCTGCAGTCACCATAGCCTCAGCATTAGGTGTAGGAGCAGCTTATGCAATTATCGCTAAAAAGCAAGGTTTTTCTATTAATCCTTCCAAAATTCTTAAAACACCTGTAAAGGACTGGGCTTTAATAAAATTGTATGATAAAAAACAGCCTGATAGAAAACTAATAAAACTTGAAGAATGGGAAATCTTAGGACTTGCGGGAGGCTCTATTGCCGGAGGTTTAACAGCAGGAACAATAATTGATGAAAAGAAAAATTTTAAAGCTAAAATAAGAGAAGCTATAAATCAATTTGTAGGCAATGTATGTATCCCTGTAGCTTTCGTAAAAGGCGTTTCGGTTTTATATGATAAAAATAAAAGACAAATACTAAGTAAAGTTCCGCAACTTTCAGGAGATGGAAAAGCTGTAAAATACACAAATAAAGCTCTAAAATGTATGCCTTCTGCAGCAATGACTCTCGTTGCACTTGGGGCTGGAATTCTTACCGGAAATAAATTTTCAAACTTTATAAATGAAAAAGTATTCCATAAAAAAGTTGAAAGACATATCAAAAAGACCGATTTTGCACCGCATGTCGATGATATAGGAATGGCAGTTTCTCTAATGGCAGATAAATCTAAAATATCTACAGCAATTACAAATACAGTACCTTTATTCCTTTGTGTTCCAGGCTTTCAAGCAGGAATGGCTCAAGATAAATAAAAGATTTCGACAATAAAAAATTGCCTCCTAATATTAGTTAGGAGGCTATTTTCGTAACAAAAATCTAATCTTCTTTTTCTTTCAATATTGCTGTAAATTTATCTAATCTTTCAAGTAATGGCTGCATTTTTGTCTTCAAGTCAAGTTTAAATTTCTCAGCATCACCTTGTCCGCCATTCTTATATTGGATATATTCCCTGTCCATTTGTGCTTTAACGGCTATTTTCAAAATTTCAGGAAGATTCAATGCTGTAGGATTATCACTGGAAAGATTTTTATAATAAGCATCTTCATAATCTTTTGATAATCTCAATTTCCAGTTTGTATCAACGTTTTTACCGCCATAATTATAAACTTTATCTAATCCAAAGAAATCAGCAAATGAAATCTGAATTTTTTCAGAATTCATAAATAATTCAGCAAACTTAGCTTTAACTCTGTCGAGGTTATTATTTGCAATTCTTTGACAGAATTCATCACGTTCTTGAGCACGTTCAAATTTATCCCAATGTAAAAATCCTGCTAAATACTGAGGTTCCCAAGCCGAATGGTTTCTTGCCCATTCCTGTTCATTTAAAAGCTTTAATGCAGGCTGACTGTCATGTGAACCCAACAATGCCCAATTTTTACGAGAAGAACCTTCTGAACGTGAAAATTCAAGCTGGGTGATACCAGGAAGATTATGTTTATTCTTATAAACTTCATTGAACCAGGTACCGTCGTTATTTGACAAATCTTCCCAAACTGCATCTTGAGGTTCCAATCCATGCTCTTTCATTGATGGCAAAATTATTTTCTCTATTATTTGTTTATAATTACAATTCGGGTCAAGCCCCAGATGTGAAATATTACCGGCCCTAAATTTATCAGATAATTTTCCGTTTATTATTTCAACAGTATCCTCATCATAGACATAAGGATCTATAAGCCCTAATGCATGGTCAATCCTTACATTTTCACAATCCTCTAAGGCTCTGTCAATCTTTTCTTTTAACAGTTTTCCTGCAATTCCCAAAGATCCATCTTCATTAAATAATTTATTCGGATCTAAGACAGGCACATCCCACATTTGAGGACCGTAAGTACCTCCATTAGGGCACCCTAATCTCCAATTTTCAAGAAATGCATCCTTATTTATCCATTCATCACATTCTGAAAAGCCGACTAACATATCACTTATGTATTTAAAATTATTTTCTTTCCTAAATTCTTTATTTTCTTTAATTTGTTTATCAGCTATAAACTGTTCAAATTTATAAACATTAATTTCTTTTTTAAATTTTGCAGTAAGATAATTATACCTCTCAATAGCTTCCGGATCACGTTTTCTTAACAGATTAACCAAATTTTTATCTGTCGGATTATCCCAAACTCTGAAATCACCGCTGCCATAAGTCTTGCTCAAAACTTTAAACAAACCTTCTTTCATTAAACGGTTTTTGTTATTTTGCTTAAATTCATTAAACTCAGAATTCAATTTGAGAGCTTTTTCATCCTTGTCATAAAGTTTTTTTTGAAAATTATCATAAGCCGTATTTAAAGCTATGTCATAATTTTCAAAGGCATCATAGAACTTTGAATATGCGTAATTTTTACCGTCATTTTTATACTTAATTTCAAGTAATGATAACAAATTATTTGTAGACTTATCACCCAGAATATTAGCATATTCATCATTTTTTAAAGCTTTCAAATCAATAAATAATTCATTTCTTGCAAAAACTGTTGATTTATAAGGTGACACATCAGCTTTTGATAATTTACCGTTAGGTCCCAGTTGATTATTATTAAATCCGTGGAGCATTTCCAGCTTGATAACATCCTGTGCGTTTTTAGAATATGGCGACCCAACTCCGAAATCCTGTGATTCTACAGGAAAAGATGCCCCATGCATGATTAGAGCCATTTCTTTTATCCCAAGATAATCAAATGCTTTCTGCAAGGTATCCTGACGATATTCTTGCTTTTCATTTTCTCGTAAACGTCTTTGGAAAACAGGTGCATTATATGCACTCAATACACTCATTACCTTCATACTATTCTTAAAACTCCTAAATATAAAATTTGCTAGATACTGGTGATTAATTCTATAGGATAGTTACATCCTATTTCTTCTCTTGATAAAACTGTTATATCATTAATATAATTAGATAGCAATGTAAAAAACAAATGTCTATATTCCATAGGCACAAGCAATTTTACTGATGTAACACCATTTTGTTTTGCTTTTTTTTGAATTTTTTCTGCTAACTTTTCTGCAAAATCTCCATCTATTTTTATTATAAAATCATCATCTTCCTCAAAACTTGGCATAAAGGCTTCTAACGTTTTATCTGAAACTTCAAATACAGGAATTACACCGTCCTGATTTATTTGGCGTCTGCAAATTTGACGTGACAAAGCTATTCTTAATTTTTTTAATAATTCTGATTTAGGACAATCTTCTGCAAAATCATTAATTCTTTCAAATATATATGTAATGTCTTTTACCGAAACCTGTTCTCTAATTAAACTTGTTAAAATAAAACGCAAATCAGAAAGTGAAATAAAATCAGGGATTACATTCTCAACCAAATAAGGATTTCTCTCGCTTACAACATCAATATATTTTTCAATATCTGAATAATCCAACAATTCATCAACATATTTTACAACTGCAAACTTTAAAATTCTTGCGATATATTCAGCACCGGATAGACCTTTTTCCCAAAAATCTTTTGTCTGACTACGTTCAATCCAAACAATTTTTCTTCCTGTAATTATATCAGTATCATAAATTGAATTTTTTAATTTTTTATCAAGATGAATTTCATCTTCAAAAAACATTTTATAATTCGGATAAACCAAAGCCCTAACGACTTCATAACCTCTTACTTTTATATTAAATTCATAAGGATTAAGAGTTTCATCATCTTTGAATAAAATTTTTGGAATAATATATCCCAACTCATCAGTTAATTTCAAACGAGTATGAACAGTAGCTGACAATAAAGCTTCTTCCTGAATATCGCTCTCATTATCAACATAACCTAGCAATTCTTCACTTAAATTTATAGACAATTTTTCTTCATAAAGTCTTGAATACATAACATCAGGAGATGTAGCTTTTGCTAAGTCTGCTCTCAAAAGTTCTAACTCTTTCAAACCTGCTGAAATTTTATCATTAAGTTTCTTCCTACCAACAGACGCGGGAGCTTCTTTTTCCAATTCTTCTTTGATTTTATTAATTTTATTTTGCTGACTTCTGATTTTCAATTGAATATCTACACAATCGTCATAAGGAGACATTTTCGGCGAAAGCATTTTTTCCATCTGACTCTTAAATGAAGATATATTGATAATATCACCGTTATTTTCTTCTTTATCAGGCTTTAACTCAGACATAAAGATACAGTTATATTTGAAGCCGTCATCAGTTTCGACCTCATTCATACTATATAATTCCCAGCCATTCATAGACATTTCATTCAAAAGATTTTGTAGTTCTTGAACATTTTCACTTGAACAACTTCTTATTATATACTGCATTTTATTATTCTTGAACATATTTTCCCCTTAATTCTTATTTTTTTTGAATAAGAACTCTTAAAGCCTCAATTGCTGTCTTTATTGCCATATCCGTATCATGTACTACAGGATTTTCTAACCCGAGTTTTTCTCGTTCCTGATTTGCCACAGTTAGAAATACCGATCCTGTCTTAACCCTGCGATAACTTGAAACTATAAATAAAGCTGCAGATTCCATTTCTGAAGCCAGACACCCCAAACGTTTCCAAGCCTCCCATTTATTCTCAAGTTCGTAGCTCACAGGCATTTGAGAAGTATTATGCTGTCCATAGAAAGAATCCTTACATTGGACAATTCCTGTATGATAATCACAATGAAGATTTTC
This sequence comes from uncultured bacterium, assembly GCA_949282215.1. GTDB lineage: Bacteria > Cyanobacteriota > Vampirovibrionia > Gastranaerophilales > Gastranaerophilaceae > Scatousia. The sequence continues at coordinate 14,763 of CASDPF010000008.1, read as the reverse complement.
TGATGCCTTTATTAAAGCGTTAACGATATCTATGTCAGCAACAGCCGGAAATTCGATAGGAGCATATTCTTTACTTGCCCCTTCCATCCTGATTGCACCGGTTGCAATCACTATATCGCCACCTTTTACATCAGGTTGAATTCCACCGCAAGTTCCAACTCGAATAAAAGTATCAGCTCCAATATTTACCAATTCTTCCAACGCGATAGCAGCAGAGGCACCACCAATACCGGTTGATGTAACACTAACCTTTTCCCCGTTGAGATAACCAGTATAAGTTGTAAACTCACGCTTGTCAGCTATAAGTTTTGCATCATCAAAATATTCTGCAATCAACTTACAACGTTTAGGATCTCCAGGTAAAAGCACGTATTTACCAACATCACCCTTGTTTAGCCCAATATGATATTGTTCCCCGTTTTCAGAATAATTCATACTAACTCCTGCTGACTAGTTAGATGCTTTTAACTTTTGAATTACCAAATCTGAAATATCCACACCACCTACAAAGATAACTCTAAAGTCAACGATGGCATCAAGCTTTTGTTCTACAAGAACCTGTTTTGCAGCTGCCTGAATTTTATTGAACACAAGCTCTTCCTTTTGAGATTTAAGTTTCAAATAAGCTTCTTGTTTAGCATTAAACTCTCTAGCTGTAGCATCTTCAAAATTTTGTTTTTTCAAAGGTGTATCCAAAGCTTTGTACTGTTTTTCTTTATCCACCATATACTGCTGTAATTCCAAAGCCTTTGCATCAACTTCCTTTACAGCTTGTTGAGCTAACGGATAAGATGCTTGAACTTTTTGATAATCAATATATCCAACCCCGCCTGCTAAAGCCTGATTACTCATAGAAAGAACCATACCGCCTAATAAAACCAAAGCTGCCAGTCCAAGTTTTTTCATATAATACCTCCATTTATTTCTAGTAAATTAAATCACCTACACCAAACGTAAAGTAACCGCCTTTGTTACCGTTTTCACCCGGATTGGTAAGCGGAATACCATAATCGATTGACAAAGGTCCCATTCCCGGAATATAAAGTTTTATACCGACACCTGCTGCAACCGCATATCCCGGACGATCATACAATGTATCTGCAAGTGTGTTATTAAATATTTTACCTGCATCCATCCAAGCCGTCAATCTTACATTATCAAGAAATTTAACTTTTTTTGCAAGTCTTGTTCTATCCAAGAATGGAATTGGAGTAGCAAATTCGGCTGATCCCATAACAAAAGCATCACCTGTACCTACACCACTCATTTTAAATCCTCGAATTGTATAAGGACCACCTAATCGATATGCCATTACATCAGGCATATTGTCCCCGTGAATTTTCCCGCCGGCTTTTGCCATAAGTGAGAATGAAGATTTTTTACCGACAGGAATATATTGTTTTATCATACCTTGCAATTTTCCATGAGTTTTATCAAAATCTATCAATCCGATATCTTCAGAAAATCTTAAACTTGCCAAAGTACCTTTTCTTGTAACAACTCCACCCTCTCTTGTATCATAAATAAGAGCAGGACTTAATGACATAAACAAACCGCCTTCCAACTGATTTGCACGTTCGGAAATAGGAATATTATAACGGTTAAACAATCCTGCTATCTTATCAAAATCCCCCTCTCTTAAGTCAATATGTTCAACTCCAAGAGAGAATGTAGATGTTAAGTTTTTGTTTTTCTTAAATCTGTGTGCAACAGTAGCCTCGCCGCCAATACGTCTTTCAATAGCAAGTGGCACCTGATAGCTACCAAAATCACGATAGAATATCTTGCTCATCAAAGAAGTATCAGCATTCAAAAAATGCGGTTCAAAGAAGCTCAATTCAAATTGCATATTCATACGTCTTTGAATAGATGCATCATTAAGTATTACACCAGACCCCACAAGCCCGCTCAATGAAACTCTTTGGTTTCGGCCTCTAAAGTTGTTATCTGCGATACCCAATGAGCCGAATACACCAGTCACAGAATCAAGACCACCACCGACAGAAATACTTGCCGTACGCTGCTCTTGAACATTTATAGTTATATCGTAGGTATCAGGATCTTCTTCACAAGGCTCAATTTCACGAGTAACATCCTTAAATGCTTGAGTAGCATATAGTCTTACCAAGTCTTCCTTAACTTGGTTTTCATTATATACCATGCCTGGCTCTACCAAGACATTACGTTCAATTACAAAATCTTTTGTCTTTTCGTTACCTGAAATTGCAATTGAATTAATGGTACCTTCTTTGATTTCAATATTAATAGTACCGTCAGGGTCATCCGTTACTGACGATACACGTGCTAATATATAGCCTTTTGAGGTATAAATCTCTTGGATTTTAGCTATTGCTGAATTCAATTGAGCAATATTTTGGGGCTTTCCTTTCATATCCAAAAGCGGGGTAAGGATTTCTTCTGTTGAGACTACCGTATTTCCTTCTATTGTAAAATCGGTAACAGGGGCATTTTCTTCAAGGATTAATTTTAACGTAACTGTGCCATCAGAATTATTAACAGGGATAGCTCTCATTTTTTCAGTAAAATAGCCTGTTTCATATATACTTCTCAAATCTGCTTGGACAGTATCTCTATTATAGGTATCACCTGCTTTTAAATGAATCTTATCCTTAATCATATCGGGAGAAAGAACATTTAGTCCATGAATTTCTACATCTTTTAAAACCTTTTCGTTTTTTTGAGCGGAAAGATTTGCAGAAGGAGCATCTGTCGGGGGTATACTAACATCGCCGCCCCAGAAATCATCTGCGGCAAATGAATATAAAGGGCAGACCGCAACTATCATTATTGAAATTATAAGCTTATATATTTTGTTGTTTATTTTCAACAGAATTAATCCCTTAAATCTTCCTCTTGTATAAACATTATATCACAAACACTTTAAAGTAAAAAACTTAATATTTATATACATATTAATCCTTTACAATCCGCTCATAGACCTCATTTTTATTAAGGTTATACAAAGTCGAAAGAATTACGGAAATATCTTTTGCTTTAAAATCTTTTTTCTTAAGTGCATCAATTTTTTCATCCAAATCCAGACCATCCTCATTTACGCATGATTTATATATCATTCCGACAATTTCACCTTTCAGAATATTATTTTTAAAATGTTTGATAACATTTTCTATATCATCAATAATAACCTCTTCAAATACTTTCGTAAGCTCTCGTCCGATTGCAACTTTAGTATTTGGATTATATTCAGATATAATTTCCAGAGTATTCATTAATCTGTTAGGTGATTCATAAAATATTATATCGCTTCTTTTTGATTTTTTTAATACATCAAGCACTTGAGATTTTGTCTTAGGTAAAAAACCGACAAAAGTAAATTCTTCCCCCTCTCTTGGCACCTGAGAAAGAAAAGTTACAAGAGCATTAGCTCCGGGGAGTGAAGTTATACTCACATTATTTTTTCTTAATTCGTTTACAAGAATTGCCCCAGGATCGCAAAATAAAGGGGTGCCTGCATCTGAAACCAGAGCCATTTTTTTGCCTGATTTTATAATTTCTAAAAAAGATTCAAGCCGCTCTTTTTCATTAAACTTGTGATAAGAAATACATTTTGTTCTGATATCAAAATGATTAAGGAGTTTTTGTGTAACCCGCATATCTTCACAAGCTATCACGTCGACCATTTTTAATGTTTCAATTGCACGATTAGTAATATCACCAAGGTTTCCGATAGGGGTTGGAACTATATAAAAATCATATTCTTTCATATAGAAATTTTATCATAAATCCCAATTATTTACATTTAGTCTTGCCATCCCAGCTTAAATCTTTACAATATTTATAGTCCATATTTTCATTAATCAAAACCCACGCAGTACAAGCATGACCGTAGTTATAACAATATTTTTCGAAAGTCGTAACGCCATTTCCAACGTTTTCAGCAAAAGGCCACCCTCTTGGAATAAGTCTATCGCTCAACAATAAAAAATGAAATATATCGTACCCATTTTGGTTTGGCTTTTGAAAACCATTTAAGTCTACAACAATCTGAGAACACAGCCTATCATTTTTGTCGTAATCGTCACATCCTGAATCAGGAACTTCAGCAAATGCAATTGTTGTACCATCACTCAATACTGCAGTAGAATAAATATCTCTACTTAATAAATTTGCGACATTAGCACCATTCAAATTTTTAACAATACCATTATACCAACAGCCTTCTTGCATTGGAGCACATATTTTCGTAAATTTCATTTTTGTTGAAAATAATTTTACATAACGCATTTTATCCGTACCACCAATTCCCCAATTTGCAGGACTACCATATTCTGTAGACAGACTTTGATAAACTTGCTGAAGCTCTGAATATACTTTTTTTAATCTATTTACCATAATTTTATCTTGTTGCTTTTGTACTAAAGTCGGTAACGTCATCGCAGCTACTACACCAATTATACTCAGAGTAACCAATACTTCAGCTAAAGTAAAAGCTTTAGTTTTGATATTCATCGTCCCTCCTTACACTCTATTTAGTGCATATGAGATATTATATAATGTAGATTGCATTTTGTCAATTGTTATGATACATTGTATGGATAAAAAAGAAATTTTGAAAGAATTCGGACGTAATTTAAAAGCTGAAAGACACCGTGCCGGTTATTCCCAAGAAGCTCTAGCAGAAAAAATAGGATTAGGCTTCGGACAACATCTCGGTAAAATTGAACGTGGGGAAACTAACACTTCTCTAACCGTCATAATTGAAATTATGAACGCATTAAACATTGATTTTGATAAATTGTTCGACAGAAAGAATTTTAGTTAAATATTTTTTCGGTGTATTCTTTTATTTTATCGTTAATTTCATTGTAATTTACTGACACAGGAGTGGGCTTTGAGTTTTGTACTACATCAAGAAAAACTTTTGCATTTTTAGGTTTTTTTCCATCAAAAAAATACTCAGAATTTGCACTATCAATTCTTGCAGGAACAATCAATCCGCTTTGAGTCATTTTGTCTATATTTTCTTTTGAGGACAAATATTTAATCAACAATATAGCTTCCGACTTATGCTTAGAAGATTTAGCAAGGGCCCAGCCAGAGGCATCAAGAGGAACGACACTGCCTGCTGAACCTTTAGGGAAAGTAGCTATATCCCAATCAAAATGAGCTTCCTCTCTATACTTCGGAACTAACCATCGACCCGATAAATGCATCGCAAGACGCTCTTGCAAAAACAGTTGAGCCATTGTGGCACTTGCACTTTCAGACTTTTGAGGTGCAACATGATATTTTTTTCTTAAATCCGCATAAAACATTAAACCTTTTTGAGAATTATAATCATTTATAATTTCTTTACGTAAATCATCAGAAAGAATTCCGCCACCTTCGCTCATCAAATAAGGTAAATAAAATAAAGAATCCTCCTCAAAGCTTATTCCGAAAACTTTTGGGCGTTCAGTTAATTTTTGTGCAATTTTTAAAAATTTATCCATTGTCCAATCCGAATTCGGATACGCCATATTATTCTTATCAAAAATATCTTTATTATAGTAAATTACAAGATTGGAAACATCTCTTGGAATTGCATATAAACAACCATTCCAAGTCATTGCGTCTAAAGATTTTTCGTAAAATTCATTCAAATTAATATCAGAATTGGTTAAATCCTCTAAAACTCCTGCATTCGCATATATCGGCAAATTTAAATTATTTATAAAAATCACATCAGGTGCAGTATTAGAAGCAAATAACAGATGGATTTTTTGAAAATAATTCTGCGGAATATGCATAAAATTAATCTTTAAATTAGGATTTTGTTTTTCAAAATCATTCAAAATAGGCTTTAGAATATCGACTTCAGACTTAGAGCCCCAGCTAGCAAATGTGATAGCAGTCTTTCCTGATGCTTTTTTATTATTAAACAAAGCACCGGCACATAAGCATAAGCTCCCTGCAACTAATAGAAATATTATAATTTTTTTTAACATAACAAGCCTACAGCTCGATTAATACACCCATTTTGTTGTCACTAACTTCCACAAGGGATCTGAACCCGTCGGTTTTAACCATATACACATTCGGATTATCTTTTCTTACTTGTAAAGGCTTTTCTATAGGGCGATCAAACTTTTTAAGAACAAAGATTTCTTCTTTTATCCTACCGACAAGAGCCATCTCACCATCAAGATTTACCAGATAAAATCCTTTATCTTTATCTATATTAAAACCTGATTTTACAATTAATCCATTCAAATAACTTTCTTGAGATTCAGACTTCAGCTGAGCAATAGGATTAGTCATCTTTTTCGGTGTAGCTTTCTGCATTTTTATAGATGGTTTAATATTAGCAAGACTGCCTGCTACTTTGTTTGACAACTCTATTGATGCTGTCACTTTACTTTGGTCATCAGACAATGCAAAGAACTCATCAATTGTCGCCATCGTATATCCCTTATCGTTTACAGGCTCTATTGATTTAGTTTTCTGAGTTACCACTTGAGTATCTTTTGTCTTTTGTTTAAAATTCAATGGAGTCGGATTTGGTAAGAAACGATTACTTTTCGCAATTAAATCAGCTGCACTTAAATTAGCACCCTCCAGCAATCTCGGATTTGAATGAAGCTTTGAATACCCGAGATTAACATGTCTTCCTTCTTTATTAACAGCACGTACAACTTCTTCTTTTGTTTTAGGCAACGGTCTATTTCTGTGTGATTCTTCTAAAATTTGATTATTTGCAAATGCCTTTAATTTCTTTACTTTTGAAACTTTGGAAACTTCTGACATTTTAGATGTAATAGTATTATCTTCACTTTGAACTGTAATATCTTTAAAATTCTGTTCTAACTCTCTTAGTATAGAATTATCATCTAAATCAGTTTTTTCGACACTCGGAGATTCATGAAGCATCTTTTCAAGGCTTTCAAGATATTCAGCTTCGGACATATCAATAGGTTCCTCTTTTATTACAGGAACTGATTCTTTTTGAGCATTTTCTGCCTCAAGCTTACTAATTTGTCTTTCCATTTCTTTTACTGCCTCACTAATTTCTACTTTTGATTTTTTGGATTTTGCTTGTATGTTTTTAACTGCAGGTGCAGAATTTTGTACAGGAACTTTAATTTCTGCTATATGTTTAGGTGCTTCTACCTCTACTGGCTCTGCTGAAGACACAACCGCCAAATTACTGTTCGTATCCATTCGTTCAGAAGCCAATTTTTTAGGAGCCTTTTCATAATTTGCATTAGAAACAGCTACAAATTTTTGGTATTTTTCCTGCCAATTCATATCTGCACTAATAATTGAGTCATAATCTTTTACAGGCTCTTGTTTGTTATTTATATTTGAAATAAACGCTTTCTTTAAAAGCACAGAATTTTGCATTGAAGACTTAATAAGTTTAAATAAAAAGAATAGTCCTAATATAGGAACAAAAATCATTGCTAAAGTTATCGGCATATTTGATGGAATCCTTCCGGTATTATTGTAATTGTCTATTGTAGCTTCATTTTGTGGTACTGATACAGATGCTTCATTAATCACAGCAGTTGCAGGAGTTGCTTTTACTGCATCTTGGATCTTTTTATCAGAATCATTTGTTGCATTTTTAGCTGCTAAAACAGGTTTTTCCGATAATAAGCTATTGTTTTGAGGCAAATTTTTAACCTGTTTTTGAACTGTTTTTGTATCTTTTTTCAATGTTTGGACATTAACAGGTTTTTGCACACCGCTATTTGTATTTGCTTTATTTGCCAATGCAGTTTTCGCAAGCTGATTTTTATTTTCTTGCACCGGCTTAACCGCAGGCTTGGCTATTACTTTTGCAGAAGTCTTATCAACCGCAGCGGAAGTCTTTGACTCAGTTTTTTCTGTATTTTTACTAACTGTTATATTTTTGTAATTATTATTTTGAGTCAATAACGTACGATAAGCTTTCTGTCCTTCTGTTACAGGAAGACTTTTTTGTGTATGGGTTTTGATGTTTATAGGTTTTGTCGTTGTTAAAGTAACTTTAGTATAACTGCCGGAACCATCATTAACGGATTTTACATCTACGCCTGATATCACATCCTTTAATCCCGACAAATCCGGTGTACGGTTGGAAGAACTCGAAACATTCGGCATCAATATTACATACTTATTATCAGATTTTTTTGTTACCGCAACACTGTCATTGTAAGGAATTGTTGTGTATAGAGTCACATCAACAGCTGATGAAGATGAATTATTCTTTCTTATATCCAGCTGTGTCAAAGCATTAGAATCCGCAATAACAGATACGGAAGAAAATAGACTTAGACTTAGCAGTAAAACCAAACCGATTTTGCGATTTTTTATCTTCATTTTAAATCCATCAAATTTCCCTACACATATATATAATACATTAAGTTACAAAAAATTGCCATTATGTTAAAAAAAAGATACTTTTATGTTAAGATATGTTATATGAAAAGCGGATTTACAGCAATAATAGGAAGACCAAATGTCGGGAAGTCAACTCTTCTTAACCAAATTCTCGGACAAAAAATTGTAATAGCTACTGATAAAGCTCAAACAACCAGAAAGAGAATAAAAGGTGTTTACACAACAAAAGAAGGTCAGATTGTATTTATTGATACTCCTGGAGTTCACAAACCATTAAATAAACTGGGAGAATTTTTACTTGATGAAGCTAAAATTGCAGTTCCTGATGCTGATTTAATTTTGTTTCTCGTAGATGGCTCTGAACCTGCAGGAAAAGGAGATAAATGGATTGCTGAAAATATCCTTAAAACCGATATCCCTGTAATTATCGTAATGAACAAAGTTGACAAAACTAAGAAAATTGAAAAAATTGAATCAAACTTGCTCACTTACAAAACTTTATTTAAAAAAAATTACCCGATAGTTAAAATTTCCGCTAAAACAGGAAGAAATATTGATACTCTTATTAAAAACATATTCAAACATCTTCCTGAAGGAGATTTACTTTATCCTGAAGATATCGTAACCGAAGAGACAATGCGAGATGTAACAGAAGAAATAATAAGAGAAAAAATTCTTATTAATACCTCTGATGAAATCCCGCATTCTGTTGCAGTAAAAGTCGAAAAATATCAGGAAAATGATGATATTGACAGGATTTATGCAACAATTTACTGCGAAACAAAGAGCCAAAAAGGTATTTTAATAGGTAAAAACGGGAATTTACTAAAGAAAATAGGAACAGAAGCTCGTATTGACCTTGAAAACATAGTGGATAAAAAAGTATTTCTGGGACTTGAAGTAAAAGTTGAAAAAGATTGGAGAAAAAAACAGTCTGCACTTAAAAACTTCGGTTATCAACAAAACAATGAATAGCGTTATCTTCGCTTTATAAATTTAATATCATACCCCAAAAGATCTGCAATATCCTCTACTTCTACATATTTTATAGTTTCAGCCCTTAATTTTCTTGACAAATTATTCATTGAAAGATCTCTGTTTTTCTCGATACTCAAACGCTCTGAAACTTTAGTCATAGTAGTAGCTTCTTGTGCTATTAACGATTTTATTATAGCCAGTACTTTCATTCTCATTCCATTTAGATTATAAATCTTACAGGATAATTATGCATAGATTGAAAATTTAATAATCAATATAGTTAACTTATACATTATAATCCTTATTATAACAAAGAAAGTTTAAGGCAAATGCCAATAAAAAGCTCTCTGCATAAAGCAAAAATAACTTTTACAATATTAAAATCGATTGAAAACAACTATTCAATATTTAACTTATAACCGCCACCATAAATAGTTTCTATATATTTTTTACCATTAGAAATTTTATCTAATTTTGTTCTTAAATGACGAATATGAACTCTAATAGTTTCAATATCATCATCAGGGGAATATCCCCAAATATCTTTTAAAATTTGAGCAGAAGATACCATATTCCCATAATTCTGGAAAAGCAAATTAAATATATCAAATTCTATTGGAGTTAATTTAGCCTGCTTTTCTCCAATTTTTACAGAATAGGTTTCGGGCAACAATGTAATTTCACCTAAGGTCAAAATCTCTCTGGTAGAAGCTGATACCGGAATTTGTTTTGCACGTTTTAACAAAGCCCTCACTCTGACCTTTAATTCTTCCATCTCAAATGGCTTTACCAAATAGTCATCTACACCGATATTAAATCCGTTTACTTTATCATCAAGCTGAGAAAGAGCAGTAAGCATTAAAATCGGAATTTCAGAAGTTTCAGGATTTTTCCTTACTCTTTGTGCTACAGTAAATCCGTCAACTTCAGGCATCATAACATCTAATACAACCAATGACGGCAACTCCTGCTTACACAAAGCAAAACCAGTAGTCCCGTCAAAGGCCTGTATAACTTTATGCCCGTCTAACTCCAAATTAACTTTTATAAGCTCATTTATTGCTGAATCATCATCAATAACCAATATTTTACTCATATCGATATAGTATAACAAAAAAAATTCTCTGCAAATTTTTATAAACTATATTTTATTAACAAATATTAATAAATATCACCTTTGTGAATGATACAATTTATCTTATTTTCAGGCATATTAAATGTAAAATTTTTGTAAAATAATATTTAAAAAGTGTAAAATTTACAAATTTTTTAATTTTTATTGTAATATGTTTATTGCGAAAGCAATTATTAGTAGGTAAATATACATTGTATAAAAGGAGGCACATGAATTGGCAATAACATCACCATTTACAGCGTTTAAGGAAAACGGTACAAAAGAAATCCACTTAGGACAACACGTTTTAGCAGAATTTTTTGAATGTGACCCAAACACATTGAATAGTATTGATAAAGTAGAAAAGTACATGGTGGATGCCGCCCTTGAATGTGGTGCTACTATTGTCCAAAAATGTTTCCACATGTTCAATCCTTATGGCGTTTCAGGAGTAGTTATTATTTCAGAAAGCCATCTTGCTATCCATACCTGGCCTGAACTTGGTTATGCTGCCGTAGATTTATTTACATGCGGAGATAAATGCGACCCTAAAATTTCTTACGAATTTTTGAAAGAAAAATTCAATTCAAGAAAAGCAACTTTCACTGAACTAAAAAGAGGTATCATTAATGAAGAAACAATGAGAGTTGCCGAAAAACCTTTTGAAATTATGCAACAATTAGTTGATTAATAAATTTTAAGATGATTTATATAAAAAAGACCGATTTAAAATCGGTCTTTTTTTTTTATTTTGTTTGATATAAAATTCTGGTTGAAGAAATATAAATAAAGGAAAGTTATTTAAAACAATAACTATAAAGAGGATTATGTTACAAGAATTTTTATTTTCAAAAATACACAGAGCAACAGTTACTGACGCAAACTTAAATTATGTAGGCTCTATTACAATTGATGAAAAACTAATGAAAGCCGCAAAAATTAAAGAATGGCAAAAGGTTGATATTTTAGATATTAACAATGGCGAAAGATTTCAGACTTACGTAATAAAAGGGAAACCTAATTCAGGCTGTATATGTCTAAATGGTGCAGCTGCAAGAAAAGTTCAACCGGGTGATAAAGTGATTATTGTATCTTATGCAAGTCTTGACCCTGAAGAACTTGAAAATTATAAACCAACTATAGTTATGGTTGACGAAAATAACAAAATCACTAATCATTAATATTCCAGTGATTTATAAAAATAATAAATTGTTTTTAAAAGCTTTTGATTATCGTCAAGGGCTTTTATTATTTCATCTTTCATTTCTTCTTCGGAAATTTCATCAAAATAATAAAACTCCCAAGGCTTTACTCTCAATACTTGAGATAATTTTTGTAAAGTCTCGATTGATGGTGCATACTTACCGGTTTCAAGATAGCTGAGACTGGGAGTTTCTATATCTATTAGCTCTGCAAGTTTTTCTTGAGTTAAATTTTTTGATTTACGTATCGATTGTATTTTTTTCCCAAGAAGCTTTTTAAAATCTGACATTTTTATTAACCTCTTTAAAATTATTTGATAAAAACACAAACACAAAAATAATGTAAAAGTTTATATTTTAATTGACTATTAAAGCTATATACTATATAATATAAATAGATACTTTATTTTTGGAGATTTTATTAATGCTACAAATTAAACTAAAAGGATTTACACTTGCGGAAGTTCTTATTACACTTGGAATTATAGGAATTGTAGCAGCAATGACATTACCCGCTATTATACAAGAACACAGACAAAAAATGCTTGAAACTGGATTAGCCAGATTTTATACAACCATTAATCAAGCATTCAAAGCCTCTGAACTAGAAAATGGAGAACAAAGATACTGGGAATTCAGTGACAATTCTTGTGAATTCTACAAAAAATACTTAAATAAATATCTTAAAACTATTCGCTATGAATGCGGTTACTATAAGAAAGTTGGAAATCAAGGATATTCAAAAAAAGATGATGATAGGTTTGTCGGAATATATTTACCCTCTGGGGACATGGCAGTATTTTCTTATGGCAGAGTATTTACGTACATAGTAAAAGCACACAAACATTATGGAGCATACACTGCAATGATGAGCGGAGGTACTAACGATGAAAAACAGCGTTATGGATCTGAATTATTCGTATTTGAAATGCGAGCTACAGGAATTGAGGATAATAAATTTATATACGATACAAAAACCGGAGTAGAACCTTTTAATGGATTAAAAAGGTACACTAATCAAGATATAATGGATCAATGCATTGAAAAAAGAACGAGTTGTACAGAACTTATCAGAAGAAACGGATGGAAAATTCCAAAAAACTATCCGTTTCAAATAAAATAAAAAAGACCGCATTTGCGGTCTTTTTTCCTATCTGTAGTTTGTAAATTGCAACGGATAATCGTATTTTTCCTCATTACCTCTAAGCATCTTTATCACAGCTTGCAAGTCATCTTTATCTTTTCCGGAAACCCTTACCTGATCTCCTTGAATAGATGCTTGAACTTTAATTTTTGATTCTTTGATATCTGCTACGATTTTCTTTGCTAATTCTTGAGTTAGACCTTTTTTCAAATTGTAAGTCTGCTTAACCCTTCCTCCTAAAGCATTTTCAACGCCTTGAGGATCTAAAATTCTTGTACTGAGATTTCTTTTTACTAATTTTGATTGCAAAATATCATAAATATTTCTCAACTTCATTTCGTCATTTGTTGTAATTATAATAGCTTTATCTGCCTCAAGTTCTATCTCAGAATTAGAATCTTTTAAATCAAATCTCGACCCTACTTCTCTTTTTACTTGATCAACAGCATTTAAAAGCTCTTGTTTATCAAATTCTGATACAACATCAAAACTGCATTCCTTTGCCATAATTTGCCCCCTTCTTACCTTTGATACAGAATTATTCTATACTAATTAAAGATTATTCTATCATGAATAATCTTTAATCTCAAGACTGATAAAAGAAAACTTATAATCTTTATAAATTATTGAACAACACTACCATCTGGCATTATAATTCTATCAGGAGTTAAGACCTCTCCGGTATTAGCCGCAGGAGTAGTCGCACCACCTGTGTTTTTAGGCGGTTCTAATACACCTTTTATTTGTATCGGTTCAGATTTAGGTTTTCGCTTAAAAATCTTGTTTAACCCTTCCTTTAGAAATTTAAACGGCGAAGCTATTGCTTTACCTAATTTTTTTACCCCTTTGCCAAATAATACAAACGGTAGAATAATAAATCCGCCAAATTTTTTAAATCCTTTACCTATAGTGGAGCCTAAAGATTTTAGTCCGTTTTTAGATTTTTTACCCGCTTCAGAAATCACAGAACCGGTTGCACTACATCCTGAATTAACTGCTTTACCTGCAGATTTAAAAGGTGAAGTAATTGAACTCAAAAGTCCTTTAAAATCCATTTTACCTTTAAATAATAAAGCTGCAGATGTACCAATTACTGCTAAAGCCGCAAGAGAAACCAAAAATGCATTTCTTTCAGATCTATCTTTTTCCTGCATTCTAAGAAATTTATCACCATCAGGCTGAGGTTGTAAATGCACAGTACCAAGAAAATTAGTAGGATACATACCGACAGGCATTCCTAAAGGAGGTAACAAACTATTGCTACCGCTCATCAAATCTTGATACATAAATGGTTTTACATCTGGTGAATTCATAATAACTCCAACAACTAAACCGTAGTTACCAATGTAATAAACAAAAATAAGAAAATACTTACTTTTTTCAATACATTTACATTAACAACATTTTCATCTTCAAGTTTTGCGGCATTTTTGACTTTCTTAGGTTTTTCTAATTCAGCTGCTACGGGATATACACCGAGCGAACAATCAGCTAAATCTTGGTAAATCAAAGACGCAGCATAGTCATTTTCCCAATCTTTCATAACTAGTATCCCCAAATTTATTTCCCAACATATATATAAAGTTTAAATACTCAAAGAAATTTACTTTATTTTAGAAACTATTAAGAAATGTAAACTGCAAAAAAAATAAAAAACGACTTCTAAAAAAGTCGTAAGGAAAAAAGGGAAAGGAAATTAATATATATTTAACTTACCGCAATTAACGAATAACTTTAAATGCAGTAAATATTTAAAATTCTTTGGTAATTAGAGCAATTAACCGAAAGTTTTGAAAGTACTTTCTGTATTCTTTTCGATTACTTTTGATACTGCATCCATTTCGGTTGATATTGCATCCTGTTCTGTATCTAACTGTTTTAAGCGTAATTCCAAATTCTTATCTTGGGCTTGTATTATTTCTATTTTCGCATTTATATCTTGGATTGCTTGGTCATATAAATATTTTTCGTGTTCATAA
>CASDPF010000007.1 GCA_949282215.1 uncultured bacterium | reverse complement strand
AGTCTTATTGAACGTGTACTTTTTAAGCCTTTTAATTCTGCGATTTTGTTAATATTTATATATTCGTCCATACATACAGATTAACTCTGAAGTCGGAAATGTGTTCCTTTTTTCCTTCTTTTGTATCATTAGAACATAATTAAAGTGTATTATTTTATTTTAAATTGAAGTTATAATTTTTTTTGAAACATAAATTTACTACACAAAAAATGTTAAACAAAAAAAATAAAAATTAATTTTAAATTGAAAAAATATTCTTAATAATTTTATTGTTGCTTGAATTATTACGTGATATGTTATCTATCATGACAAATTTATTTATAATTGGCAATGGCTTTGACTTAGCCCATGGAATGAAAACAAGATATACAGATTTTAGACAATTTCTTATAGATAATTATCTATATGGTAGCTATGAACCATATTCATTTGTAGATGTCCCAACAACTACTTTAATGCCTGATGGAGATGAACAATATAACGAAACTGACGTTGTAAAATCTATATTAAGCATTATTGATAATACTGAAGGTGTAAATTGGAGTGATGTAGAAACATCATTAGCGGATTTACCATATGAAACTTTTTTAGATGATTATGATTTTTATGATAAAGAAGATGATAATTATATAAGAGACTCATTTAACAGAAATTATTCCTTAGCGACTTCACTATGTGGAGCTCTAGAACAAATAGATTATTATTTTCAAGAATGGATTTCGCAAATAGATATTGCACCTAAAATTAATCCAGAATTTAAAAAAGTAATTGACATCCAAAATGACTTGTTCTTAACTTTCAATTATACTAATACTCTTCAACGATTATATCAAGTAAAAAAGGTATGTCATATTCATGGAAAAGCAGAAGAAAATTTGTTTTTTGGACACGGTGATAACGAATGTCCAAAAGATTACTACGAAAAGAATTGGTTTGGAGCTCAAGATTCATTAGAAAATTTATTTTTTAGTTTAAAAAAAGATACAGAAAATGCATACAATAAAAATAAATCTTTTTTTGAAAATATTAAAATTTCAGCAATTGAAAAGCCTTTAATGATTTATTCCTACGGATTTTCCTTTTCATTAGCAGATAGATATTATTTGAAAAAAATTTGCGATATAATTGATACAAGTAAAATTTGCTTTTACATGAATAATTACGATAGTCTTGAAAGACGAAAGATGTTCGAAAATATTTTAAGGGAATGTGGTTTTAAGGGCACAACTGGTGAATTTTTCATATAATACTATTCATAAATACAATAATATTAAACTTTTAATTCAATCAGTTATAAATATTAAAATTAATAAAATGAACCGGACTTTATTTACTTCAAATGTCAAATAATCATTTTATCCGTACAATTTAGATTATGAGGGCGAAGATTATGAGGGCGAAATAGGCTATAACATTGATTTTAAAATAGAAAATTTAAGACAATTCTTGGACAGTAATCGGACAATGATGACCAGTAAAAGACCGTTTTGTAACATATAAAACGATTACTTCCGACTGCCAAAGTTCAAAGACAAAGCCAACTTTGCCGAATATTTTTTTTATGCGTGCAGATAAAATGTCCCGTTAAATTACACATAAAGTCTAAATTTTATACAAATAAAAAAGCTTCATTTAAATGAAGCTTTTTTATTTACGCGCGGAGGGATTCGAACCCCCGACCTTTTGGTTCGTAGCCAAACGCTCTATCCAACTGAGCTACGCACGCATATTTTATTCGGTTTTTATAACTTAAAGAAGTTGCGAGATATCCCGCAACTTCTATTCTAACAAAAAAATATTTATTTTCAAGTACTTTAGACAAGACCTTCTTTTAAAGCTTTTACCGCGGCTTGAGTTCTGTCATCTACTACAAGTTTTTGGATTATATTACATACATGTGCTTTTGCGGTATGCTCTGATATTGTCAATTCTTGTGCAATTTCATTATTTGATTTCCCATCAACAACCAGTTTAAGTACTTCATATTCTCTTTGTGTAAGGTTTGCATGTTGTTCTTTAAACATTGCTCTTGACATTTGTCGCGGTGGAATTACTCCGCAGTTCTTTTCTCGTAATATCGGGACTGCTTGCGGATCCAGCCACATCGCTCCGTCTTTTACTGTTCTTATAATCATTTTTAATATTTCTATGTTTATATCTTTCATTACGTATGCACAAGCTCCGGCATGCAATGAATCCATTACCTCTTGTTCTGAAAGGTGAGAGGTTAAAATTAAAATTTTTGCATTACGATTGCTTTCTAAAATTTTTTTTGTAGCTTCAATCCCGCTCATATCGGGAAGTCCGATGTCCATTAATACAACATCAGGATGAGAAATTTTATAATTCTCAATTGCTTCTTTTCCACTTTGAGCTTCTGATATAACTTCCAGTTCTTTATGCTCCTCAAATAGGGATTTTAATCCTACCCGCATTAACTTATGGTCTTCTACTAGAAGTATTCTTATTGGTTGTATTGTCATTATAAACCCCCTTTTTGGTTTGTCTATTATATTTATAAAATGATATCTATCGCTTTTAATCGACCGAGGAAAATTTTATGGTGACAATATTAAATAGATATATTTAAGAAATATGATTTGGATTAAAATTAAAAACTTAATAAAAAATTTATCTTTAGGGTAGAAATTTTTAAAATTTTAGGTTATTATATTTTGTTGATAGGGTTAAGTGTAATTTAACAAAAGGCATAAATCATGAAATACTCCAGATATTCAACGATTATTGTAGGCAGTGGTATAGCAGGACTTTACGCGGCATTAAAAATTGAACAGCAGGCGAAGTTGCCTGATGGAATTTTAGTCCTTACAAAGTCTAAGCTCGGTGAAAGTAACTCCCGCTACGCACAGGGAGGTATGGTCGCAGTTTTAAGTGAAAATAATGCTGACTCTACAGAATCGCATATTACTGATACTATTAAAGCTGGAGCTGGATTAAGCGAATTTAATACTGTCAAGTTTATTTCTGAACATTCAGATAAGGTTGTTAAAGATTTATTGAATTTTGGAGTTCAGTTTGACCGTGATAAAGATGGAAGTTTTGCATTTACCAAAGAAGCGGCACATAGTGTGAGAAGAATTTTGCATTCAGGCGGTGATGCTACGGGTCGAATGATAGAATTGGCTCTATGTGAAAAAGTTAAAGATAACGGCAATATTGATATTTATGAAGATGGTCTGGCTATAGAGCTTTTGGTTAACGGCGATAATCAATGTAAGGGTATATTAGTCTATAATTCTCTAACGTCAGAGTATGAAACCATATATTCCCCTGTCGTGATACTTGCAACCGGAGGTATAGGACAATTATACAAGTATACTACAAATCCGGCAGGTGCAACAGGAGATGGACTTGCTCTTGCATATAATGCCGGTGCGGTTATGCAGGATATGGAATTTGTTCAATTCCATCCTACAGCATTAGCTTTTGATGATGATGTCAACAGATTTTTAATTTCAGAAGCAGTAAGAGGCGAGGGAGCAAAACTTGTTGATGCTGATGGTATTGAATTTATGCAAAAATATGATGAACGTAAAGAACTTGCTCCTCGAGATATTGTTACAAGAGCTAATTTTAATGAAATGAAAGAAAATAATACTGATAATGTCTATTTAAATGCAACTTGTATTGATAAAGAAAAATTGTCACAAAGGTTTCCTAATATTTCTAAAAAGTGTTTGGAACACGAAATTGATATATCAAAAGACTTTATTCCAGTTGCTCCTGCTGCTCATTATTATATGGGTGGAGTAAAGACTAATATCGAGGGAGAAACCTCAATAAAAGGACTTTTTGCTATAGGTGAAGTGTCATCAACCGGACTTCATGGCGGAAACCGTCTGGCTAGTAACTCTCTTTTAGAGTGTGTTGTTTGTGCTTATGAAGTCGCTGACTTCATTAAAAATGATAATTTGTCTTCCCCAAAACAGATTGACGGTGAGATAAAGTCAATAATTGACAGATATTCTGAAGATGTGGATTTAGAACCTGTGGATACAGACTCAATGAAGAAAGAATTAAAAGATATAATGTGGAATTATGTTGGAATTTTGAGAAGTGAAAAATCTCTAATTACAGCAATAGAAAAACTCAATAAGCTTCAAGCTGAATTTCCAAGAACGTATAAATGTTTGGATAAGTCAGAATATGAATTGAAAAATATGCTTATAGTAGCAAAATTAATTGCACATTCTGCTTTAAATCGTAAAGAGTCTCGAGGTGCTCATTACAGACTGGATTATTTGAATACTAATGAAGAGAGTGTGCATAGTTGTTTTACAAAGAAAGAAGGAGAATTGGATTTTGTTAAGTAATTTTTATATAGAGGATCATGTAAAAAGAGCGTTAGAAGAAGATATCGGATTTGGTGATATTACTACTGAAAATTTAGCAGAAGATGATGATATGCTGTCGGGGGCTTTAAATACAAGAAGTGACGGTGTTCTTTGCGGGTGTGAAGTTTTTAAGACTGTATTTAAAATTCTATCACCTGATGTAAAATTAAAATTTTACTTTAAAGATGGAGATGAAATCAAAAAAGGTGATAAAATTGCCGATATTTCAGGTCCAGCAAAATACGTATTAATGGGTGAAAGAGTTTCTCTAAATTATGTTCAAAGAATGAGCGGGATTGCAACTGAAACTCGTAAGTATCAGGATGCAGTCGGGGAATATAGTGCGAAAATCGTTGATACCCGAAAAACAACTCCAAACTTCAGACCGTTTGAAAAATATTCGGTTTTTGTAGGGGGAGGGCATATGCACAGATTTAATTTATCCGATTGTGCAATGATTAAGGATAACCATATTCGTCTTGCCGGAACTATTACGAATGCTGTTACAAAACTAAGAGATAAAATTTCATTTACTCATAAAATAGAAGTTGAATGTGATACCTTTGAACAGGTAAAAGAAGCTGTAGCAGTTGGTGCAGATATTATTATGCTTGATAATATGGATACTGAAACGATGAAAAAAGCATGTGAATATATAAATCATCGTGCAATTGTAGAAGCAAGCGGAAATGTTAATTTAGCTACAGTCAAAGCTATTGCTGCTTGCGGAGTGGATATTATTTCATCTAGTGCTATTGTTGCGAAAGCTCCTACTTTGGATTTGGCTTTAGATATCTAGTAAATATATAAAGTATTTATATAGTGTCAATATTACACTAAATGTTAAGGGGATGAAAAACCTGTTTTTCTTCTCCTTTTCATATTTTTGGATGATTTATTAAAAAAAATTGTAAACTTTCTTAAAAAGTATGGCAAAAAATTTTTTCCTTTGATTTAAAATAAATGTACAGAGACATTAACTGAATGGTGGGACATGAAAATTAATGCAATAAAATATGATACAACCCTAAAACAGGGTTCCTCTACGGTCCATAAAGACCCGCAGAATTTCAAGGAAAAAGAGCGTGCGGGATTGTATGGCAAAAGTGTAAACGAGGATAAAAATAAATTTAGCGGCAACTTTACGGGAAAGAGTGAGGTTGCCGCTAGTGTTTTAAATAACACTTTTAAAGATAAAATATTTGGTTCAAAAGTTTATAATGGACTTTTGAGGTTTGCTGAAGATCATAACGTTGCAGGTAGTGCATTGATGGCATTATTCTTGGCAGGCATATTAAGACCTTTAACTATTATGGCTCTTCCTGGTAAAAAAGATAAAGACGATAAAATCTATGCTTCTGGGCACTCAATGGCATCAGGTTTAATTGGTTTTGTTGCTTCTACAATAATTACCAGCCCTTGGGATCAAGGTGTTAACAATTTAATGGATAATTATAAAAAACATTATGAAAAAATAATTGAAAATATTGAAAATGGGGTATCTGATATAAATAAAGATGTACCTCCACTAAAATATAAATTCCCGTTATTGGATAAAAAATACGGGCGTTTGGTAGAACTGGCTAAAAAGACATTGGATAAAAACGGAAAAATAGAGAAAAAAGCTCTATTGAGACAGCTGGATGCAACGAAATTGTATATGAAGAATATTACAGATTGGGTGATTGCAATACCTCGTTCAATTTTGACAATTGCTCTAATTCCTCCAATTCTGAAATATGTATTCGGTATGGAAAAGAAACCAAAAGGAACTCCTAAGCAAAATCAGGTAACTGAAAATAATCAAAAACCGGAAAAAACAACTACAACTATAAAAAATGCAGGAATGGATAACTTTATGAAAAAATCATCATTGGAAGCTAAAGGAGGTGTACAGTAATGAATGTAACATTTAATACATACACACCTCAAGCAAAATATAATACACAATATTCTGCATCAAATAACAACAGAAAATATAATTCGCCATCTTTTACTGGCGGAGCTGATCAAGTAGCTGAGTATGTAGCGAAGAAATCTAAGTTTTTTAAATCAGTAATAAAAAAATGTAATGACGGATACGACAAAATAGGTGAATTTTTTGCTAATAAAGTCATACCACCATTGTTTGATAATAAAACTACAGATAAAATAACAAATGCAGTAAAAGAAAGTGATAATTTGTTTAGTCATTTCTTGGCAATTGGTTCTTTAATTACAAGCGGTATGTATATTTATAAGACTTTATCCATGGATGAATCAAAGATGGATAAAGATCGTAAAAAGACGCTTGCTGTTAACCAGTTTTTAACTTTCGTATTATCAACAGCTGGTGCATATATGCTTGATAGTTCGTTATCTGATTGGTGGTCAAAAATGACTGTCAGATATGCGGCAAATCAATGCAATGATGAGAAGCTTACTTTAGTTGACGAGTATAATAAAGAGCTTGCAAAGGCAAAAGTCGAAAATCAGAAAATAAAGGCTGATAATGAAGCTCTTAAAGCCGCAGCAAAACAAGAAGGCAGAAAGATTGTTAAAGAAGAATTGGCTGAATATAACAAAGTTAAAGCTGATAAATTCTTAAAGTCACGTATCGGTAAATATCTCGGAACAAAAGATGACGTTGAGCTATTGATGAAAAAGATTAATGGTATGGGAAAACTCAAGACCATGTTAGTTTTTGCTCTCGTATACAGATATATTGTTCCGGTCGCGGTAACAAAACCTGCTAATATTCTTTGTGAAAAATATTTGGCTCATAAAAAAGAAAAGCAGGCTGAAAAAGCAAATTCATAATAAAAAAACTCTCCGATTAAGGAGAGTTTTTTTATTATAGAAAAGAGGTAAAACTTGATAAAAAAATACGTTTGTAGTATATTCTAAGCAGGGGTAATAAGTGGAAGAAAAGAGTAAATTGGATTTAGAAGCGATAGCAAAAAAATGCAATTTGACAGATGGTAAAGCTGACGATATTATCAGCAAGATTAATAGTCTTGATGAAACTTATGAACGGGATAATTTAGTCGAAATATATAACTATTTTTTATCAGTATGCAAAAATCCGGATGTTTTAATGACTATTATTCAGTGCAGTGATAGATTTAGGGATAGTTCTTCGCTAAGTCCTCTTTTAGATATACTTTTGCTGAAAAACGAAGCTAAAGATGTAAATAAAGAAAAATTTATCAATGTACGAGTGATGTGTGCTAAAGCTATTGCAAATTTGAAAGATACAGCAGCTGTTACTCCTTTGTTATATTGTTTGAATAATAAGGATGAAAATTATAAAGTACGTTTTGCCTGTGCAGACGGACTGGGGAGAATTGGTGATAAATATGCTGTAGCTCCGCTTATTGAAGTTGTAAAAGATGAAGATGAAAGATCGGTATATCTTAGAGAATCTGCTGCATCTGCACTTGGAATGCTGGGTGATTTGCGTGCTGTAGATCCGTTGGTAAGCATTTTAGAGACAAAACAAGGTATTATTGATAAGTTTACTTTTTTAAAAGAGCGTGTAATTGAGGCATTAGGCAAGTTGCGTTTAGAAAAAAATCAGCGTGTATTTAATGCGTTGAAATCTTCGTTAATGGATGAGTCTCCTCAAATCAGAATTAATGCGATTGAAGCATTAATGGAAAGCGATTATGAAGAAGCTTATGATGCAATAAAAAATTGCCTTGTAGATAGTGATGATGAGGTTAAAAAGAATGCATTAGTAGCACTATATAATATGGTAGGCAGACGTATTTTAGATGAAGTTATAAAAGAGCCTGCATATAGCGATGTACTGAAAATAGAAGCTGTATCAATTCTTGAAGAATATGAAATTGATGAAGATGATGAGATGGCGAAACGTATTCATAAGGAGTTAGATGGTTAAGAATGCATTGATATTATTGTCAGGAGGCTTAGATTCTCTTGTCAGTTTAGGCTTAGTGAGAAAAACTTATGGTTCGGTTCTAGCTTTGACATTTGATTATGGTCAAAGAGCAGCTAGGTATGAAATTGAAGCTGCAAAAAAGATAGCTGAAAAATATAGCGTTTTGCATCAGGTTGTCAGTTTAAGTTGGCTTAAAGATATTACTAATACAGCTCTTGTGAATGATAGTATTAATGTTCCGACAAAAATATATGATTATAATGAGTCTATGGAGGCAGTTTGGGTACCAAATAGAAATGGTTTATTTTTGAATATAGCAGGCTGCTTTGCGGATTCTGAGGGTTATAGTGATATTATAATCGGTGCTAATAAAGAAGAGGGTGAAACTTTTTCGGATAATACTCAAGAATTTATAGATAGAGTTAATTCCGAGTTTGAATATTCTACTCTTAAGAAGCCTAAAGTTATTGCTCCATTGATTAATTACTCTAAAAATGATATAATAAAAGAGGCTTTAGAAAATAATATTCCGCTGGAACTTGTCAAGAGCTGTTATTTGGGCGGTGATAAGCATTGCGGTAAATGTGAATCCTGTCAAAGATTAAAGCGTGCACTTCAATATAATGGTGCCGAGGAGTATTTAAGAATTCTTTTTTAGGGATGAAAAATTTGTATGAAAACAAAATTGTTAGATAAAGAAATAAAATATGAAGGATGGCAATTATCTCCTCATTGGATTTATAAAAACTTTAAAATCCAAGGTGATGCTACTGTGGCTTTTGTCGGTGAATGTGAAGTTCAATTGGCTGAAATGGTTGATATTGAAGATGTTATAAATAATGAACCAATATATAGTAAATCAATGCTTAGCTTTATTTCAGAACAGTTTAACGTTGGATTGGTAGAAGGAGTATTCCGCCAGAGGTTATTGATTTGTACAATCAAAGAAGCTCTTGAAAAAAGAGGTATTAATCCAGTGAGAAGCGGAGATGATTTGTATATTGACGGTAAAAAACTTACAGTATCTATTGCTACTAAATCATTGACCTCAATATTAATCCATACAGGAGTAAATATCGATTCAACCGATGCTCCTGTAGATGCCTGTGGCCTTAATGATTTGGGTATTATGGATATAAAAGAGTTTACAGAAGAAATTTTGAAAAATTATTCAGAAGAGATTGATGATATAATAATGGCGAGTACAAAGGTTAGAGGAGTATAGTTATGATTCATGAAGATGAACCAATGCAGCCCGCACATATAAGCTATAAAGATTACAAAAAACTTGTAAACCGAAATCCTAAACAAGGATTAATAATGTTTCTTTCAGTCTTTTTTGTTTTGTTAATTGTATTTCTTGGCTTTGCAAAAGTGATGTCTCCGGATGTTGAAATTTCATTAGGTGATGAAACTTTGGAAACTGAAGATCTTGTTAAACCTGGAGAAGTTGATGAAAGATTAAAAGAGATCCACATGGAGGATAATTCTGAAGCTCTTGGAGGGGAAGGTCTTGCTATTGAGGATGGCGGAAAGGTCGTTATTCCAAAAACTAATTCTCAAAATTCTGTTAATAATATTCCTGAAACTGAAGACAGTGTATTCTTGGAAGAAGAACCTCAAACAAAGACTCAATCAAGTGTACAGGAAAAGTCAGCTACCCCAGCTTCGACACATACGACGGAGACTGCTCAAACAGCTCCTGTTCCTCATACAGTCAATGCAAAAGTCGTTGTCGGGTCATATACAACAATAGAACAGGCAGAAGTTGCTAAAGGTATTTTGTTAGATGCAGGACTCGGTTTATCACCGTTTATAAGAAAAATTGGTAATGAATATACCTTGCAGGTCGGCTCTTTTAATACAAAAGAAAAAGCAATGAGTGCCGCAAAAGATTTGTTAATAAAAAATTACCCTGCCAGAGTGCTAATAGAACAGTAATTTCTTATTTGCATGAGAATACTGTTTGTGCTACTCTGAGGATAAAATAAGGAGAAGCTATGGAAAGTTTAAGAGATAAATATGAAGTGGTTATAGGCTTGGAAGTTCACGCTCAGCTTAAAACTAAATCAAAAATATTTGCCCCTGACGGTACAGAGTTCGGAAAAGATCCAAATTCGGAAACAAGTCCGATTACTCTCGGTATGCCAGGAGTATTACCTGTTTTAAATAAAGAAGTTGTTAATATGGGTATTTTGACAGGTCTTGCTTTAAATTGTGAAATTCCTGCAAGATGTAAATTTGACAGAAAACAATATTTTTATCCTGATTTGCCGAAAGGTTATCAAATTTCACAGTATGATGAACCTATTTGTGTGAATGGTCATATTGATATAAAAGGTAAAAGAATAGGTATTACACGAGCTCACTTGGAAGAAGATGCCGGTAAACTCGTTCACGCAGGTGCAGCAGGTTTAGCCGGTTCGAGCTATTCTTTAGTTGATTTAAACAGGGCAGGCACTCCGCTTTTGGAAATTGTATCTGAGCCAGATATGAGAAGTGCTGAGGAAGCTAGAGCTTATATGGAAGAATTAAGAAACATCGTAAGATATATCGGTGTGTGTGACGGTAACCTTGAAGAAGGTTCAATGCGATGTGACGCTAATATCTCAATTATGCCAAAAGGTTCAAAAGAATTCGGTACTCGTGCTGAGATTAAAAACGTAAACAGTTTTTCAGCTCTGCAAAGAGCTATCGAATATGAAATAGATAGACAAATTGAAATAGTAGAGGATGGCGGAAAGGTTGTTCAGGAAACAAGGTTGTGGGATGATAATACTCGTGAAACTCGCTCTATGAGAGGTAAAGAGGATGCTCATGATTATAGATATTTCCCTGAACCTGATTTAATGCCTTTAGAAATTTCTAGAGAATGGGTACAGGAAATAAAAGATAAGATGCCGGAACTTCCTGAGCAAAAACGTCAAAGATATATGGGTTTAGGCTTGAGCGAATATGATGCAAGCGTAATTGTGGAACAAATGGGACTTGCACTGTTCTTTGATAAAGTCCTTGAGTTGGGTGCTACTCCAAAAATTGCTGTAAACTTCATAATGGGTGAAATTGCAGCATACTTGAAAGAAAATCATATCGAAATTACAGATACTAAATTGACCCCAGAAAATCTTGTTGAATTGATTGCGTTGATTGAGAAAAATACAATTTCAAATAATATCGGTAAACAAATTATTATTGATATGATGAAAGATGGAATGAAAGCTTCTGAAATTGTAGAAAAACGCGGACTAAGCCAAATTTCTGATGAAGGTGCAATTAAGGAAGTTTGTCAAAAAGTTGTTGATGCTAACCCAGAACAGGTTGAAAAATATAGAGGCGGAAAAGTTCAGTTGCTGGGCTTCTTTGTTGGTCAGGTTATGAAAGAAACTAAAGGCAGAGCTAATCCGAAAGCAGTTAATGACTTAATGAAAGAAATCTTAGGGTAGGCTTTTTGCCTGCCCTAGCGGTTTTAAAGGTGTTTATGTTTTTTGAAAAAAATCAAAAATCCAGTATGGAGCAAGAAATTTTCGAACAGGCTGATGTTTTAGACAATTTGTTTAGAACTCATGTTAATGATGCAAATTATATTTTATTTGATATTCCGACAGATATTTCAAAGATTGTTATGGTCGCAAGCGGCTCATCTTATCACTGTGCAAGATATGCGGCTGATCTTTTCGGAAATGTCGCAGGTATGGAGGCTCGTGCAATTTATTCAAGTGAATTCCTTTTAAAATCTGCTGTGCCTCATGATAATGATATTTTGTATGTTTTTATAACCCAATCAGGTGAGACCTCTGATACAAATTCAGCTTTGAAAAAAGCAAAAGAATTCGGGATGAGGACTCTTTGTATTACTAATAAAAAAGATTCTACAATCTGGCAGGCTTCTGATTTCAAAATTGATTGCTGTGCTGGAGAAGAAAAAAGTATTGCTGCCACTAAATCTCTTACGACTCAAATGCTTTGTTGCACATTGTTAGTTTTAAAATATGCAGCTCATAAAAGAATTGACATTACTCATTACTTGGAAGATTTAAAATCGCTTTCAGATTACGTAAAAATGGCATATTCTTTGCAGGATGA
This sequence comes from uncultured bacterium, assembly GCA_949282215.1. Classification (GTDB taxonomy): domain Bacteria; phylum Cyanobacteriota; class Vampirovibrionia; order Gastranaerophilales; family Gastranaerophilaceae; genus Scatousia. The sequence continues at coordinate 82,747 of CASDPF010000007.1, read as the reverse complement.
AATAAAAGCGATGGCAAAATTCCTTGCAAGGTTTAAAAATATTGTGATTACGGCAGATGGTATTTCTTATGCTATTGCAAAAGAAGCTTCATTGAAAATTAAAGAAACCTCATATATAAATGTTTATTCAAACATATTAGGTGAATTTATGCATGGACACGTTGCGATTTTAAATAATAAGCCAGCAATGATACATATTTCTGTGGATGAATTAAGTTATACAGCTATTAAAAATTTGAATAAAATTGAAGAAGATTATCAAGCTCCGCTATGTATAATCGGCTGTTCAAATGAAAAAGTTAACCCTAAATTTAATATAGATATAAACTGTGAAAGTCAAATGGTAAAATCGTTTGCAATTGTTGTTATTGTTCAGCTACTTGCCTTAGAGATTGCACAATGTTTGCATCGAAATGTCGATAAGCCTCACGGTTTGCATAAGGTTGTGAAGTAAGTTTTTTTATAGTTTGCCAAGACTTTTAAGAAACTTATAGGTTATTATTGTGGTATCTTTGTCTTTTTTCAGTTTATCAATAATACATTCCAAAATTTTGTCATAATCGTTCAAATGCGAGAATTGAAACAATTCAGCAATTTCAACATCAAGAACTTTGCTGAGTTTGACAATATTTTCAGGCTTTGGAAAAGATAGTCCGTTTTCAATTCTTGAGTAATTTTCAGGCTTAATATCAATAAGCTCTGCGACGGTCTCTTGAGTCAGCATTTTTGCTGTTCTTAATTCTCTTAATCTTTTTCCGAACATTTTTTTCATAATAATATTAAACATCATTTTTTAATTTTTATAAAACCTGTATTACGGGCTAAAGTTGATGTATTGCATTAATATATATGATGTGTTACAATATGAATATGTATATATATTGATGTATGAAAGGATATCGCATGAGAAAAGGATTTACCTTAGCAGAAGTACTAATAACTTTAGGAATAATCGGAATAGTTGCAGCAATGACTTTGCCTACACTAATACAAAGAAATCAGGAAAAAGTTACGGTAACTAAGTTAAAAAAGATGTATAGCGTATTATCTCAGGCATATTTGTTTGCTATTGAAAAAAACGGTACTCCTGATTTATGGGGATTTGGTAATCGCGATGCTGCAGCGGAGGACGAAGAAGATTTGGGTTATGAAGCTAAAAATGCGAAAATTATGAAGGATATATTGTTTTCTCAAGTTAAAAATATAAAAATCTGTGATGCAGGTTTAAAAAAAACGGAATGCGGACTTGCTGAGCGTTATTATTATGCAAATGGTTCGAATGTAACAGAGCTTGATAGCAAGGTATCTTCTCTTTCAATGCTGGATGGCAGCGGGATTATGGTTTTGATAAATAATGGAGGATGCAATGAAGTCAGAGGTACGGGGAAATATTTAGAAAATGTTTGTGCTTGGGTATTTGTTGATGTAAACGGAAAAAACGCTCCTAATATAATGGGTACGGATCTGTTTGGCTTTTATTTAACAAAATATGGTTTTATACCTGATGGGACAAAAGATGAAACCACTTATAGTTTTGTTCATAATTCAGGTCATGGACGTACTGCTTGGGTAATTTATAATGAGAATTTGGACTATTTGAAATGTCCGGATAAATTAAGTTGGGATGGGGCTACTAAATGTAAGTAAAGTGTTCAAAGTATGTAAATTTAAAGTTTATTAATCATTGCGATAATATGCGAAATATTGTATAATGGGTGTGTTAAGGATTTTTAAATATGTTTATCATTGATATGGAGGTATGTATGCAAAAATCGCAAATAGATAGAATTTCGGGGGGGGGGCTACCAACTAACAGTTAAATCAAGCATTTCCGACTTAGGCCTCCGATTGAAAGCGAAAGAGCAGAAAAGTAAGCCGTGCCAAAAGACACGGTAATTTGTAATGCAAAATTTTAACAAACAGAAGATAAATGATTGGAGGATAATATGAAAAAGAGAAACGCATTCACGCTAGCAGAAGTTCTAATAACCTTAGGAATAATCGGAATAGTTGCTGCGATGACTTTGCCTGTTCTAACTACTAAGTATCAAAAACAATTAACTGTAAATCAATTAAAAGTTGCTTATGCAATTCTTTATGAAGCTCTTAATCTTGCACAAAAAGACCATGGCGATTATAAATATTGGACTTATTATCAGGAAGATATAGGAACTTTAAATAGTTCAGTTAATTTTGTGAATACTTATTTAAGGCCATATATGAAAAATGTGGCAGTTTATACTGCTAATAAAATTATTGGTTGTCAAAATATAGTATATAAATATATGGATGGCAGTACCGTTAATTGTAATTCCGTTATTGGTTTTTGTGGCACTTGTGGTACTGCAGGAGCACAAGGGGGAGGGCTTGCTCAAATACATTTGGCTAATGGTATGATTATAGCTGTTCTTACTAGGGAGGCTAACGATATAGATACAGGAGACCCTATTCCTTGGGCTGAATTCCACGTAGATACTAATGGACTAAAAGGGCCTAATGTCTGGGGAAAAGATATATTCCGTTTTTCTTTAACTTCAAGAGGTGGAAAATTTGGGTCAAAAAATAAGAGTGATATGAAGTTTTGCGGCGGAGATTGTCATGAAAGGTCTTTCGACTTAGCTAACCAGTGTTTGATAAATAATGCTTATGGTTGTGCTGAAGTTATTATGGGTGATAGTTGGCAAATAAAAGACGATTATCCTTGGAGATAATCGTCTTTCAGTTAATTTTTATTTTAGATTTAGAATTGTTTTAAAAATCTAACGTCGTTATTGAAGAATAATCTTATATCATCAATAGCGTATTTTAGCATTGCAAGTCTTTCCACTCCCATTCCGAATGCAAATCCTGTGTAGATTTCAGGATCTATGCCAACGCCGCGTAATACATTCGGGTCAACCATTCCGCATCCTAAGATTTCTAACCAGCCTGTACCTGAACAAGTACGACAGCCTTTGCCTTCACACATAATACACTGTACATCAACTTCTGCTGAAGGTTCGGTAAATGGGAAGAAGCTGCTTCTAAATCTTGTAGGTCTGCTTGCTCCAAAATAGATTCTTATGAATTCGTTTAATACACCCTTCAAATCACCAAATGTAATATCTTTATCTACATATAATCCTTCAATTTGATGGAAGAAATTGTTTTTACGAGCATTAATATTCTCATTTCTGTAAACTCTGCCAGGAGCAATCACTCTGATCGGAGGTTTTTGTTCCTCCATAACATGAATTTGTGCACCTGATGTCTGGCTTCGTAGCACTACATTTTTTGCATTAAGAGTATAGAACGTATCCTGCACATCTCTCGCTGGGTGATCTTTGGGTACATTTAACATATCAAAGTTAAAGTATTCGGTTTCAACCTCTGGAGATAGGGCATCCGGTACAACTGAAAATCCTAAGCTCTGTAAGCTTGCGACAATCTCATTTGTTGTTGAGGTAATAGGATGCACTTTACCTCTTGGTATAAATTTTCCAGGTAATGTTACATCTATACGTTCTTTTGATAATTTTTCATCAAGCTCTTTTTTATAAAATTCATTATGCTTTTCTTGAATTGAGGTCTCAAGTTTTCTGGTAATTTCATTTGCAAGCGAACCTACAATTCTTTTATCTTCATCAGATAAATTTTTAAGGTTTTTCTTTATTTCATTAAATTCGCCTTTTCTGCTTAAATATTTAGCTCTTATTTCGTCTAAATCATTTATAGATTTTGCTTTTTCTAAATCTTCATTCGCACTTGCGTAAATTTTTTCCAGTTGTTCTTTCATTTTTATCCTCTTTTTACATAATGCATTATGTCGTTGTGTAATTTTTCATATTCAATTGTTGTAGAATTTCCGTGACCCGGATATACTATTGTATTTCCCGGAAGCCTAAACAGTTCGTAGACAATACTTTTTACAAGTTTTTCAGTGTTTCCTCCGTATAAATCTGTCCTTCCGAAGCTGTCTTTGAATAATGTGTCTCCCGAAAAAAGGTTTCTACCAATTAATAAAGATACTCCACCTTCTGTATGTCCCGGAGTTTTAATGACTTCAATTTCATGCTGACCTATCCTTAGGTCTATGCCTTCATCATAAGTCTTGTCGTGGGTCGGAATATTTATCACTTCTTGACCAAAAAATCTTGAGTGCTCATTTATATTATCAATAAGTATTAAATCTTCTCTAGGAACTACAACGGTTGTATCAAGTGCACTTTTCATTCCATTTATACCAAGTACGTGATCAAAGTGTCCGTGAGTGATGAGAATATATTTTAAATCTAAATTATTATTTTTTACTTCATCTATAATATCTTTTGTTACATCAGAGCAATCTATTAATACGGCTTCTTTTGAGTCTTTATCTATTACAAGGTAATTATTAGCATCGAAGGGTCCCGCTACATAGGTCTTTACTATCATAATCAACTCCTTATTAGCTCAAAAATATCTTTGCATTTTTTAAATAAAGCTTCAGCGTTATCTAATTCTATCATATTAGGTCCATCGCATAATGCCGAATCAGGCTCAGGATGGACTTCAAAGAATAAAACGTCAGCTCCGACAGCCATAGCAGCTTTTGCTAATGTCGGTACAAATCTTCTGTCCCCGCCTGAAGAACATCCGTTTGCTCCAGGTAGCTGCACACTATGGGTAGCATCAAATACTACAGGGTATCCAAAACTTTGCATAATCGGAATTCCTCTGTAATCTACAACAAGATTGTTATATCCAAAAGATGTTCCTCTGTCTGTAACTAAAATCTTTGTATTTCCACTGTCTTCAACTTTTTTTATAAGCGGTCCCATTTGCTCAGGTGCTAGGAATTGACCTTTTTTGATATTTACAATTCTTCCTGTTCTTGCAGCTGCGACAAGTAAATCTGTTTGTCTGCATAAAAAGGCCGGTATTTGTAATATATCTGCAACTTCTGAAACTGGTGATGCCTGATTTGGTGTATGGATATCTGTTACTATCGGTAAGTCAAATTCTTTTTTCACCTTTAAAAGCATTTCCAGTCCCTTTTCCATGCCGGGACCTCTATATGAGGTGATTGATGATCGATTAGCTTTATCAAAAGACGACTTAAATACAAAATTTATATCTAATTTTTGAGTGATTTCTTTTAGTTTTTCTGCTGTTTTATTTAAAATATCCTGACTTTCAATTGCACAAGGTCCTGCAAGTATTGTCAGTTTATCTCCGCCTATTTCAAAGTCTTTTAATTTTATTCTCTTCATATCCATACGATTATTATAGCAGTAAGAATTTCCAAGTGCAAGCATATATGATTGTATTTTTAGCCCTACTGTGCTAAAATTCATCTATAGGAGAGAGTTTTTATGGAAAGCAAAATTACTAAACTTAAAAATAATACGGATTTTTTTTATAAGAGAAACAAGAATACTCCAAGAGTTGCATTGTGTTTGAATTTCACAATTGAGGAGTCTGAAAAAGTTGCAGGTATTTATGCACTTATGTCGAGATTGTTTATGCAAGGAACGAAAACTCGTTCTGCACAACAGATTGCTGAAGAATTGGATGCTTTTGCTATTGAGTTCTCTTCTGAATTAAAACAAGATTATTTAAGATTTAGGTTTATCTGCTTGAATGAAGATTTTTCAAAAGCTCTTGAAATTATGACAGATATAATTAAAAATTCTACCTTTGAAGAGTTTGAAAAAGAGCTGGCTAAAATGACAGGTGAAATTGTTGCTGAGCTTGATTCTCCTCGTGGCAAAGTATCAGATGCTTATTATAGAACTATTTTTGAAAATCATCCTTACGGAAACACTTATACAAAAATTTTAGAAAGTGCTGAAAATATTAAAAAAGAAGATGTTATTGATGCATACAATAAAATTATAAGTGAAAGCAGAAAAGTTTTAACATTTGTAGGGGATTTGGATTTTGATGAAATATGTCAGAAACTCGATGCAAATTTAGGAAACCTACCGGAGTCAATTCAGATTGAAACCGAAAAAGATATTCCGATTTTGAATGAAAGAAAATATACTGAAATTATAAAACCTGATGCTAATCAGGCTCATATACTTCAAGGGTGGATCGTCCCGACTTATTTATCTGAGGATTATCCAGCTCTTGTACTTTTGAATATAATTCTTGGTGCCTCAGGGCTTTCTTCAAGACTTTTCTTGGAATTAAGAGATAAGAAGGGGCTTGCTTATGTTGTAAGAAGTTCGTTTGAACCTTTTGATTTGTGTGGAAGTTTTTCAATTTATATTGCAACTGAACCTAAAAATATTGAGGTTTCTCTTGACGGGTTCAAGGAAGAAATTGAAAAAATCAAAAATGTTCTTGTTAGTGATGAAGAATTACATAATGCTAAAAATAATATTATCGGTAAATGGGCATTTATGCAGGAAACTAATAGTCAGCAGGCTTGTTTAGCTGCTCATCACGGGATTCAGGGACTTGGATTTGATTTTAATGAAAAATTAAAAGATAAAATATTAAAAGTAACTGCTGAGCAAATTCAGGATTGTGCCAAAAAATATTTTAACGATAATTACGTATTATCGGTTCTTAAGCCTTAACCTTATCAGGTAATAGTTTATGATGACTTTTCAGGACATAATATTTCCTGAAAGGTCGTGGATTTTGAAAGGCTTCGTTGTTTTTCTTATTACTTTTATAGTTTTGCTTTCGGGTAGTAATTATGCGAATGCAATTGAAAGCCTTTATTTGAGTACAAGTTTAGATTCAAAAATTAATCAAATTCAGAATTCATTTATAGCAGTTTTGCCGCAGAAAAATACTATTGTGTATACAAAAGTCCCTCGGGGGTTGATTTTAAGTATTTCCGAAGATGAGTTCTTTTTACCGCATAATTATTCAATTAAGTCTTCTGGTTCTGAAATTTTGAATCGTATTATTTATGTTTTGCGACAGTATGATAATGATTGTGTGATAGAAAGTCATACAGATGAAGTTTTGCCTCTGGATAGTATTTATTCTTATGACTGGGAGCTTTCAATCGCTCGAGCTAATGCTATTGCAAATTATCTTGTTAAAGTCGGAAAAATAAGTTCGGGGAGAGTTTTTCCTTTAGGTTTTGGGGAATTTATGCCATTTAAAGAAAATGTATCAAGAAAAGGATTCAGCGATAAACGAGTTGATTTTGTTATATTTGACTATGATGTTACGCGATAATACTTTGACGCATACGGGATGTACGGTTTTCACTCAAGATATTTTTCAATTTCATAATCGCTTGTGCATGGAGCTGGCATACTCTTGATTCTGACATGTTTATTGTTGCTCCGATTTCTTTTAATGTCATGTTCTCTTGATAGTATAACACCATTATAATACGTTCTCTTTCAGGAAGTCTTTTTAGTGCTCTTTCTAATTCCTGTTTTACATTCTTTTCTTCCATTTGTTCTTGTGGATTAAGTTTATGTGTATCTTGTATGGTGTCTATAATTTCTACACTGTCATCAGTATTCCCTTTTTTGTCATAAATTGATGTCATAGTGGCATCTTCTGAGAGAATTTGAGTGACTTTTTCCGCATCCATGTCCAAGAACTGTGCTACTTCTGCTGTGGTAGGCATTCTGCCTAATGTTTGTTTTAATTCCTCTTGTGCATTTTTTATTTCTTTTAATTTCTTTCTTACGCTTCTTGGTAGAAAATCTTCTGAGCGGATTTTATCTAAAATCGCACCTCTTATTCTTATAAGGGCGTAAGTTTCAAATCTGGTATTTTTTTGCGGGGAGTATCTTTCTATTGCATTTATAAGTCCTTCTACTCCGTATCCTGCAATATCTTCAATTGATACTGTCGCTGGCAGGGTAACTTTAACTCGGCCCACTACATAACGAATCAGATATATATATTGCACGATAAGGGTGTCTCGAGCTTCTTTATTATTTTTGTCTTTGAAGTATTCTCCCCATAGTGCAATCAGTTCTTCTTCTGAAAGTCGTTTTATATTGTTATATGATGTGAAATCAAAAGTCTGACTCATTAAGTTACCCAATTGTTAAAATTTCTTTACAATTCTATTCTATAACATCTGGGTTTTGCCACATCATTTAAAAAGAGGAAAAGTTTTTAAATTACTAAAGTTTGTAGTGGATGTTACCATGCTTTTAAAATTCAAAAATGGTTTTATTGAATAATCTTAAGTATGTGCCTTTTTTACTTATTCTGAACTGAAAAATTTCTTGTCTTGATAAAACATTTTTGTATGGTGTGGATGATTTTACTTTGTTATATTCTTTTGAAAACGGCAAGTTATCTTGAGGTCTTCTCCACGGTTTTAGAAGATAATGAATAATAAGAGGTTGTTCTTTTTCTTCTTTGTAAGGAAGTAATTTTTCTTTTTGTTCATCATCCAGCCTGTTCCAAGTAGATTTAAATAAGACCATAAAATTATATTTTGGTTCAATTATTTTGACATGATCATGACATACATAGTTTATACAATCCTGATCAGGAAATGCAAAAATATTGTATTTAAGACTATCAATCATTTGTTCTTGGACATTATTTTTTCGCATTTCGTCTAAATTCATTAATAACATTCCGCTGTTGAAATATCTTTGCATATCAGTATTATTCCATTTTCTTATTTTTTTGAAATAATCTTTGATTTCAACAGTTTCATTACCGAGTTTTAGTTTATTATCGGTTTTTAAGTCACTTAACATTCCATAATCATTTACGGCAGCTAAATAGTATCCGTCAAGATTTTGGTTGTAAAATGCGGATAAATCATTCAAAACAAATGTATCTGCATCTAAAAATAGAATTCTTTCATCATCACAAATGGATGAGAGTTTTAATGGAAAATAAAGGGTTTTTGATTTCCAACTTCCTGTAAATAAGTTATCAAATTCATTTGACATATCAATCCATTGATAATCTTCTTTATATTCCTCAATCATTTTGCTGATTTTTTTGATATCGGATTTTGGCAGATTATCATGCATTAAATAAAATTTTAAATTTTTATTGTGTAATAATATTGATTTAATTGTTGTTGCTGCGTATGCTGCAAAATTTTTATCAAAACCAAGTGCTATATTTATCATAAACTTTCTTTATCCTCAAATATTTTGTTATCATCTTTTTTATTAAAAAATGTGTGTCCTAAAATTGATAAGTATTTTGTTTTTTTGCTGTATTTAAACCTAAAAATCTCTTTAGATGTCTTGTGAAATTTGTAAGGCGTTTTTGCTTTTATTTTATAAAAAATTTTCTTATAAGGGATATTTTCTTCAGGTTCTATCCAAGGTTTTTTTATAAAATGCACAATTAGGTGCTTATTATCTTCTGTATAGTTTTTTAGATATTCAGCTCTAATTGCAGGTGGAATGTTTTGAAGTGTATGTGTTTTAAAAATTATAAACACTTCTGATTGAGAAAAAGCTTTAATTTTATTTCTGCAAACATAATTATAACAATCTTGTTCATTGAATACAAAATCTATTTTTTTAAATATTTCATACATTTTATTTTCAATGTTGTTATTTCTCATTAATTCAAGATTAAGTAATAGAACTCCACCGTTTATGTATGAATTAAAATCTTCTACATTATTGTAATTAAAAAGTTTTTTATAATATTCTTTTGCATGCATCTTACCTTCAGTTTTTGATGAAAGCAGTTCATTTTTATTGAACGTCGTAATTATTCCTAAATCTTGAGCTCCGCCTATATAAAAATCTGACATATCTTGGTTATAGAAGTTCTCAAGATTTCCATTAACTATTACATCTGCGTCCAAAAATAATATTCGGTCATCTTTGCATATAGAAGGTAGTGCAACCGGAAAGTAGACTGTCTTTGAAGGCCATTCCCCTGCATCTAAATTATCAAACTTTCCTGTCATATCAATCCAGTCGACATAACAATTATTTCCGGTATTTATTAATTTATCTATTTTATTTATATCTGTTTGATTTAAATTATCATACAGAATATAAAAATGGATATTTTTATTATGTAATAATATAGATTTAATTGTGACGGCAGCATAAGGAGCGAAGTTACTGTCAAAACCCAATGCAATATTCATCATTTTGACTGTTCATCCTCATTTGATTCTAACTCTATAGGTGTTTTAACTATTTCAAGCTTAGTGATTCTTGCACCATCAATTTCTTTTACTATAAATGTAAGATTTTCAAATTGTGCTGTATCTCCTACTGTTGCAATACGTCCTAGCAATTTTACTACCAAACCGCCGATGGTATCGATATCTTCGTCATCTACAGCTTCTTTTGGAATTTCAAAAAATTCAGCCAACTCATCTAATCGCATCATCGCATTTGCTATATATTTATTTGGTTCAATTTCTTTGATATCGCATTCTTCTTCTTCATCGAATTCGTCTTGCACTTCCCCAAAAATTTCTTCTAATACATCTTCTAATGTTATTAATCCCGAAGTTCCTCCGAATTCATCGACTACAATTGCCATTTGACCTTTTCTTTTTTTGAATTCCAAAACGAGATTATCCATGGTTATTGTCTCAGGTACAAGTAGGACTTCTCTTAAAAGATTTTTTATAGGTTGTTCTTGATTTTTTATTGAAAGTGAATACAAATCTTTAACATGAATCAAACCGGTAATGTGATCAATATCTTCGCTATAGACAGGATATCTTGTATATTGACTTTCTGCTGCGAGGTTATTTAAATCCTCAAAGCTCATATCTTCAGGAATACACACCATATCAGTACGTGGTATCATTACTTGTTTTGCCGTTAAATCTGAGAATTTAAATACATTATGCAACATATCTTTTTCAGTTTCATTTAACACCCCGCCGTCATAACTTGCATTCACAAGCATATCAAGTTCTTCTGTGGAATGTACCAATGAACCCTTGTGGGAATGTGGAATATGACACATCTGCAATACCCAGTTCCCAAATCCGTTTAATAACCATATAAACGGATTAAATATAGTTGTAATCCATTGCATTGGTCTGGCTACGATAAGGGCAGTTTTTTCAGTATATTCAAGTGCTATTGATTTTGGAATTAATTCACCTATAACTACATGTAAAAATGTAATCAATGCAAATGAGATTGATACTGAAACTGTGTGTGTTGCTATATTTTGGCTTATTCCTGGTAAAAATGCAAAAATTGGTTCTATAATTCTTGCTAAAGTTCCTTCACCAACCCATCCTAAGCCGATACTTGATATTGTGACTCCAAGCTGTACTGCCGCTATAAATTTATCTAAATCTTTTAAGGCTTCCAGTGCAAGTTTTGCATTGAAGTTTCCTTCTTTTACTAACTGTTCTATTCTGGTTTTTCTAACTTTTACCATAGCAAACTCTGATGCTACAAAAAAACCGTTCGAAAATAGTAAAAAAACTATTAAAAATAAATTAAATGTCAAATTGCCCGTCTCATCCATTATTATTATGTTTCCTTTTTTAATCTTACTTATTAATGCAATTATAATATTATCAGCAAAAAAATGCAAGGAAGCTTATTGTTCTACAGTGACTTCCCTTAATTGTGTATATATCATTGGGGAAAATCCTTTTGTGATATTAATATCAATAAGTTTATATTGATGTGGTAATTGCAGTAATGAAGGTGAGCTTATATGATATACACCATCTTGCATTTTTTCTCCATTTGCGTGGTAATGTCCTGATATTATAGCAATTACGTTTGAATGCTTGTTTAATAAATTTATGTATTCTTCGGCTTTGTATGTATTATGTGATTTTGACTCATAAGGTTCTACAAGCGGAAAATGTTGAAATATGACTATTTTTTGTTTTTTATGTTTAGATAATTGCTTGTCTATATAATTTAAGGTTGATTCTTTAAAATATCCGTTTGCTCCAGGAATAATTTCTTTTGCTCCGTCTGCAATAATAAAGCCAAATTCGCCTTTTCTAAAATAATAATCAGGAGTTTTTTGTCTGAATAAAATATTGTTTTCTCTGATTATTTCAAGATATCTTTCTTTTGACAGTCCGTTTGATTTAAAAACGTCGTGATTTCCGATGACGATATAATATGGAACATTTAACTTATTAACGATATTTGTGAATTTTATTAAATCTTCCTCGTTAGGTCTGTTTAGGTTATCACCTGTGAATACTACAAAAGATAATCCATCAATTTTATTAATATCTTTAACTGCAGCTTTTAATATTTTTTCAGAATACTCATTATTTCTTGAGTAATGAGAATCTGTTACCTGTACGAATTTTATATCAGATGCAAATACAGATTGTGTGACAAATGAAAAGATAAATAAAAGATAGATAAAAATATTTTTCATGTAAAAACTCCGTTAATATCCATAGAGATTATATCATAAACGTTTTTTGCATGATAGAATGTAAATATGAGATTAGATAAATTTTTAAAAGTTTCAAGATTAATAAAGCGTCGAACGGTTGCTAATGAAGTTTCAGATATGGGTAGAATTTCTGTAAACGGTAATCTCGCAAAAGCAGGTAAACAGCTAAAAGAAGGGGATATTATTGAGATTGAATATGCAAATAGAAAAGTAAAAGCAAAAATATTACGTATTCCATCTAATAATGTAAGTATTCAAGAAGCTTCTACTTTATATGAAATTATTGAATAAATACAAAAGCAGTAGACTTTTGTCTGCTGCTTTGTTTTTTTTATATTCGAGATTGCATTATTTACGCTAATAAATCTAAATGATTAGCTCTAGGAGACTCACCATAAGGTGTAGAATTTGCTTGAGCTGGGTGATTTAAATTATATGTCTGATTTGATGATACAGATTGTTGAATAAAATTGTCTGCAAGTGCAAACTCAGGTTTACTGATTGCTCCGGTTCTATAACCTGTATTTATTCCTAAAATCTTTCCGACAGATAATGTCATAACTTATTCCCCATATTAATTTATCCCTATATTATTATAAAGTATAGGATATCAAAAAAATTGCCTAAATTTACTAAATTGTGAAGAAAAATTAAGCAAGAAAATCTAATGATTTTCCTAAAGTTTCACTGCCTTTTACTGACGGGTAATTTAGGTTATGTACGCCGTTAGCAAAGAAGTTAACTTCAGAATTTTTTTGTGGTTGTCTGCCGTTTGAGCCGTCGTTGTATGCTACAGGTTGAACCCGATACAACTGTTGGGCTTGGACAGCTTTTACTGAATCAAGCATTTTGACCTCTTTTTATACTCTCTCAAATATATAAAAATTAAAAAAAATGTATAATTTCAATAATAAAACATTTTGTTACATTTTTCACAATGTTTAAAAATTAATTTTTACCAGGGATAATCGTTTTTTATTTGCCATCCGTCATAAATAATTCTAGCAGCACATGTTTCTCCTTTGCCAGAATAGGAGCATTCTTCTTTTATCTCATCTATAGAGAGTTCTTGACCATAAGCCAATATTCCTTTACCTTTTACCCTATTCAATACGAATACGTCAATACCGTATTTATTAGGCAATTTACTTCCATTTAAGTCTATATAAATTTGAGATTCTTTAGTTAAGATATCTCCTCCAGCGATAGAAATTGAAATAAGAGTACCATCAGTTAATAAAAATGGAATTCTGAGAATTTGACTATTAAAAGTTAGAGTTGATTTTGATCCATTTGGGTAATACCAAGGCTGATTTGACGTATAATTGCATTGAGAATAGTTCTCACACGATTTAAGTATCTTAAAATATGGGTACCAGTATTTATTGTAATAACTTTTTACATTAGAATTTATAGCAGGAATCTCCCAGTACTCATAAGGTCCATATTCTGATTCTGCGAGTTTTAATGCTTGATTAAGGTTTGTATATACTTTTTTTAATTTAGCAATAGTTTGTTGTTTTTTGTAACTATTTACAAGTGAAGATAGTGTAATTGCTGCAATTATACCAATAATACTAAGAGTGATTAACACTTCCGCTAAGGTAAATCCTTTTGTTCTCATAAATATCACCTTTCTGATTAAATATCCGCATTCTATATTACTATTATGTATTATATATCACCTTTTGTCAATATAGTCTACATAAGTATGGTTATCTTGAGTGATTTATAAAATAATATAAAAACAGTTTGGTAGAGATATTATGACAACAAAAAAAGAGTTACTCGGGATGAGGATAAGAGAATTCCGAGAAAATAGAAAGTATACGCAGGATAAGCTTGCTGAAATGGTGGGAATTGACCCAAAACATTTAAGCAGAATTGAAAATGGGCGAAATTATCCGTCGTTTGAAACATTAGAAAAGATTATAGACAGTTTAAATGTTTCTTATGAGGACATATTCAATCAAGAACATTTCATCAAAAAAGAAGATATGATAAAAAAAATCAATACAAAATTATCCAAAATAAATGCTGAAAAGTTAACTTTCATATTTAAGATGGTAAATGAAATTTAGTATAGCTTATTGATCACTTTCGTGGTGGTCGTTATCTTTCATTAATTTAGCAAAATCAGACGGTTTAATGCTTTGTACAAATTTTTTGAATTCTTGAGCTTCTTCTTCGTCTCTGGCAGAGTCTGTAGATACAGAGCCGTTAGAAATGACGTTAGCTGTCACAAATATAGGAGCATCTACACGAATTGCAATAGCTATAGCATCAGAAGGTCTTGAATCAATTTCAAGGACTTCATCTTTATCATTTTTTAAGAAAAGTGTTGCGTAATAAGTGTCTTTTTCAACATCATTAATTTCGACTTTGTCAAGATTATAACCGGTTTTTTCAATAATATTGATTATCAAATCGTGTGTCATAGGTCTTGCAACGGCAAGATTTTCGATTTTTCTAATAATAGCACTCGCTTCAGCAGAACCAATCCAAATCGGCAGAGCTTTTCTGTTTTCTTTATCGTGTAAAACAACGATAGGAGAGCCAGTTCTTGTATCAAGTGCAATACCCATAACTTTCATTTCAATCATAAAAAAACCTTTCATAAAACGCATTTATATTAATAATAATATTATAGCTTGAAAAAAATAAAATAAAACCGTTTACGAAAAAAAATATTTATGTTATATTAGAAATATGGTTGATGTTGAACTGTTTCAGCATGACAAATAAATAACAGAAATGGAGTAATGGCCGAGTGGCTGAAGGCGGCACCCTGCTAAGGTGTTATGTGGGTTATCCTGCATCTAGGGTTCAAATCCCTATTACTCCGTTTTTTAGTATAAAGATTAGGAGTTGGTGAAGATATAATTTTGAAAAACCGCCCAGTGTGGGCGGTTTTCGATATGTAATTTTATTTAGAGAAATTTTTAAACTTAATTTTTACCAATTTTTATTAAAATATCTCCTAAATTCTCTTTTTGGAATTTTAAAGGTGCAGATTGGAATTCTTTTTTTTAATTAGTAAAAAGAGAAAATTGTAAAACCTTAAAAAAAAATTAAGTAATAGTCATATTTGTCATTTTGCAGTAATAATGTAAAAGGTAATACACCTCTTGTTAAGCTTTAATCCATAGATGATTTTCGTGTTTGCAAGGAGTAACTGAAAGTTTTTAGCACAGTGAAGCAGATGCTTTGCTGTGCTTTTGTGTAGCTTATTATAAGGAGAACGAATGGAAAAAGAATATCATATTTTATCTCTCTCTGGTGGTAAAGATTCAGCAGCATTGGCTTTATATATAAAAGAGAACTATCCTAATATTCATAAAGAAATTCAATACTATTTTTGTGATACAGAACTTGAATTACCAGAATTATATGATTACTTGAATAAATTAGAAATATTTTTGGGCAAAAAAATTACAAGATTAAAACCTCCAGTTAGTTTTCAGCATATTTATGAAACACGTAATATTTTACCAACACCTCAAAATCGTTGGTGTACCGTAGAATTAAAAACAAAAACTATTCAAAATATGTTTAAAAGTATTATAAATAATGAAAATTGTAAGTATATTAACTTATATATAGGTATTAGAGCAGATGAACCTCAAAGAGTTAAAACGGCAACAAGCAATAAACCATACATAAAAGAAAAGTTTTTATTTGTTGAGGATGGTTTAATCAAGAAAGATATATATGATATTTTAAATAACTCAGGAATTGGTTTTCCTGAATACATGAGATGGAAATCTCGTTCAGGTTGTTTTTTCTGTTTTTATCAATCAAAATTAGAATGGTTAAATTTATATGAACATCACCCGGAACTATACAAAAAAGCAATGGAATATGAATATAAAAATTGTAAAAATATCAAAAAGGGACATTTTGGATGGCGTTCAGATATAACTCTTGAAGATATGATTAAACCCGAAAATATAAAGGCTATTAGAAAAAAATATTCCGATAAAAAACTAGATAAGGAAGCACATTTTAAGAATTTACTTGAAATATATTAGTTATTTTTTAGGTTTTACTCTGAATTCAGGTGTTAAAAATAACCAATTATCCGGTATTGTTTTCCATAATTTCTGGAAATTATTTTCAACATCTTTAGCTATTTTTTCATCAATTATGATTAGCATATTTTCGTCATTCACAAGTTCTGCTGTTGAAGTCCAATTTGTTGAACCTAAAATAGAAATTTTACCATCTATAACTGCATTTTTCATATGCATACGACCTTTCCAATTTTCTATTTTTACTGGGACATTAGCAGCACGCAATTTTTCATGTGGAGAATATCCATCAGCAACAAAATCGCCATCTAATATTATTTTTACATCTACTCCTCTATTTTTAGCATCTATTAAATCTTGTACTATTTTTCGATGCGTTAAATAAAACATCGATATATGAATGGAAGTTTTTGCACTTTGTATTATTGGTCTCACATAGTTTGTGATAGCTTCTGCTTTTGGAGAAAAATAAACAGATACATCAGTCTCACCATTATTAAGTTTAATATGTTCATTATTCTTAATTAGTTCTTTATTACCGTGAAATCTCTCTCCAATATACATTTGTTCAAATTCTTTTTTATATAGTTCTGCAATTTTTGATGAGTTTATAAGTACAGAGGAATTTGCATTTAGTGTCATACAACTTGATGAAACGTTTGTAGAACCAGTCCAGACGTACTTATCATCTACAATAAAGAATTTATTATGCATTAAAGCGTGTCTTGCTCTTGTAAATTTTTCATCTTGTTGTTTTTTAGCTATTGAGGTTTCTGTATCTGTTTTTATATTTTCAAAGTATTCATACAATTTTTTTGTGTCGTAATAGGACTCAGCTTCATCTTTATCAACAACTCCTCTGATTTTAACTCCTCTGTATTGTGCTTGGATTAGTGCATCTAAAATATCATCTTGCTCGTTAAATCCATATAAAGCAAAATCTATTGTATCATTTGCACTTTGAATAATATTCAATAATGCTTTACAGTTAGGAGAAGAGCATTCATTTTTAGGAAATTCATTTTTTGTAGGGTCAACAAAAATACAGAGAGATATCTCTATTTAATTTAATGTCTTTATGTGGATAATTATGTTGTTTTCTTTCTGGAATATTAAAACAACAAGATGAAGGAATATATTTTGAAGTCTTTTTAATTAACTCTTGTTGACTAGCTAAAAAAGCGTATTCACAAGTAGTTTTGTGATATTTACCGTTTTTATAATTTAATACAACAAGATTCAATTTATGTGTTCTTTTAGCATTTTGTTTTATTTTATCTGTATTCTCATAAGGCTTTAATTTATCTGCAAGGTTTGATTTTGTATAAATTGTTGCAAGTCCTGCTTTCAAAACTTCTTGTTCGTAACTTTTGCATTTGCCTTGTCTATCGCAATCATAGTATAAAGACATCAAATGTCGATTATTTTTATCAAACTTTTCTTCTGCGGTGTATTCAGCTCTTACTGGTTTATTTAGCAGCTCTTTTTTAGCAAACTCTTTTCCGTAATACCCAAGTCCTAAAGCTTCATCTTGAGTAAGGTTATATAGTTTCATTTGCCAATTTAGTCCGTCATTGAGTTTAGTTTCAAACGTATCAATTCCATTGACTCGAACTTTTTCATCTTGTTCCGCAATTCCATTATCGTTAAAGTCAACATATATAGTATCCCCATCAATAATTTTAATTACCTTATGTTCGCCAGAAGCTGATACAGGTAAAATTGACAAAGTCGTTAGTATAAATGCAATTGCTAAAATCTTTTTCATTACGGTTATTATACATAAAAATTATGTTAATAACTAAATAAATTCTTGATTTATTAAAATAGTAAAATCTTAAAAAAAAATTAAGTAATAATCGTATTTGTCATTTTACAGTAATAATGTAAATGGTGATACACCTCTTGTTGAGCGAAATCCAAAGATGATTTATGTGTTTGCAAGGAGTAACTGAAAGTTTTTAAGCACAGTGAAGCAGATGCTTTGCTGTGCTTTTGTTTCCCGAGAAAATTCCGCGTTGACAAAAACTCGGAATTTTTGAGTGGCCTGTTAGACAGCGTAGCTACGCACGGCACGCGTAGGCGGGGCGTAAGTAGCGAAGGGCTGCTTTTGATATAAGTATTATAAGGAGAACTAATGGAAAAAGAATATCATATTTTATCACTCTCTGGTGGAAAGGATTCCACTGCACTTGCATTCTTTATGAAAGAAAATATGCCTGAGATTTTTGAAAATTTAGAACTCGTTTTTTGTGATACAGAGCAAGAGATACCTGAAACTTATGATTATTTAAACAAAATAGAAATATTTTTAAACAAAAAAATTACTGTCCTTAAACCGGAAAAATCTTTTGAGCATTTATACGATGTTAGGAAATTTTTACCTTCTATTGTAAATCGTTGGTGTACTGTAGATTTAAAAATTCGAGTCTATGAGAAATATATTAAATCAAAATATTTAGGAAAAAATAAAAATACAATTATTTATACTTATGTTGGCATAAGATCTGATGAATTAGGCCGAGGAATAAGTAATAGCAATAAGCAGGTTATTGTAAAATATCCGTTTCAAGAATTTTGTATAAATCGAGATGATGTATTTAAAATTTTGTATAATGTTGGAATAAATCTTCCAGAATATTATAAATGGCGTAAGCGTTCTGGCTGTTACTTTTGCTTTTATCAATCACAAAATGATTGGCTGAATTTATATGAAAATCATCCAAATTTATTTTTTAAAGCTATGGAGTATGAAAAATTTAACGATAAAAAAGCTAAAATATACGGGTGGAATATTAATATGTGTCTAAAAGATATGATATTACCTGAAAATATAAAAAAAATTCGAGCAAATTATGTAAAAAACAAAAAAGAAACTAAAAGTCATAAAAGTCTTTCATTAATTAATCAATTATAGGGCCTGTTTGATTATAAATATATTTATTTTGTTTTTCCTTATAAAAACATGCACAATCTGGATCATCTGCATCAATAAGACCATCATGATCATTGTCAATATTATCAAAACAAGAATATTTTGAATCTATTCCTTCGGGTTTTGGAATAGAATATAGCCACTTATTAGGTATTGATTTCCATAATTTTTCAAACCTTTTTCTTGATTTTATTGCTATTTCTTTATTTTCAATTAATAGACTGTTTTCATCATTTTGGTAATGAGCACCACTTGTAAAATTCATTGAGCCAATTAATAAATATTTATCATCAATGATTAGAGATTTTTCATGCATTTTTCCGCCCCAATTTTCAATTTTCACAGGAATACCAGCCATTCTCATAATTTCATGTTTAGAGTAGCCAGTTCTAGCGGAAGTAGCGTCTAATATAATTTTTACTTTTACGCCTCTGTTACGTGCATTAATTAAGTCTTGAGAATATTTTGTGTGTGTAAAAAAGAACATCGGGACATAAATATATTTTTGAGCTCTATTAATATAACCGCTAATTATATTATAAGTTTCTTTATCTTCCGGTAAAAGAAAAGCAATAATTCTTGTATTGTTATCAACATTTATATATTTTGTATTTATATTATTTTGTTTTTCGCTATGATGTTTATTTTTTAAAAACATTTGCTCAAAATCTTCTGTATAAATTTTAGCAAGTTCTTCAGATTTTATAGCAACACTTGAATTTGAATTATAACTTGCACAAGTATTACTGATATTCATTGATCCAGTCCAGACAATCTTTTTATCAATAATAAAATATTTATTATGCATTATTTTATCGTTGTAATCTTTAATACCTTCATTTACAAACGAAGCCTCAATAATTTTCCCACCTATATTATAAGTTACATGTTGCACGTAATCAGACTTAGAAGATTTAAAGTCTGTTAATTGCTTATAATCTGTTTTTATATTTTTTAATTGTTTCTGTAAATCATAAGTATCTTTGTATGGATTTTTCTTTTCATTATCCATATCAACAATACCCCTAACGTTTACTCCTTTGTTTTGTGCGTTTATTAATGCTTGAAAAATTTCATCTTCATTACTTATTCCATAAATAGCAAAATCAATACTTTCTTGTGCATTATTTATCAATTTTAATAATGCTTTTATAGCCTCACCATCTCCACTTCGGGCAGGTTTTGACTTATTTACGGGATTAACAAAGAATATATGAATATTTGAATTAATATTTTTTGATACAATATTATTTTTATCAGATGCCGAAACAGATAATTCCCCCAAAAATATAATTAATATTATCAATAAAAACAGCTTTTTCATTACGGTTATTATACATAAAAATTTTGTTAATAACTAAATAAATTCTTGATTTATTAAAATATTTATTAACTAATTATAAACTCCCTTAAAATGAAATTATAAATCTTTAAAAAAAAATTCTTTTAATATTTTATTACAAAAATATATATACTTTTATTAAAAATTATCCCTTATTGGTACATGTATATAACAATATAATTAATATAGGAGGAGATATTTATGAAAGATAAAACTTTTTTAATGATTCCTGGTCCTACACCGGTTCCGGAATCTGTTATGTTAGAAATTGCCAAACACCCGATAGGACATAGAAGTTCGGAATTCTCCTCTATTTTAGAAGAAGTTTATGCTAATCTCAAATATGTTTTTCAAACTCAAAATGATGTATTTATGTTTACATCAAGCGGAACCGGTGCTATGTGTGCCGCTTTGGAAAACCTTATAAATGTTGGCGATAAAGTTCTTTGCCTTGTCATAGGAAATTTTGGAAACCGTTGGGCTAAAATAGCTGAATCAAGAGGTGCTGTTGTTGAAAAAATTGAAGTTCCTGCAGGTGAAGTAATTAATCCGGAAATTCTAAAACAAAGACTTGATGAAGATAAAGAAAAAAAGATAAAAATAGTTACTCTCACTCATAGTGAAACATCGACCGGTGCTGCAAATGATATTAAGACTTTATGCTCAATTATAAAAGAACATGGTGCTGTATCTGTAGTAGATGGTGTGACAAGTGTTTGTGCTATGCCTTGTAAACCTGATGAATGGGGGATTGATGTACTTATTTCAGGTTCTCAAAAAGGTTTTATGATTCCTCCCGGTCTGGCTTTTCTCACTGCTAATGAGAAAGCTTGGAAACTTTATGAACAGTGTAAGCATCCTAGTTTTTACTTTGATTGGGCTTCTCATAGAAAATCTGTTCAATCAAATTCCACTCCATTTACGCCTGCTGTTAATTTAATTGTAGGGCTTAATACAGCACTAAAAATGATTAAAGATGAAGGAATTGACAATGTAAATGAGCGTCATAGAAGACATTCTGTGGCTTTAAGAAAAGCTCTTCGTGCAATTAATCTTAAACTTCTTGTAGAAAATGATGCAAATGCAAGCTATGCTATTACTTCTATTCTCCCGCCTGATGGGATTTCGGTGCCTGATATAAGAAAAACTCTAAAAGAAGATTATGACATTGTTGTTGCAAATGGACAAAATCAACTGAAAGATAAAATTTTCAGAATGGGAACACTTGGGTTTGTCTGCGATAGAGATTTAATTGCTTCTGTAGGAGCTTTAGAGGCTTCTTTATATAAACTCGGTCATAAATTCAATATCGGGGACGGCGTAAAAACTATTATTACAGAATTAAGTTGTAAATAAAAAGTAAAGGAATATTTAGTTAATGAAAGTTTTAGTAACAGATAAAATAAACGAATCAGCAGGTAAAATAATTGAAACTGCTGCGGATGTTGATTTTCTTCCTACAATGAGTGAAGAAGAATTAATAAAAGTAATACCGCAATATGATGCATTAATGATACGTAGTCAAACTAAGGTAACTGCGAAAATTATTGAAGCAGGTAAAAGTTTAAAAATAATCGGCAGAGCAGGTGTTGGAGTTGATAATATTGATGTCGATGCTGCAACTCAAAAAGGGATTATTGTTGTCAATTCTCCTGACGGAAATACTATGGCTGCTGCTGAGCATACAATAGCTCTTATGCTTGCAATGGCTAGAAATATCGCTCCTGCTGCGACTTCTACGAAAGAAGGCAATTGGGATAGAGCCAAATTTACCGGCTGTGAGTTATATAATAAAACTCTCGGTATCATAGGACTCGGTAAAATCGGTTCTCATGTTGCTGAAGTAGCTTTAGCATTAGGAATGAAGCTCGTTGTCTATGATCCATATACGTCTAAAGATGTTGTTAAAAAAATGGGCGGTGAATATGCACAAACTTTAGATGATTTTTGGAGCAAATGTGACTTTATAACTGTTCATGTTCCTAAAACAAAAGAAACTATAAATCTCATTAATAAATCAACTATTGCAAAAATGAAAAAGGGTGTAAGACTTGTTAATTGTGCAAGAGGCGGAATTATTAATGAACAGGATTTAAAAGAAGCATTAGATTCCGGTTACGTTGCAAGTGCTGCAATTGATGTTTATGAAAATGAACCGAATATAAAAGAATGCCCTCTAATTAATTGTCAGGGAAATATTGTCTTAACTCCTCATTTAGGAGCTAGTACTCAGGAGGCTCAATTTAATGTTGCAGTTGATGTCGCAGAACAAATTAAGGAAGTTTTAACAGGAGGTTCTGCATCTTCTGCTGTGAATATTCCATCCCTAAGACCTGATAAGCTTGAGCCTGTCAAAGATTACATGAATATTGCTGAAAATTCAGGTGAGCTTGCTATGCAGATTTCTGAAGGAATGATTAAATCTATTGAAATCACTGCACAAGGTGATTTGGCTGAATTAGATATTCAACCGCTTGAAGTCGCAGTATTAAAAGGGGCTCTTTCATCAATGCTTGAAGGAGTTAACTATGTTAATGCTCCTGTTCTTGCGAAGAAAAGAGGCATTGATATTATATCATCACGTTCAAAAGTTAAATGTAATTTTGCGGGACTTCTTACAATTAAATTAATAACTGATAAAGGAATAAATATTGTAGCTGGAGCTCTTATTGCTAAAGATATTCCAAGAATTGTTAAAATTAACGATTATGAAACAAGTATAAGACCTCAAAAACATATGCTTATTGTGCCTCACATTAATCAGCCTGCAATGATTGCTAAAGTTGCTCAGGTTATCGGGGATAATAATATTAACATTGGTTCTATGAATGTAGTCCAAAAAAATGACAAACATGAAACGGAATCAATCATGGTTATTAATATTGATTCAGGGGTAGGAGAAAATGTTCTTTCTGATATTGAAAAAATAAACGGGGTCCATAATCCTAAATATATTAATTTAAGTGCTCAATAGGAAGGAATGTTAAGTGAAATTAGCTGTTTTTGATTTTGATTCGACTTTGATGGACGGAGAAACTCTAGAGTTCCTCGCAAAAGAAATCGGTATAGAAAAAGAAGTTAAAAAGATTACAGATAGTGCTATGTACGGAGAGATAGATTTTTTTGAAAGTCTTCAAAAACGAGTTCAACTGCTAATGGGATTAAAGGTCGATACCGTAAATAAAATTTGTGAAAATCTTCCGCTTATGAATGGTGCTATTGAGGCTGTTAATGGACTAAAGCGTCTAGGATATAAAGTAATATGTTTTTCCGGCGGGTTTAAAAATGCAACTGTACCTTTTAAAGAAAAACTCGGATTAGATTGTGAATTTTCTAATATACTTCATTCAAAAGACGGGATTTTGACCGGTCTTGTCGGCGGTGAAATGATGTTTAATGACAGTAAAGGACAAATGTTGTACCGTTTGCAAAACTTACTTGATGTTTCGCCTGCTGATACTCTTGTGGTGGGTGATGGGGCTAATGATTTAAGTATGTTTAAATATGCAGAAAAAAGAATTGCTTTTTGTGCTAAACCTATTTTGAAACAACATGCAAATATTATAATTGATGAAAAAGATTTGAGTGTATGTTTAAAATATATAAATTAAGTTATTTTATAATTTATAGTATTTTATAATAGCCGAATAAGAAGTCTGAATATAAGTTATTTTTTATTAATGTATAATTTCCATTCCGCAGCTAAATCTTCAATTCTCCATTTTGCGTTAGCAGGGCTGGTGGATGGTAGTTTTATTATTGTATATTTTTCTGTAGTAAAAAGTTTTGGAAAATATTTTTTTAGTGAATTATAAGCTTTATTACCGTTTAAGCATATTGTTTTTATATTAGGATAATTATTTAGTAGTATATCAATTTCGTTTGGATATTCATTTTCTATTGCAGAATCAAGACTGCCTTCTCTTGTGCAAAATTTTATAGTGTCCCAAAGTGCTATATTATTTTTTAGTAAAATTTCTGTTTTGTTTTTGTAGTTTTGTTTATCTAAATCTTTTGCGTTAAAAATTATTCCGATAACTTTCCAAAAACGATTTTGCGGATGAGCGTAATACTCTTGAGCATTCAAGGATTTTATTCCCGGCATTGAGCCCAGAATAAGTGTTTTTGAATTTTTATTAATAATCGGATCAAAACTTTTACATTCAGCCATTTTATTTTGCATTTTTTATAATTTACATTTGGTGCCTAAATTTAATTTTGAAGAATCAATATATATATTTTGACAATTTAATGTTCCGAGTGGAATATTTTTATTATTTCCGTGATAATCGCTTCCGCCTGTAATAAACAAGTTATATTTGTCAGCACAATTTACAAGAAAATTAATTTCATTTTCAGAATATCTTGAATAATAGCACTCAAGTCCTTGAATTCCACAGTCTATAAGTGTTTTTAACTTAGGAATAAATCCATCTTCTTTTAGGTGTATTTCGCCTTCTCCGCCAAGAGGGTGTGCCCATATTGGAATTCCCCCTGAGGCTATTATGGTATTTATTGCTTCATCTCCATCAAATCTTGAATTTCCTGTTTTGCATCCGTCAAGATATTTCCTCATTGCATCAAGATTATTTTCAGCAAGTCCTCTTTCGACAAGTATATTTGCTATATGCATTTTTACAACGCTTTTTCTTGAATATAGCCAATTTAATTCTTTTTCAGAAAGTATAATTCCAAATTTCTCTTTGAGATAATTAATTCTTGTCTCAAGCTTGTGCAAACGAAGTTTTTTCCCTTTAGCTAATAGTTTTTTTAATTCTGATGAATTATCATTGTAATTGTATCCTAAAATATGGCACTTGCATTCTCTAGCTTTGCAGGTAAGTTCTACGCCATGAATAAATTTAATGTTATCAGGGATTAGCTTTGCTAGTTCTTTGCATCCGTCAATAGTATCATGATCTGTCAGTGCAAAAACTTCAAGGCCTGAAGTTTTTATATTTTCTGCAAGCTCTTGAATTGTATCGCTTCCGTCTGAATAGTTGCTGTGTATGTGTAAATCAATTTTTGCCATAACTTTTAATATTATATACCAAAGTCTTTTTTATAATCCAATTCTTTTTTCCAATTATTTAAAAAATAAAATCCGAGTATAAAATATATGCTCCACATAATTACTGTAGCAAGACAATTGGAGCCGTTTATGTATGCGCTAATCCACATTATAACAGACAGTCCGTTTACGATAGTCCAGATATACCATTGTTCTATGCATCTTTTTATTGTCAGCAGCAGCCCCCCGATTGAGAAAAATGTTGTTATTCCATCAATAAAAGGGCTTGCATCTCCAAGATTTTTCAGTATTAAAGAAATAACCAATGAGCCTATAAGTAATATCGTGAAAAATGCGAGCTTTTCTTTTGGGGAAAGCTTCGTTTTTATAATTTCTTGTACCTCTTTTTTTAAATGTTGTCTCCATTTGAATATTCCGACGATTTGCATTGGAAAATAATATAGCATATATAAAAATAAGTTTCCGTATAAATGGTTTTTGTAGGCTAAATAAGCATAGCACATTGTCCCGCATAAACCTAAAATGTAGCAGGATATTTTACCCTTTCCTGCAAGTATTGTATAACTTATTCCGCATATTGCCGAGATAAGTGCGATTTTGCTATCTCCGATAAGAAATGACAATAATATTATAAGTATAATCCCTAATGGAAAAAGTATCCTTTCATACTTTCCAAATCCTTGAAATTCTTTTTTAATAAACTCTAATATATTCATTAAAATTATTTTACTTTTTTCTATGTGTGTTGTCTACTATTAACAGGTGGAAATAAATGCAAGTACAAAAAATAAGCCGAATTTTAACGAATAAAATGCTATTAAAAAGCCTTGAAAAGGTATCAGAGCACGGAACTTCATTTTGTGCGGGGACATCGCTTTTAATGTCTTTGTCGTTACGTCCGCTTGCCATTTTTTCGACACCTGATGTTGAAAAAGAAAATAAACAATATGCTTGTGCAAATTCTATCTGCTCAGGACTTATAAAGTATGGAATGGTAGAGGCTGTTGCTTTACCTGTAGAAAATGCCGTAAAAAACATTGATAAAAATCCTGATAAATTTCTGAAACCTAAAACGATTGTGACTTTGAAGGCAGCTTCAGAAGAACTGCTCAAATCAAAAAGTTATAAGCTCGCAACCCAAATGATAAAACTCGGTACAGGTTTGATTACGGCTATACCGAAGTCTGTACTTACTATTGCTTTAATTCCTGTAATTATGGATAAACTTTTTAATGTCAAAAAGCATACGGAAACTGTGAGTGTAAAGAGTAATCCTGATAATATACAAATTATTAATAGTAAAAAAATACCTTTTACAGGAGGTTTAACTGAAAGTTTATCAAAAGGTATAGGAAAATTGTTTGATAACGAAAACTTCCAAAAATTTATGGTGCAACATGCAAAACAGGAGAAAGATATTGCTATCAATATGACAGCTGCTACAGATATCCTTTTGACGGCAACATCTGCCTATCAAACTCATAAAAGCTCTAAAATTAAAGAAAATCGTAAAAAAGCTTTAATATATAATAATCTTGTATCTACTGCGATTACTCTCGGGTTTGGTTATGGTATTAACAGCTTTGTTAAAAATAAATCAGGGAAATTTATTGAAACATTTTCAGAATTGAACAGGCATGATCCTAAATTACATAAATATATCGAAGGTATTAATATAATTCGTCCTGCACTTATTTTTGCTGGTATTTACTATGGAATTTTGCCTATGTTTTCAACTTATATTGCTGAAAAAATTGATAAATATGTCGAGAAAAATTCTAAATCTCAAAATGCATAGATATCTTTTGTTTTCTGAGTTATGATAAGATTATGACAGGAGGTTTTTGAATGTATACGATTAAAGAAGTTGCAGAAAAAATGAATGTATCTGAACATACTCTCCGTTTTTGGGCTAAAAGCGGACTGTTTCCTTTTATAAAAAGAAATGAAAATAATGTCAGATTGTTTTCAGAAAGTGATTTGGATTGGGTAAAAATAGTAAAGTGTCTCAGATTGACAGGTACTGAAAATAAAGCTATTAAAAGATATATTGATTTATGTTTAATCGGGGATTCGACCATTACAGAGCGTTATAAGATTATTCAGGATACAAAAGCTAAAGCACATCAGCAGATGGAGGATTTGAAACGTCAGATGGAATTGCTGGATTATAAAGAGAATTATTATAAAAATCTGATAAAAAATAATCTAGCTGATGAATGGAATCCGATGAATAAAATTGAAAAAGAAAGTATTGCATAATTTAAAAAGCCCGATAATTTATATTATCGGGCTTTTGTTTAGTCGTTTTATAGTATGTTTTTGATGTCTTGAACAATCAGTTCTTTTGTCAAGTGATATCTTTGGTATAAGACTTCTAATGGAGTTCTGTCCGTAAACTCTTTACATCCGCCAAAGTTTAGAACTTTCATATCAGAATTTCCGTAAAATCTTGAAATTTTTTCGCCAAATCCGCCGTTTAAAATACCGTCTTCAAGAGTTATCACTACTTTATGGTTTGCTTTTAATTCATCAAGTAATTGTTCATCAATGCCTGTAATGAATTTCGGATTAATTAATGTCGCATTAATATTTAGTTCTTTTTTCAATTCTTCTTTAACTTGTTTTCCCAGACGGAAGAAGTTTCCAAGCCCTAAGATTGCAACTTCAGAACCTTTTTCTTCAATTTTGAATTTATTAATCTTAGAGTAATCAGTTAAATCTTCTTCGCCGGAGGAGATTAAATTTCCAAACGGTACTCTTATAGCGACAGGATAATCTTTTTGTTCTACAGACCAGTCGAGCATTTTTAAGTATTCTTCTTTGCAGGTTGGTGCAAGATAAATCATGTTTGGAATATTTGATATTAGCGGAATATCAAATGAGCCTAAATGGGTTGCATCGGCATTCGATATTGTCCCCCAGTGAACAAGTATTGTTGCAGGAGAATTGTTTAAACATAAATCCTGTGATAATTGATCGTATGTTCGTTGCACGAATGAACTTAAAATTGCGAGTATCGGTTTTGCACCGTATTTTGACATTGCAGAAGCTGCAGCAATTGCATGTTCTTCTGCAATCCCTACATCAAGATATTGTCTGCCTAGCTTTTTTCTGAATTCCTGTGTGAATCCGTAAGCTCCAGGGGTCGCCGGGGATATTGCGATTATACTCGGATCTTTTTCTGCTTTTTTAAGAATATAATCTGTAGTTATAGAGCAGTAATCTTCTGTTACAGATTGTGTTGTTTTATCATTTTTATCAAGTGTCCCAGGTAAAATCCAGTGGAAAGCTTCTTTATTTTCTTCCGCTATGGCAAGCCCTTTACCCTTTAATGTGTGAATATGTATTACAACCGGATGATTTGTATCTTTTACTTTTTTAAATGTTTCAATTAGTTTTTCAATATTATTTCCTTCTCCAACATAATAGTAATTGAACCCCAATGTTTTAAAGAAATTGCATTCACATTTCCCGTCAGATTCTTTTAAGTCTTGAAGATTTTTGTATAATCCGCCATGGTTTTCAGCTATAGACATATCGTTGTCGTTTACAATTATGATAATGTTACTTCCAAGAACTGCAGCATTATCTATGCCTTCAAGAGCTTCTCCGCCGCTTAGGGAGCCATCTCCGATTAGAGCTATAATATTTTCTTTTCCGCCTTTAAGATCTCTTGCTTTTGCAAGTCCTACTGCCAAGCTTACTGAGGTTGATGTATGTCCTACTTTGAAAATATCGTGGGCACTTTCTTCAGGGGCTGTGTAACCTGTGTATTTATTGTATAATTCAGGGTTTGTAAAACCTTCTTTTCTACCTGTCAGTATTTTATGCGGATAGCATTGATGTGATACGTCAAATACGATTTTATCTTCAGGTGAATTAAAAACATAGTGAAGAGCAATTGTTGCTTCAACTATACCAAGATTTGGCCCCATATGTCCGCCTGTTGTGTTTACTTTTTTTATAATAAGCTCTCTCATTTCATTAGCAAGAGTTTCCATTTCAGGAATTGTCAGTTTTTTTAAATCTGTTGGGGTATCAACTTTGTCTAATATCATGACTTAATATCTCCTTTCATACTATAAATATATTGTAAAACTTGAGAGCTGCTATCAGTCAAGAGTTAATTGAAAAATTTTTATGAATTCTTTTTAATCTTTTCATCGCTCTTGGATTAAATCTCAATTGTGAGAGAAGAATACCGCTTATCATAATTATGCATCCGAGTGTTTCTTGAATAGTTAAAGTTTCTCCAAGTATAAGCATACCGCCTAATACTGCGAAAACTGATTCCAAGCTTAATATTAAAGATGCAATAACCGGCGGGGTGTTTTTTTGTCCGAAAATTTGCAGAGTATAAGCAACTCCTGTAACGATTACTCCGGAAAATAAAATCGGTTTAATGCCAAGAATTATACCGCTAATTGCTACAGGTTCAAATATAAACATTATAATCGCAGAGAGAATTCCTGTTGTTAAAAATTGAACGCAAGCAAGTTTAATAGAACTTATTTTATGAGAATAATGTGCAACTGCAAGCAGATGTAATGCAAAAAAGACGGAGCTTATTAATAAGCCGATTTCACTTGGATGGAAAGCTGAATTTTCTTTTACGCAAAGCAGGTAAAGTCCTATTACCGCAAGTATTATACTTATTTTTACGTTATTTTTAAGTTTTCTTTTTAGAAAAACAACAGAAATAAGCGGTACAAATATAATATATAAAGCTGTAATAAATCCTGCTTTCCCTGCTGGTGCATACATCATACAGTATTGATTTATTGAAAGTGCAATAAAAAATAATAGTCCGCAGATAATTCCGCCTTTTGTAAGCAGTTTCCGCTGAATTTTTATTTCTTCTTTTGACCTTGTATATTTCTTTGAGGAATAAATTTTTGCAATAAAGATAATTGGTAAAAGACTTATTGCACCTAAAAAATTTCTTATCGTATTAAATGTAAAAGGCCCTACAAAATCCATTCCAGCTTTTTGAGCAACAAAGGATAATCCCAGTATAAATGCAGTGAGAACTAGTGCCAAGTTAGAGTATAAATGTTCCAGTCTGTATTCTTTTCCCATTTCTTTATTACTTTCCTTAATTATATTTTACACAAGTTTTTTTCATAGTAAAACTCTCGAATAAAAATAATCCGAGAGTTTTTTGTTAGTATAAGAATAAGAAAAGGGAGTTCTCTTTATTTATTTGTTAAATCCGACGGCTTTTCTGTCAGATTTTTTACCTTCCGCAAATTTATTTATGGCATTTTCAAAATCTATATCAAGAATTTTAAATTCATCTAAATCCGCATCTGTAAGAATATCTTTATCGAGTTTTTCTGTAATTCCTGCTCTTTTGTAACCGCTCAGGTAGGCATCTGTTACAAGTCTTCTTACATCAGCTCCTGTACATTGAAGTTGATGCATTTTCTTAGCAATTTGATCTTTTGATAAATTTTCACTTATCGGTTTACCTTTCGTATAATTATCAAGTAATTTTTTTGTCGCATCTAAATCCGGCTGCTTGAAATCAAGAATTTTTCCAAATCTTCCAGATCTAATCAGTGCTTTATCCAGTCTGTCAAAGAAGTTTGTTGCAGCCATTACAAATACATCGTGTTTATTTGCATCAATATCTGTCATACAGGTCAAAATTTGATCAACAACTTTATCGCCATATTCATCAATTCCGCCACGAGCTCTGCCTACAGCATCAAATTCATCAATAAATAATAAATAAGGCTGGTTTTCTATTGCTTCATCAAACAATGCTCTCCAAGCAGCTTCTGATTCTCCGATGTATTTGTTCTCTAATTCAAGTCCGTTAAGGAATTTGTAATTTAAACCTGCTTCATTAATCAATGCTTGAGCTGTATGAGTTTTTCCAAGACCCGGACCTCCTTTTAAAATAAATCCGCGGTGCAAATCAAGGTTTTCATAGGCTCTTGGTTTTCTTAACGGGTAGAGAATATTTTCTTTAAGTTCTCTGATTACATCATCCTGGCCTATAACATCACTAAACATAGTTTTCTTAACCGGCTTTTTCTCTGAATAAAGTGTACTTAGGATTTTTTTATTTTCTTTACCAATTACAGCTTCAGCTTCTTTTTCATAATTGAAAGCTTTTGCATAAGCAA
Source organism: uncultured bacterium (assembly GCA_949282215.1). Classification (GTDB taxonomy): domain Bacteria; phylum Cyanobacteriota; class Vampirovibrionia; order Gastranaerophilales; family Gastranaerophilaceae; genus Scatousia. The sequence goes on along the minus strand of CASDPF010000007.1, from coordinate 50,973 downwards.
ATCTATGCATACTAAGGTCGCATTTTGGCTTATCTTTTATTGGTAAAATAAAATCGTCAATTCTGATAGTATCGCCGGGAATTATGTAATTATAGCCGTTTTTCGGAATTTCATATTCTTTACCATCAGTTGTTATGAATATTGATTTGTTGTTCGGATTGATAACTTCTGTATCACCTAGTGCATCTTTTCGAAATGCTAGAGTACCTTTAATATTATCATCTTCTATAAAAAATATTCTTTTTATTACGTTTTTTTTAAGTTTATCTATTGAGTTAAGCAGTCCGCCTTGTGCTTCTTTTATTGACTTCCCTGTAATAATCAGGTCTCCGTGTTTTAAAAAATTAAAAGCATCGGCAATTCTTTCTTCAAGTGGAATTTGTTTAGAAAGTATAGATACTGCTCTTTCTATTTCTCCTGTAAAAGTCGGTGTATTCTTTTTTATCATTAACCGATTATAATTTGTGTCTAATAAACTCATTTGTGGATTTTGAGTGTAGGAATGGTTGACCACAGGTATATTATTCTTTATCTTATTTGATTGTAGATTTCTTTGATAGGTAATGTTGTAGTTTTGAATTTGTGCAATTTTCATCTGTAGTCTTCTCCTTTCTTGCAAAAAAAATAAGCCTGCAAATTTACCCCTAGATTTGCAGGCTGCTAGTATGTTATTAGGTTTAGTAAATTAAGTAATAGCTATAAACACAGTCTGCGATAAAAAACGGAGTGCATTAATTTTAAGGATTTATGCATTCTCACCACTGAATTTAATTTGACTCGTTTATCGTTTTTTATCAAAGACATTTAATAACCTTTTTTCTTTTAATGTTTATAGACTACATTATGTTTTAAAAAACGTCAATGCCTACAATCGGGTGCCAAAATGTATCAACATGTACAATTTACTACAAATGTAGTACTTTTGTACTTGTTTTGTGTTTGTTTATTTTGTAAAAATAGAAATCTTTAACCAATTTTGCTAAAATTACAATTATTTAAATTAAAAATTGTAAAAACTACACTTTTAGTAAATTTTTACAATTCTTAATAATTTTGGATAATTATTCGGCTTCTTGTTTTTTTATGCTTTCACCCAACAATTCGAAAGAACCTTTTGTGACGACTTCTTCTCCGGCATTTACTCCTGAAATAATTTCGGTATATTGGTCATTTTTTCTGCCTGTTTTAACTTTACGTTCTTCGTAAGTATGCGGAGCGGTTTTTACATAAGCAAAATCATAATCTCCGTATTTTTCGACAGCATCATTAGGAATTGCGAGTACGTGTGCTATTCCTGTATTAACGAACATTTCTGCATACATATTAGGTTTTATTTTAAAATCTTTATTTGGAATATCTGCTCTTACTTCAAGTGTTTTTGTAGTGCTGTCAAGTATCGGGGATACGTAGGAAAGTACTCCGTTGATTGTACCTGATGCTTCTTCGAGTGTTCCTGTGACAGCTTCTCCTATTTTGAGGGCTGAAGAATCTTTTTCAAATGCGTATCCTACAAGCCAGATGGTTGAAAGGTCTGCTAAATTAAATAATTCTCTGTTTTTTTCAACAATTTCACCGGGATTTACTTTTCTTTCCAATAATATTCCGTTTTTGCTTGCTTTAAGTGTTACATACGGAGAGATTTGTTTGGTTCTTAAAACTCCCTCAATGTTCCCTCCATATACAGCAAGTCGTTGTTTATATACGTTTATTAAGGCTGAACGTTTCAAATACAGTGCGTCAAGGTTTGCTTTATCTTTTTTTAACTGAGCGTTTGCAGTTTCATATTCAGCTCTTGAAGATATTTTTTCGTTATAGAGAGTTTTTTCTCTGTTGTAGTTTTGTCTGGATAATTCATATTGAGCTTTTAATTCATTTACGTTAGCGTCGATTTCAAGAATTTTTTCTAAAAACTCTAATTGAATTTGGCTGATTTCATCGGATTTTATTTGAACAATCGGTTGTCCGATTTTTAAAATAGACCCCGGTTCTACATATACTTCAGTAATTTTGCCGTCGATTGGGGAATACACTCTTTCTATTGATTGGTTTCTTGCTTTGAATTGTGCGGGAATGGTTATTTGAAGCTCTATATCCATTTCACTAAGGGGTGCAGTTTCAATTTTTGCATTTTTTTCTTGAGCTTCTGTAAGTGTTAGTAATTTATTTTGCGGTTGTGTTGAATTTTTAGACGCACAACCTGTTATAGTTGCTGAAAGTAGAATTATTAAAAGAGTTTTAATTATTTTCATTTTGTTTTTCCCCTGTAATTTTATATAATAGCGGAATAAGGAATATTGTAAAGGCTGTTCCGCAAGAAAGTCCTCCGATAATTGCAATAGCAAAAGGTTTTTGACTTTGTGCACCTATTCCGTTTGATAATGCCGCAGGTAAAAGTCCTAGTATTGCAACGAGTGAGGCGGTCAGAACAGGTCTTAACTTTTGTACTGCTCCCTTTATAATGGCTTTTGTTTTATCTTCACATATTTTTTGCTGTCTTATTATTGAAGAAAGCAATATTACCCCGTTTTGTATTGATACTCCTATCGCAGCTATGAGGCCCACTCCTGCAGATATGGAAAAGTATGTTTTTGTTATAAATAATGCAAAAATGCATCCGGAAAGTGTTACAATAATCGTTGACATTGCAATCAAGACATCTTTTCTGTTTTTATAATTAAGGTGTAATATTATGGCAATTAATATAATAGTAATCGGTAAGATTATTGCAAGTCTTGTATTTGCATTTTTTTGACTTTCAGATTGTCCTGCCCATTTTGTATAATACTCATCAGGCAACTCAAGTTTTTTATCTAACAGTTTTTGTGCCTCTTTTACGGTAGAGCCGAGATCTCGACCTCGAATATTAAATCTTACGATTGCTACGCGAGAGTTTTCACTTCTTGTAATAATCATAGCCCCGTTATCAGTTGTAATATCCGTTACGTTGCTTAATGGTACTGATATCCCTTCAGGAGTTTTTACAATTATGTTTTGTACTTTTCTATATGCGTTTCGATCTTGTTCCTCAAGCCTTAGGAATACATTAAATCTTTTTTCGTTTTCAAGGACTTGGGTCGCATTTTTACCGCCGATTGCAATTTCTACAACTTTTTGAATATCGTCACTGCGAAGTCCGTATCGTGCAGCTTTTACTCTGTCAATTTTGATTTGATATTGCGGCTGACCTATTATTTGGTCATAAGAAAGGTCTACTACACCTTTTACGTTTGATAAAAGTGCAATGGCTCTATCTTGAAGTTTTTGTAATTCATAAAGGTCTGAACCGTAAATTTTTAAAACTACTTGACCTTTTGAACCTGAAACTGCTTCTTCTACATTGTCTTGAATGTATTGAGTAAAATATGTCGTAATCCCAGGGATTTCTGATAATTTTTGTGACATATCCTCAATAAGTTTTTGTTTATTTTTATGCCATTTCCATCTCCAATCTTTAGCAAGCTTCAAGTCTACCATATTTTCTATATTGCTTAAAAGATTCGGATCTGTGCCGTCATCGGCTGAGCCTATGTGGGAAATTACATTTTTAACTTCAGGGTATTTTAGAAGTATTTCTCTAATTTCTCTTGCAACTTCTACAGAGTGTGCAATAGTAGTACTTCTAGGCAATACTGTGACTCTCAGCCAAATGTTTCCTTCATCAAGGTTTGGTAAAAATTCTGAACCAATGAAGCAAAACATTCCAAGTGCGATTATAAATATTGCAGATACTATTGTGAGAAATTTTTTCGGATAATCAAAAACTTTATTTAGTAACGATTTATAGTAATCTGTGATTTTATTGAGGGTTTTATTTTCTTTTTCTATAATTTGTTTATTGGGCATATAAATTGCGGAAATTGCCGGAAGTAAGAACAATGATGACAGTACTGCACCTATTAATGAAAATCCCATCGTAAATGCTAAAGGATGGAAAAGCTTTCCTGCGACTCCGTCAAATGCAAAAATCGGTAAAAAACAACAAAGAATTATTATTGTGGAAAATACAATGACATTGCCGACTTCTTTTACAGCTTTATAAATTAGAGCTTCTTTTTTACTCTGGGTTAGTTTTCCTTTATAGTTAGAAAGACAGCGGAAAATATTTTCCATTAAAATTACAGCCCCGTCTACAAGAATTCCGAAGTCGACAGCACCCATACTCAAGAGGTTTGCAGGGATATCGAACAGGCGAAATAGCATAAATGCAAATCCTAATGCTAATGGTATAACAAGAGATGCAATAAGAGTTATTCTCAGGTCAAGTATAAATGCAAATAATACAATTATAACAAATACAATACCGCAAATTACGTTATGTGCGATAGTATGCATTGTATTATTTATAAGTTCACTTCTTTGGTAAAATGGGACAAGATGTACGCCTTTTGGTAATTGGGCTTTTATTTCAGGAAGCTTTTTTTCTAAATTTTTAATTGTTTTTGTAGGGTTTTCACCCTTTCTCATTAATACAATTCCCTCTACTGCATCATTATTGAGATTTTTGCCGACTTGTCCGATTCTTACAGCAGGGTCAATAGTTACAATTCCGACATCTTTTACTCTGATTGGAATACCGTTAATAGTCGTGATAACTGTATTTTCAATGCTTGAAACTCCAGAATATAAGCCGAGTCCTCTGACAATATAGGCTTGGTCATTATTAGAGATATAATGACCTCCGCCTGTTGAGTTAGAGGCTTTTATCGCATCAAATATCTCGCCTACATCAAGATTATAGAAACGAATTTTTTCATGATTGAGTATTACTTTATAAGTTTTTATAGGTCCGCCAAAGCTGTTTACTTCAATAATTCCGTCTACTTGTTTAAAGGCTTTTTCCATCTGCCAATCTTCAATAGCTTTAAGGGTCATTGAATTATAATAATCTGATTCCAAGGTGTATCTGTAAATTTCACCTATTGCAGAGGCATCAGGCCCTAATACCGGTTTTACCCCGTCAGGAAGTTCTGTTTGGTAAATTCTTTCCAAAACTTGTTGACGAATTAGTGAGGATGGTAGTCCGTCTGAAAAAACTATTTTTATAACGGATAAGCCGAATAAAGAGCTTGAATATAGTTTCTTTTCATTAGGAATACCATTTAAGTTTTTTTCAAGCGGTATTGTTGCCAGTCTTTCGACTTCTTCTGCGGATTTACCTGGCATTTGAGTGATTACCTGAACCATCGGACTTGTAAAATCAGGGTATGCTTCTATGTCCAGATTTTTAAGACAATACCCGCCGATTAAAATCACAAGCAGTGCAATGGTTGCGGATATAAATTTCTTTTTTATTGAAAGTTTTATTAAATCATTAAACAGCTTCATCGTTTAAATTAAACTCCTCGCTGTTCACTTCACGCAAAAAATCAATCCAGCAGTTGTAATATTCTGCAAGTGCGTATGTATAACCGACTATAATTGATTTATAAGACTGTTCCATAACTATTAATGTCGTAAGATTTGATTTTCCGACTTCATAGCTTCGTTTGGAAATTCTAATCATTTCTTCTGAGCTTTTTAAAAGTTTGTCATTATAATAATTTAGGTTAAGTTTTGCTGTGACAAATTTTTCATAGGCATTATTTAAATCTTTTAAAGCTTTATTTTGTGTAGAATTATAGTTTAACTGAGCTTTTTCAACTTCAAGTTTTGCGTTTTTAATTTCCGGACGATAGCTGTAAAACAGCGGAATATTTACAAGACTTGCACCTGCATAAGCTCCGTTTTGGAAAGTTCCGTCATCACTCATGCTTTTAGATTGATAGCCGTATCCGCCAAGAACTGCAAGGTCAGGAATTCTTTGTCTTGAAACAACCGTTAAGTTCTTTTTAGCAACATCAATTTGTTGTTTTGCAATTTTTATATCAAAACGATTTTTTAGTGTATTTTCTGAAATTGATTCAAATGCAGGCAGTTCACTTTTCGGCTTTGGTGTAAGCAGTCCTGTGAAGTTTTCTTTATCGTTAAATAAATCATCCGCAGAATCAAAATCAATATTAGTTTGGTCTTTTGGGTTGATTACTTTATTAAAATCAAAAGCTGCACTTTTTACATTTACTTTTGCTGTATTAACTTGAGTAATCATTTGGTTAAGTGCAATCTCAGCTTGTATTACATCCATTTCAGGTGCTGCACCTGCTGAGACTCTTTTTTTTGCTATTGCAACAAGCTCTTCTAATAGTTTTTGCTGTTGTTCCAAGCTGTTAAGTATTGATTTTGCCGCAACCAGATTGACATAAGCTTCTCTTACATCCATTTTTAAGTCAAATTCAAAATAGTTTACGTTTTCTTTTGTCAGTTCAAGATTAGATTTTGCAAGTTTTTTTCTTGCTCCTCGTTTGGCAATTTCTATTGTCTCTGATAGCCCTATTTGTTGAGGGTTCCCAGAACCTGCTTTTCCAAAGTTATAAAATACGTTGATATCAGGGTTTTGAAGGCGATTTGCAGATTTAACATTGTTTTTGGCAATTTCTATATTTAGTTTATTAGCCGTGTAGTCTATATTATTTTTTATGGCAAGTTCAATTGCGTTTTGTAGTGTTATTTTTTGCGGGGTATTTGCTGCAAATGTAATCTGCCCCAAGCTTAATATTAAAAATGTTATAAAAATCTTTTTCATTTACAATATTACCTTGTGTTAAAATTATAGCATGCATAAAATTTTGTGTTAATATGAATTTATGGTAAAACTTTTAAAGCATTCTTTTGGTAAAACTTTAAATGGGGATGAAGTATACAATTATTTCATAAAAGGAGATATTGAAGTTGTTGTATCTTCTTATGGTGCAATGATTGTATCTTTATATGTGCCTGACCGTAAAGGTGTTCTTAGGGATGTTGTATTAGGTTATGATAGTTTAAATGATTATGAGACCAATTGTAAATATCTGGGTGCCACAGTTGGCAGATGCTGTAATAGGATTGATAAAGGTAAATTCAGCTTGAATTGTATGGACTATAACTTAACTGCTAATGATGGAAGTAATCATTTGCATGGCGGAAAATTCGGTTTTAGTTCAAAAGTGTGGAACGCGGAAGAAATTCAAGATGGGATAAAGTTTTCATATTTTAGCAAAGATGGTGAAGAAGGATATCCCGGAAATCTTAAAGTGTCAGCTTCTTATATAGTTCAAAATAAATCTTTGCTTATAAGTTATGAGGCTGAGTCGGATGGCGATACTTTGTGTAATTTGACAAATCATTCTTATTTTAATCTCGGTAGTGATATATTGAATAATAAAATTAAAATAAATGCGGATTATTTTACGGAAAATGATGAGTTTTCCGTCCCTACAGGTAAAATTTTGCCTGTTGAGGATACTCCGATGGATTTTAGACGTTTTAAACAAATCGGGGACGATATCGATAGTGACTATTATCAAATAAAATTAGCAAAAGGGTTTGATAATAATTGGGTTGTGAAAAATTATGACGGTACTATCAGAAATGTGGCAGAAGTTATTGATGAAACTTCAGGTATAAAATTAACCGTTAGCAGCGATTATCCCGGAATTCAATTTTATAGCGGAAATTATCTTGATGGTTCATCTTGCGGTAAAAATCAAATTCCTGTAAAAAATCGCTCTGCATTTTGTCTTGAATGTCAATATTTCCCTGATGCAATAAATCATAAAAATTTTGTTCAACCAATATTAAAAAAAGGAGAAAAATATTATAAAAATATTATTTACAAATTTGAAAATAACTAGCAAAAAAATAAATTCACGTTTTTTGTAATTACAAAATAAAATAAAGTAAAGGAGTAAAAAGTAGTATGTTAGTATCAAGGATTAATCCGGGTTTAAGTTTCGGACGTGCATTGCATGCCAATGAAATAGAAGAGTATAAAAAGACGCTTAGTGAAGGTAAAAATTTAGTTGGGCAGACAGGAAATTCTACATTTATAATGCCTTCTACATCCATGCCTCAATCAGCAGCTAAAAATACGGGTGTTGCTAATTTAGTTTCTGATGAGTCTATAAAATATTTGACAGATATGAGAACATATCTTGGATATGATGTAGTGGAAGATTTGCCTATCAACCAGTTTAAAGGTAATCATTATAACGGTTCAGCATTGTCATTGGGTGATCAAAATATTAATCCTGAATTGTTAACAACTGATGAATATGGTTCTATTCTTACAAAAGAAGAAGTTGACGAAATCGTAAAAGCGAATAATGCAGAGACAAAAGAGACTCTTGCTAATTTTGATAATGTAATCGGTAATGAAAGTGCTCAAGGTAAGGCACTAAAAAAAGCTTATGAAAGATTTAGTGCATTAGATGAAAAATCCGAATTAAAACAAAGATATAATAAATTTGTTAATGATAACGCAGAAAGATTAAATATTAAACGTGAATCAGAACCTGATGCTGATTTCTTCAAATTTAAACAATTTTTAGCTGAAGAACATCACGCTAAGGGTGTTCAAAAACTTCATGATAATGGTCTGAAATATTGCCATGATATTGCTTTTAATTTTGATGATGATGAAGTAAGAGCATTTCCTAATGCTTTTAAACAAGATCATTACATGGGTGCTCCAGGTTGGAAAATTCCTTCTTTGAACTTTGATACAATCCTTGATGAATCAAGTGATGCAAATAAATTATTAAAAATGAAAATCCAATATGCTGCAAAAAATGCAGATATGATTCGATTGGATGCTGCATGGAATTATGTGACACCTGTCGTAACTCCAAAAGATGAAACTAAAATTCTTGATGGTAACAGAAAAGCTTTACAAACAGGTCTTGTCGACCAAATAGAAAAATGGGTAAAAGAAGTAAAAGGTGAGGACTTTGATGTTAAAAAGAACATTTTCTATGAATTTGAAGCCGGTGCAGATGAATTCAGTGCATTCTGGGATGGTAAATTAATCCCGGGAGTAAAAGACAGAGTAAATCTTTACCAAACAACATATATGAATGACGGTTGGGGTTCAAATGAAGCGTTTCAAGCAAGAGGCTGGAGTGCTGACGAACTTTCTGTAGGTGTAGGAAATCATGATACTCAACCTCTAAGACAAATCGCTAATGGCGTAGAAGATACTGTGAATGGAAACCAAATTCATAAAAATGCTTCAATTAATCCACTCTCAAGAATTCTAAAAATTGACGGCGAAACTTTACAAAACCCTGCAGAATTTGCTAAAGCTAAATGGGCAGAAATTATGACAGGTAAAAATAATCATTTCTTCTTCGGTGATGTATTCGGTATGGCTGATAGATTTAATGAACATAATAATCAGTCTGCAACATCTTTCAGAAGAAAAGTTTCTGTAAACTATATGGATAATTATTTGAATTCTTTGAAAGAAGGGTTTGGTTTTAACATTATGGATGCTCTTGCAAAGGCATTTAAAGCTAAAGGTTTGGACGAGTCAAATTCTGACTTATATAACAGAATAGTTAAGTTCAGTAATATTTTAGCAGACAGAGAAGAAGAAAATGCTAAGCTCGCAGAACAGGCTGCAAAAGCAGTAGAAGATGCAGCTGATGCAGTTGTAGATAATGCAAAAGGCGGGGCAGAAGCAGCTGAGAATGCTGTAGAAACTGTTGGTAAACAAGCTGCAAAAGCATCTAAATCATATAAACCTTTATGGTATGCCGCAGGTGCAGTGGTAGTCGCTGGAGGTATTTATGCACTTGTAAAAAACAGACATCCGAAACCGGCAAAACAAGAGGAAGCTAAAACTCCTCAAGAAAATGCTAAGAAAGTTTCTGCATAAATTAATATATAAACAAAAAAGACCCGCTTATAAAATAAGCGGGTCTTTTTCTTATACCCCGATATCTCGGAGTCGTTTTCCTTCCATTAGGTTCTTTTCTATGTTTTCTAACGAAATTCCCTTTGTTTCCGGAATCAATAATATAGTAAATATTACGAACGATATGTTCAATGCTGTATAAATCCAGAAAGTAACAGCAATTCCGAATTGATTGATAAGAGTTAGGAATGTTGCCCCGATTATCATATTTACAATCCAGTTTGTCGTTGTAGAACAAGCTACTCCAAAATCTCTGCTTTTTAGCGGTTGAATTTCGGAACATAAAATCCATACAACCGGACCTGCACTCATTGCAAAACTTGTGATTGTAAATAATGTCATTATGATTGCAAGTATTGAGATCCATAATGCACTGAATCCTGCGTTTATCATAAACAAACATACACCTAATAAGAATGTACCTGTTGCAATCCCTGCAAAACCTATTTTTAATATTGGTTTTCTGCCTGATTTATCAACAGTTCTCATAGCAATTAACGTTGCAAGTACGTTTGTCAATCCGCAAATTACGGTAGCAAGCATTTGTTGTTCCGTATTTGCAAATCCGGCATGTTTAAATATTTGCGGAGCATAATATAAAATTACATTCATACCTGTAAACTGTTGCATAGCCTGTAATAACATTCCAAGATATACAGCACGTCTTACGTTTTTATTTTCTTTAAATAAACTCCAGCCCTCTTGTTTTACTTTAAGGCTTTCATGGATTTCATTTAATTCGGCATCAGCTTTTGCATCAGTTGTAGAAAGCATTCTTAGGATTTCTTTAGCTTTATCAAACTTACCCTTTGACGCCAGCCATCTTGGGCTGTCAGGTAAGCCGAATACTGAAAACATTAAAAGTAATGCGGGTAAACTGATTACCCCAAGCATTAAACGCCAGTGTCCACCGTAACTGAAAATGGTGTCGGAAATAAATGCAACTAAAATCCCGATTGTAACCATCATTTGATACATTGAAATCAGTTTTCCTCGATCTTCTTTTTCAGCCATTTCAGAAAGGTATAATGGTGCTACGTATGATGCTATACCTACTGCAAATCCTAAAAGAACTCTTGATATTAGTAGGATTATGACATTAGGTGCTAGCGATGAACCTATTGAGCCGATTACAAAAAGTGCGGCTCCAGTCATTAAACTCTTTTTTCTTCCAAGTTTAAAAGATATCCAGCCTGTGGAAATAGCACCAAGTGCAGCTCCAAGCATCATTGTACTTACTACCCATTCTTGTAGTCTGCTTGAAAGTTCAAATTGTGTTGTAATAAAAGGCAAAGCACCTGAAATTACTCCGATATCAAGCCCGAAAAGTAATCCTGCCATGCCTGCTGCAAAGGTAATAAAAAGTTTCATTTTTTTAGCCTTTGCAACCCTTTTTTCGTTAAGGTCTAAGCTTTCTTCCATATAAATCTCCTCTAAACAGTATGTTAACATTATACCCATTTTTTTTTAAGATTTATCATGTTTTTATTTGATTTTTCATGTATTTGAATGTTTTGATTTTATATATTAGGGTATAAATTATATATTAGCGAGAGGTGTTTATGCAAAGTTTAGAATGTTTTGAAGCAGAGTTGACTAATGGAAAGTACGATGGATATTTCAATTCTTCATTCCACTCTAATATTCGTGACAGGTTTTTGGATTTGATTAAAAAGTATAAGGAAATTTTTTCTGCAAATGGAGATGTAATTTTAGTATCAGCTCCCGGAAGAACCGAAATTGGAGGTAACCATACTGATCATCAGCATGGTTGTGTTCTTGCCGGAAGTGTTAATTTAGATGTTATAGCAGTTGCTGCGATAAATAATGAAAATGTTATAAGGATTAAATCAGAAGGCTATCCAATGGATGAGATAAATCTGGAGGATTTGGAACCTGATGAAAAAGAATACGGTTGCTCAAGTGCAATTATTCGTGGAATAGCTGCTAGATTTAGACAGTTAGGTTATGATATAAAAGGTTTTAATGCTTATACATCTTCAAATGTTCTAAAAGGCTCAGGTTTGTCGTCTTCTGCAGCTTTTGAAGTTTTGGTCGGGAATATTCTAAACGGATTGTTTGCAAAAGAACAGGTATCCCCTGTTGAAATTGCAAAAATAGGTCAATATGCGGAAAATGTTTATTTTGGTAAACCATGCGGCTTGATGGATCAGATGGCATCTTCTGTTGGTGGTGCGGTGTTTATTGATTTTAAAAATCCTGATGAACCGTTAATTAAAAAGATTGATTTCGATTTGGAAAAAGAGGGGTATGCTCTTTGTATAATAGATACAGGGGCTGACCATGCAGATTTGACGGATGAATATGCCTCAATCCCGAAAGAAATGAAAGCGGTTGCGGAGTATTTTAAAAAAGATGTTTTACGAGATGTACAAAAAAATGAATTCTTAGCAGAAATCCCTAAGTTACGAAAATTATATGGTGACAGAGCATTATTAAGGGCTTATCACTTTTTAAATGAAAATGAAAGGGCTCAAAAAGAAGCGGAGGCTCTTGAAAAAAATAATTTTGAAGAGTTTTTGGAATTAGTAAAACATTCAGGGTATTCATCTTATATGTATTTACAAAATGTAAATGTTACGGGATCTATAGCTGAACAGGCCGTTGGGGTTGTTCTTTCATTGTGTGAAGAATTTTTAGATGGCAAAGGTGCCTATCGAGTTCATGGCGGAGGTTTTGCAGGAACTGTACAAGCATTTGTTCCGCTTGATATGTTAGATGATTTTAGAGAAAATATTGAAAAAATAGTTGGCAGTGGTAATTGTCATGTTCTTTCAATAAGACCGATTGGTGGTACTGTTATTAAATAAATAATTGGAGGATAAGAATAAAGATGGCTGTATTAGTTTTAGGCGGAGCAGGATATATCGGTTCACACACAGTGTATGAACTGATTGATAGCGGGGAAGAGGTTGTTATTGCAGATAATCTTCAAACCGGTTATCAGGAAGCTGTTCATCCGAAAGCAAAATTTTATAAAGGTGACATAAGAGATAAAGAGTTTTTGGATAAATTGTTTAAAGAAGAAAAAATTGATTCCGTAATACATTTTGCTGCAAATTCTCTTGTCGGAGAAAGTATGGTGGATCCTTTAAAATATTACGATAACAATTTATATGGTACTATGGTGCTTTTAAAATCTATGGTTGAGAGCGGTATAGATAAAATAGTTTTTTCATCTACTGCAGCGACTTACGGTGAGCCTGAAAGTATTCCTATTCTTGAAACTGATAGAACTGAACCGACTAATACTTATGGAGAGACGAAATTATCAATGGAAAAGATGTTTAAGTGGGTATCAAAAGCTCATGGTCTAAAATATGTTTCATTGAGGTATTTTAATGCTTGCGGGGCTCATATTTCAGGAGAAATCGGAGAAGCTCACAATCCAGAATCTCACCTTATCCCGATAATTTTACAGGTTCCTAATGGACAACGTGAAGAGGTCGGAATTTTCGGTGATGATTATAATACAAAGGATGGAACTTGTGTTAGGGATTATATTCATGTAACAGATTTGGCTCAGGCTCATATTCTTGCGGTTAAATATTTGAGAGAGGGAAATGAAAGCAATATCTTTAATCTCGGTAACGGTGTCGGTTTTACGGTAAAAGAGGTTATTGAATGTGCAAGAAAAGTTACAGGACATAAAATTCCTGCTGTTATTTCACCTCGCAGAGCCGGTGATCCTGCAGTTTTAATTGCATCAAGTGAAAAAGCTAAAAAGATTTTGGGCTGGAAACCTCAGCACGATTCATTAGAAGAAATTATTGAAACAGCTTGGAAATGGCATAAAAATCATCCGAAAGGTTTTCAAAAATGATTAATGACGCGATAAAACAACTCGTTGAATATGGTATTAAATCAGGTCTTATTAAAGAGGTTGATTATAATTATGCAATTAACCGTATTCTTGAAGTGCTTCAAATTGATGAGTATATAGAACCAGAAAATGTTTCTAATCTTTCCCTTGAAGATATCCTTAAAAAGTTAAATGATTATGCCGTAGAAAAAGGCTTGATAGAAGATAGTATTGTATATCGGGATTTGTTTGATACGAAATTAATGGGTTGTCTAACGCCTCCGCCTCATGAAGTTATTGAAACTTTTAACGCTCATTATGCAAGCTCTCCTCAGGAAGCTACGGATTGGTATTATAAATTTTCGCAGGATACTGATTATATCAGACGTTACCGTATAGAAAAAGATTTACGCTGGGGGGCAGAGACTGAATATGGCAGACTTGATTTATCTATAAATCTTTCAAAGCCTGAAAAAGATCCAAAAGCTATTGCTGCTGCAAAATCCGCAAAACAATCAGGTTATCCTAAATGTATGCTCTGTCCTGAAAATGAAGGTTACTCAGGCAGAGTAAATCACCCTGCAAGACAAAATCATAGAATTATTCCAATACAAATTGCAAACGAGCCTTGGTATTTTCAGTATTCTCCTTATGTTTATTATAACGAGCATTGTATCGTGTTTAATAAAAAACATATTCCTATGGTGATTGATAAGTCTACGTTTGAAAAACTCTTTGATTTTATTGAGATGTTTCCTCATTATTTTGTTGGTTCAAATGCTGATTTGCCTATAGTTGGAGGGTCAATACTTTCTCATGACCATTTTCAAGGCGGCAGATATGAGTTTGCGATGGAGCGGGCTACTATTGACGAAGAATTTATTATAAGACATTTTGAAGATGTTGAGGTCGGAATTGTAAAATGGCCTATGTCAGTAATAAGAATTAGACATAAAGATTCTGACAGACTTGTTGATTTAGCTGATTATATTCTTAATTGTTGGCGAAATTATACTGATGAAAGCTCATTTATTTTTGCATATACAAATGGCGAGCCGCATAATACCATTACTCCTATAGCAAGAAAACGCAATGATTTGTATGAATTGGATTTAGTTTTGAGAAATAATATTACAACTGATGAACATCCTTTAGGAGTTTATCATCCGCATTCTAATTTACATCATATTAAAAAAGAAAATATAGGGTTAATTGAAGTTATGGGACTTGCAGTCCTCCCTTCAAGGTTAGAAAAAGAATTCAATGCTCTTGAAGATGCAATACTTTACAATAAAGACTTAACAGAAAATGAATTGACGGCTAAACATGCTGATTGGGTTCAGAAATTCTTACCAAAATATCCTGAAGTGAATTCTGGTAATATTCGTAATATTCTTGAAACAGAAACAGGTCTTGTATTTGCTAAAGTGCTTGAAGATGCAGGTGTTTTTAAAAGAAACGAGCAAGGCAAAAATGCATTTAGAAAATTTATTTCCTCACTTTAGAATGTTTCTTTTAATATTTCTATAAGTCTTTTTGCAGGCTTTGGAAGATAATTGTTTTTATTATATACAACAGCAATCTCTCTTTCAGGATTGTAGTTATCTATCTCCAGACATTTCATTTTGTCATTGTCAGCAAGATTTTTGGCAAACATTTCAGGTATAAATGATAACCCAAATCCCTGTTTTATCATTGAATACGCTGTTTCAAGATTATGGCATTCCATAAATATTTTAGGGCTAAAACCGCTTTTTAAACAAATTCTTCGTCCGAGTTTCCCGAGGTATTGCCTTTCGGTCAGCATTATAAACGGCTTATCACTAAAGTCTTTTATTTCAGCTTTCTGCTTTGTATAAATCCAATCAGCAGGGAGTCCAAGTAATATTTTTTCTTTTGCAATAATTATACTTTCATAATTTGAGGGGTCTCCGTATGGGATATCTATCATAATGTCAATTTTTTCTTCTTCGAGCATTTTATGTAAAATATCTGTCGGATGCTCCTCAAGTGCGAGATTGCAATCGGGATATTCTTCTTTGAATTTAGAAATTATTTGAGGGAGTAAAGATGTACTTCTGAAAGGGGACATTCCGATTGTAAGTTTTATCTCTTTTTCATTTACTATATCTGAAATCCTCTGACTCAAATGTTTGTGAGAAGTTAAAACCTGATTTGCCCATTTTACAAATATTTCACCTGCGTAAGTCAGTTGAAAGGGTTTTCTTGTAAAAATTTCAGTACCCAGTTCTTCCTCAAGCATTTTTATACTTTTACTCAATGATGGTTGTGATATATAGAGTTTTTCCGCTGCTTTTGAAATATTTAATTCTTCTGCTGTAACTGTTATGTATTTTAATTGATTTAAATTCATATTAAGATTATATAATATTAGAATAAAAAATCAATAATATTATAGCTAAAAGTTATAATAACTATAGAATAATTGTATTTTACACACTAAATATTTGAGTCATAATATAAATACAGGAAGAAAAATTATGACGACCCTTTCAAAAAGCTGTGAAAATATATGCACTTACCTCGGAAAGAATAATAATGCCCTATATGGTGCATTAACTATTGCTCTTTCTAAGGGGATTTTGCGTCCTACCTATACAATGATGGATAAAAAGCAGGATAGAAAATCAAGAGTATATACAGCGTTTCGTGAAGGTACGACAGGTGCGGTAGCTTTCGGGTCTTACTTATTAACCAATCATTTTGTAGAAAAAATGGCAAAACCGATTTGTGAAAGAGCTAAAATTCCTGAAAAATTAAGTCAGGTAAAATCTACATTGTCATTAATCAGTGTAAGTTTAACTGCTCTTTTTGTTATACCTATGATTTGTAATCTTGTTACAAAACCGCTTATGGATTTGTGTACTAGGAAGAAAAATAATGCTCCTGTTAATATTGAACCCGTTAAGCCAGATAGAAAGGCTTATAATTTATATCAACCGATTAGTTATAATAATGTAAAGCCTTTTAATTACGGAATGAGGGTTGGTTTATGATAGATAAAATTACTGCAGTTTTAACAAACCCCGCATTCGTTAATTTCGCTCAGAATACAAAAGCTACGGTTGCAACTGAGTCAATGTTTAAGGCTGTAGGCCGCCCTGCTTTTATCATGATGGATAAAAAAGTTGATAAAGATACAAGACGTTATGCTGCAGTCAAAGAAGGATTGTATCAGCTGCTTTGTCTTGGAATTTACATGACTCTTGTATCTGTCTTTTTTAAGAATGCAGGATTTAAACTTGCACAAAAGCTTATAAAAAATGAAAAGGCTCTGCCTGCATTTAAAAATGCTGATGAATATGAAAATTATTTAAAATTAGCTCGTATGCCTTTAAAAGATAGAAAATCAAATAATTTGTTATCAAAAATTCCTGATACATTGAAAGAAGACAAGTTTTCAAAAACGACATTGAAAGAAGATTTATTAGCTAAAGAAAATCCTAAATTATATGAGGCTGGCAAAGGTGCTATAGAATTAAGTTACCTTGCAGGCTCAGTAATTGGTCTTGCTTGGATTGCCTCAGAAATAAGCAATAAAGTCCTTCATCCTATTATGAGGACTATGGGTTTTGAAAAAAATAAAAAAGGAGGAGTTTAATAATGAGTGTTTTTGAAGCAGGGATGTTAATTTGTTTTGGTGCTAGTTGGCCTATTGCCGCATATAAAACTTATAAAGCAAAATGCGTCAGCGGTAAGAGTATTCACTTTTCTATGCTGATTTTGCTCGGATATATATGTGGAATTATACATAAGATACTCTATAGTTTTGATATAGTATTAGCGTTGTATCTTTTGAATGTATTTTTCTTACTTCTGGATATGGGATTGTGGTTCCGATACAGGAATAATGTTCCTATATATGCGGTAAAGTAAATTAGCGAATAAAGTTTGTTCTTACTTTAGCTTCTATTTCAGGGTAGTTAATACCTGCTTTTTGACCTGCCTCAATACACTTTAGCAGCCAAGCCATATTATGTCCTAAATTTCGCATTATTTGCAAACCTTCTAAGTCCTGTTTAACTTCGTCAGGAGTATTTCCGTGTACCATATTCCAGTAATTGGATGGAACAACAGGCATTTTGTTTAATAAAAAGTGCTTGTTAATAACATCTAAAGAGGCTGTTGTCCCTGCTCTTCTTGCTGATACTATTGCCGCTGCCGGTTTAAAAGCAAAAGCTCCGCCTCCTGCGTAAAAAACTCTATCCATAAGTGAAATTAATCTGCCACTAGGATGTGCGTAATATACAGGAGAGCCGAAAATGAATCCGTCAGAAGTTTTGGCTTTTTCAATAATTTCATTGACAATGTCATCATTGAATACACATTTTAGGCTGTTACTGTTGCGACAAACCTGACAGCCTATGCAATCTCTGATAGGTGTATTTCCAATTTGGATAATTTCTGTTTCAATTCCTTCTGTGTTGAGGATTTTTTCAATTTCTGATAGAGCTGTAAACGTACATCCGTTTTTATTGCAACTTCCGTTAACTAAAAGAACTTTCATTGATACCATCTCCTTTTTTTATTAATTGTATAAGAAGATAGAAAATTTTTCTAGTGGTATTCGAAAATATCTACATAACAAGGTGAGCTTACTTCTTTACAACCATTTGCAGTGTCAGCTCCTATAGGAACAGGGAAAAAGTCACTATAGCTGTCTGCATCAGGATAATACGGGCTATTTACACTGCCCGTTGTTGTTAGTTTAAAGTAGCTATCATTAGGCAGATCATTTTGAAAATTTAAAGACATTGAGTCTGAACTGTCAACATTGTTACCCCAAGCTTTCTTTTTAGCTTCATAATAAGTCATGTCATCAGAGATATTTCCGTCAGGATTGTCTTCATTTATCTGAGGATATACGACATGGGCATTTAAATATCTGTTGTCAACTTCGGGATGACCTAATGGAAGAACTGTCAGTCCATCTGTTACAGCAAAAGCTACAATATCAGATAATCTGTTTTCTTCCCACTTTGGTGAATTAGGCCCCCTGTTACCATTTAAGTCAACATATACAAGGTAATATTTTGTTTTGGAAATTGCTCCACTGGATTCTGTTTCTGTATGCACAAACGGTTGTCCGCTATTTGCACCAATCCAAATTTTTGAAGAATTTGATGCTTGTATTTGAATTTTTTCATCAGGAAAAATTCTCGGATTATTTGTTAAATCTCTTGATTGGGTACAATTTGCACCGTCTGTAGAAGTGTTAATATATTCAACTAAAAGATTGCAAAATTGCGTTGATGTTGTCGGAAATTCCGGTTGCGTTAACATTGCGTTGTAAAAGGCAAGTCTAAGTGAATGATAAATTCTTGAATATGCATATTTACAAGCTTTATCCCAAGGCTTTACCGTAATAATAGCTATTGCGGCAATAATACCTATGATTATGAAAACAAATAAAACTTCAGCTAAAGTCATTCCTTTTTTATTCATACAAAACCAAACTCCTCATACTCTATTATAAGTGATAACTGGCTCAGTGTCAAGTGTCGGAGACTTTTAGTGCATGTTGCAAAACTGAGGTCAATATGTTATAATAATTTATAAAGTATATATTTCATATTAAAGTATTTAAGAGGATTTGAAATGAGGAATAATAAAGCATTTACTTTGGCAGAAGTAATGATTACGATGGCTATTCTTGGTATATTGGCTTCAATATTACTTCCTGCAGTATCAAAAGTACGTCCTAATGAAAATAAGGCTTTGTTTAAAAAAGCATATTATGTTGCAGAAAGGATGGTAAGTGAGCTTGTTAACGATGAAACGCTGTATCCTATTGGAGAAGGAACATCAGTTGGATTAGATAATGTCAGTGAGGTTGAATACAATGATGAGTTATATAGTGGCAGTGATAAATTTTGTAAATTATTTGCAGCAAAGGTAAACACTATAAATAATAATATAAGCTGCGTAGCAGGTTCAAGAGTCCCTACAGATTCAAATGTACCATCTTTTGTTACCACTGATGGTATTAGTTGGTATATGCCATATACTGATTTTGATTCGGATAAAAGTATAATTGTTGATGTAAATGGGGACAGAAAGCCTAATTGCAGCTATTCTGCAACGGATTGCCACAGTCCTGACAGGTTTGAAATTTTTATACAGCCTGATGGTAAAATGTATGTTACCGGTGTGAAAGAAAAAGAATATTTGAGTTCAAATAAATCAATGCAATAAGATACTTTTTAAAAGAAACTTCGTTTATAAAAAATGAAGTTTCTTTTTTTATGCTATTATTATTTTAGATGGAGAGGTGTCCGAGTGGTTTAAGGTGCGGATCTCGAAAGTCTGTGAAGGGTAACACTTTCCGTGGGTTCGAATCCCACCCTCTCCGTTTTTTAAAGTTTTTTCTGTTTATTTAGGCAATTTATTTTTATATCTCTAATGATATTTTTATATTCTTCAATTTTATATTTATACATATTTTCTTTGTCTAAATAGTAAGATAATTCTCTTATTTGTAAATGTTTTCCTGTAGAAAGGTTTTTTAATTTATATATTTCAATTTCAAGTTGTGCTATATGTTCTTGACAATTTCTAATTTTTATATTGTCAGTTTCTGTTAATTTTAGAATTGGACCTTTATAATTTTTAATTGGAACAAGTCCGTTAAATTGTATAAATTGTGTTCTGTTTCCTACGTTCATAATTTTATCCTTTTGAAATATATAAAGTCTAGACAAAATAATATTTGCTAATGAAAATTTATATAAAGTTTCCATAAGCTACCCAGTCAGATAGTACAAAAATTTTTTGTTTAAATCCAAAATGTTTGAAAAAGGAGTTTAATATGTTTGATGCATTTTCAAAAAGTCCAAATTTAGATAAAAAATCAAAGGAATTTGTAGAAAGTCTTAGTGCAAAAACCAGTAAACCAATTTATGAAATGAAACCTGAGGAGGCAAGACAATTTTTATTAGAGCTGCAAAAAGAAACTCATCGTAATATCCCTGCAGAAGTCAGAGATATAGATGTATTTACGGATTTAACTGGCAGTGTTAGCGTACGACTAATTCGACCTGAAAATTCCAATGAAACTTTGCCTGTTATTTTATATTTTCATGGCGGCGGGTGGATTTTAGGTGACAAAGAAACTCATGATATGTTGATAAGACGACTTTCTGTCGGAACTAATTCGGTTGTTGTGTTTGTTAACTATACACGAGCTCCTGAGGCCGTATATCCTACGCAAATTAATCAAGGATACGGAGTTTTGGAATATATTTATCAAAATCCTGAAGAATTCGGTATTGATTCGGATAGAATTATAATTGCAGGTGATAGTGCAGGCGGAAATATTGCAACGGCGATTGCTTTAAAATCTTTAAAAAAGGGCGGGCCAAAAATTTTATATCAATTGCTGTTATATCCTGTCACAGATGCCGATATGAATTCAGCTTCATATAAATTGTTCAAAGATGGGCCTTGGCTTTCGCAAAAAGCTATGGAATGGTTTTGGAATGCGTATATTGATGATAAATCATTAAAAGATGAAATTTATGTATCACCACTGAAGGCAAGTTTAAGTGATTTATCAGGTATGCCTTCAGCACTTATTATTACCGGAGAAAATGATGTTTTACGGGATGAGGGTGATGCTTACGCCCGTAAGCTTGAAGAAGCGGGTGTAGAAGTCTATAGTGTGAGAGTTAATATGACAATACATGATTTTCTTATGCTAAATGTCTTGCAATCAACTGAATTAGTGAATGATACGTTTTCTTTGATTTGTAATATTTTGTCAAATAAATTTCGCAGATAGCAAAAAATTTTTTGAGGGGTTTTCATATATATTATGAAAATTACATCAATAAATACGTGGAAGAGTATAAATCCAATATACAATAATAATTCTAAAGCAAATCAAAGTTCAAAAGAACAAATTTCAACCGAAAATTATGATAAATGCAAAATATCTCCAAGGCTTTCATTAATATATTTTGGAAGTCTTATAAAACCTGCTCAAAGATTGACTAAGTCTGACTATCTTATATCAGCTTATATAAAAGAAATCGGGAAAGCTCGGTATTTGCACGGTGATAGAGCTGTTGTTGATTTATCTATGGGAAACCCTGACTTGACCCCGCCGGAGAAAGCTAAACTTGCATTGAAAGAAAAAGTTAATGATCTTTGGTCACACAGATATAATAATCCTAAAGGTGAAGGGGCATTTTTCTATGCAATAGAAGAATGGATGATGAAGCGATTTGGCGTGAAAATTAATCCTAAAACTGAGGTAATGGCAACGTCAGGCTCTTCTGATGCCGTGGATCATATTTTTACTGCTTATGCAAACTATGGAGATAAAGTTTTAGTCCCAAATCCGGGGTATTCTTTATATGATGACTTGATTACCCGTCATGATTTGCAAAAAGTTCAATTTGACCTTAATCCCGAAAAAGGTTATTTACCTGATTTTTCTAAAATGCCTAAGGATGCAAAAATTTTAATTGTTAATTATCCCCATAATCCGACAGGTTCATTCGCTCCGAAAAAGTTTTTTGAAGAAGCCGTTGAATGGGCAAGAAAAAATAAAGTCCTAATTATTCATGATATGGATAACAGCGAAGTTACGCATACCGGACGCAAACCTATAGGAATTATGCAAATTGACGGAGCAAAAGAGGTCGCATTCCAAATTCATACGATGAGTAAAGCTCAGAGTATGCCAGGATTTAGAGTAGCGTTTACTGTAAGTGATAAAGAAAATATCGATAATCTTTTAAATGCCAAATATTTATCAGGAGGAAGTGTATATGTCCCTGTCCAACATGCCGCTATTGCTGCTTTGAAGGATGAAGAAGGATATATCAATAAAGTTAATAAAATTTATAGAGGACGTAAAAATACTGCTATAAGTTGGTTAAATAAACTCGGCAGTGATGCAAAACCGACAGACGGGACTTATTATCTTTGGGCTAAAGTTCCTCCAAAATTTACTTCTGATGAATTTTTTAAATATGTCCTGCATAAAGCTCAAGTTGCCTTCACCCCTGGGACGGTATTCGGGACGAATGGTGAAGGGTATGTAAGAATAGTTATGTCTGCTGATGAAAGTGTCATAAATAAATGTTTTGAGCGTATTGAAAAAGCCGGAATAAGATTTGATATACCAAAAGACAAATTACCGAAAGAGGTACAGGCTGAAATTGCTAAAATGGCTGACGGTTCTTATTCTATTACTCCAAAAGAGGATAGAGACTTTGCAGAGTATATGCAGAAGTTGAACAATAAACGTAATATTTTATCTGAAAAATTCAAAAATAAAGATGCTAAATTTGCTAAATTTATTCCGATAGCTGAGCCGAAATTGCCTTGGAATATCCTGAAAGACGGACAAAGCGTATATCTTCAAAACGTTCAGGAGGGAAAACCTCTATTTGGAGATATTAAAGATATTACTCCATTTAGTGATAAAGTTGAATATCAAAGACTTATGGCTGATATCAGGAGACAGTGGCTTAAAAAATCTTATCCTGAAGCCGATATATTACCTCCATATAAATCCTTAACTCTTTATCCTGATGCAAATTATTTCACCTTAAAAACTGATGATGGCAGATTGCAGGCTGTTGCAAATGTAGAAATCCAAAATAATAGAGAAATTTGGGCAAGAAGTCTGAATACAGCACCTTGGAATCAGGGTAAAAATGCTGAAATAAGAGGTTGCGGCAGAGCTATTATGGCAAGAATGGTAAGTTTTTGTCTTGAAATCGGCAATAAAGTCTTAAAGCTTGCAACCAATAAACCTGAAAATCTGAAGTTCTATAAAAATCTCGGAATGATAGAAGATGGGACTCGTAATTTCAACGGCGTAGAACATACTGTTTTGAAATTTGATGAAGAGTCTATGCGTACATTCTTAAATAAATATCAGATTAATTTGAGCTTCTAAAGAGATATCTTATTTAATGATTTTTTTCAAAATCCTGAATGTATTCAGAAATTATTTGAGCCGCATCTCCGATTAATCTTTCGCAAGGTCGAGTTGCGTAATATTCGGGAGTTCTGTCTGATGGAATCGGGTTGTCATCGGCGTCAATTCCTAACAGCTCACGGCAAATAATGGTTCCATGTTTTTCTTTGAATTTTTTTGCAAGCTCTTGTATTCTGATGTAATGTTCAGCTTTTGCATCTTTATCAGTAGGAGACGTGTATCCGTATTTTAATCCTGCAATCATAAACATTGCACTAACTGCTCCGCATACTTCTCTTAATCTGCCCATTCCGCCGCCAAAGGATGAGGATAACATTAACGCAGTTTCTTTATCAAGACCTAGTTCATCGGAAAATGCATAGAATACTGATTGTGCACAATTATAGCCGTCTCTAAAATTTTTCATTGCTTTTTGTGAATATGTATTCATAAAATTATTATAGCACGTATTGAAATAATAAAAAAAATACTTTATAATATTAATATACAAAAACAAGGAGGACCATATGCAAAAAACACTGATAGATAGAATTTCGGGGGGGGGGGCTACCAACTAACAGTTAAATCAAGCATTTCCGACTTAGACCTCCGATGTAAAGAAAAGAGCTGAGATATAAACCGTGCCAAGTGACACGGTAATTTGTGTTGCAAAATTTTTGAGAAACAGGTAATAAAAACAAATGGAGGTTTTATGAAAAAGAAAAAAGCTTTTACTTTGGCAGAGGTGCTTATAACGCTTGGTATCATCGGTGTAGTAGCTGCAATGACAATGCCCGTCATTGTTGGAAAATACAAAAAAGTACAAACTATTAACCAATTAAAAAAAGCGTATTCTGAAATTAATCAAGCTGTTTTATTGGCTCAAAAAGATAATGGAACTTTAGACAGCTGGGATTTGTCTGATTTTGAGTCTAGCGAGGATAGACTTTTATATATTAGTGAAAATTTTCTGTTTCCATATATAAAAGTTATAAAAAAATGTATTCCGGTAAGTTCAGAATGTTGGGCAGAAAACACTTTTACACTTGACAATAAAGTGTTTGTGCCTGATTCATCAGGTATTAGCGGTCATGGAGCATTTGTGACTGCATCAGGTTATTCTGTTCTTTATTGGCCTCATGCTAGTGGTACAGGAGCTTGGTTTTGGATAGATGTTAATGGCCCGATGAAAAAGCCAAATATGCTTGGAAACGATATTTTCCCATTTGTTATGAGCTGGGGAAATGCCCCAAAAGTACAAATTTCACCTGATGATTGTTTAAGAAGGTTAGGCTTTTATCCGAAAGGACTTGATTGTAAAGTTTTACCAGAACGCAATGATTTAATTGAAGGCGGGGAAACTGTTGATATGCCAAACTATAAATGTAAGAAGGGCTCCAATGCAGCTTATGCTGGAGGTTATTGCGCCGCATTACTTATTTATGACGGTTGGCAAATGAAAGAGGATTATCCTTGGTAATCTTTTGTTTGTGATAAAATCGGATTATGACTTTATTATTTAATCCTGTAGTTATATCAGTAATTTTATTATGCGTACTTTGCGTGTGCAGAATTAATGTGTTGCTTGCAATTATTATTTCAGCAATAGTTGCAGGGTTATGCGGCGGGTTGCCTGTTGATAAGGTTATGGATACTTTTATTTCCGGCATGGGTGGTAATTCAGAAACTGCTTTGAGCTATATTCTACTTGGAACTTTTGCCGCTGCTATGACTCATACAGGATTAGCTACTATTCTTGCTAAAAAGATTGCAATTATAATTAAAGATAAAAAAATACTGTTACTCTCAATTTTAACAGGAATTGCAATGCTTTCGCAAAACCTTATTCCTGTGCATATTGCCTTTATTCCGATATTAATTCCGCCGTTATTACATGTTATGAATAAATTAAAGCTTGATAGACGAGCAGTAGCGTGTAGTTTAGCATTTGGTCTAAAAGCTCCATATATTATGATTCCTGCTGGTTTTGGACTTATTTTTCAAGGCTTGATTGCTGAGAATATGACGATAAACGGAATGACCGTTTTGAAAAATGATGTTTGGAAATCAACTTGGATATTAGGGCTTGGAATGTTTGTGGGGCTTTTGATTGCCGTGTTTATTTCTTATAGAAAACCTCGGGAATATAATGAAATTTCACCGGTAGAAAATGAGCTTGAAAAAATTGATGCAGAAGCCCTTGCATTGAATAAAAATCATTACATAACTCTTATTGGAGCGTTTGCTACATTAATTGTTCAATTACTGACAAAATCTTTACCATTAGGTGCTTTAGTTGGTTTAGGAATAGTTTTTGGCGGTGGGGCTGTAAGTCACAGGAAAATGGATAAGCTTATCAATGAAGGTATTGGTCTAATGGGATATGTAGCTTTTGTAATGCTTGTTGCTGCAGGGTTTGCAATGGTTTTGAAAGCTACAGGCGGTATTGATACTCTTGTTCATGCAATATTACCTTTTATGCAGAATAGCAGGTTGCTCGCTGTAAGTCTAATGCTGTTGCTGGGCTTGTTTATTACTATGGGAATTGGAACTTCTTTTGGTACAATTCCGATTTTAGCTGTTTTATTTATACCTGTTTGTATGCATTTAGGTTTTTCTCCCGCTGCGACGACTGTTATTTTAGCATCAGCGGCAGCTCTTGGAGATGCCGGTTCGCCTGCTTCTGATACAACTTTAGGTCCGACTGCTGGGTTAAATGCTGATGGACAGCATAATCATATTGCAGATACTTGTATCCCTACTTTTTTACATTTTAATATCCCTTTAATTATTTTTGCAATTCTCGCTGCGTATTTATTCTAAACTATTTCGAGATTTTTTGTTGAAAATCCGCTTATCAGATTTGTAATTTCTTTTGCTTGAACTTTGCATTTTAATTTACCTTCAGGATATTTATTATAATGCATTGCTGAGGTAAGTAAGAGAATTCGCGATGCGTCAAAAATATTTAGACTTGATACATCAAGTCCCATTTCTCTGCAGTCTGATTCTTCAATGTATTTTTCTACTCGCTCGAGAAATTCTGTTGAATTTTTTTTATCAAAACTTATAAATTTCATAAATTTTTACTCGTCTTAATGATAAGAAAATTTAATGTTTTGGTAGTATTTCCTACTTTTGGTGTATAATGTTAAACGTACATAATATATGAGAGCCGATTGTACCGGAAAGTAAATAAGAGGTGAAATCATGATGACTGCGTCTAGCATAAATGAACTTGCAAAAGAAGTTTTTGATATTGAAGCAAAATCAATTCTTCGTTTGAAAGATAGTATTGGTGATAATTTTGATAAAGCAATTGAAATTTTATATAATTGCAAAGGTCGTGTTATTGTAACCGGCATGGGTAAATCCGGATTAATCGGTAAAAAAATTGCAGCAACCCTTTCATCAACAGGTACTCCTTCTTATTTTCTTCACCCTGCAGAAAGTACTCACGGTGATAGCGGAATTATCACAAAGCAAGATGTTGTGATTGCGATTTCTAATAGCGGCGAGACGCAGGAATTATTAAATTTACTCCCGATTATTAAAAGATTTGGTGTATTAATGATTGGTATGACAGGTAAAATGGGTTCAACTTTGGCTCAGGCATCTGATGTCGTTTTGGATATTTCAGTTGAAAGAGAAGCTTGTCCTTTGAATAAAGCTCCGACTGCTTCTACTACTGCAACGCTAGCAATGGGAGATGCTCTTGCAGTTTGTTTGCTTGAAAAACGCGGATTTACCGAAGAGGATTTCTTAATTTTCCATCCGTCAGGTGCTTTAGGAAAAGGATTCTTATATAGAGTTTCTGATTTGATGAAAACTGAAGATTTGCCAGTAGCTTCCGAAAATGACAGCTTTAATAAAGTTATCGAAATTATTACGGCTCATAAGCTTGGTATGGCTATGATTTTGAATTCCAATAAGGAATTGACAGGAGTTTTAACTGATGGTGATATCAGAAGAACACTTATAAAATTCGGTAATACATCTAATCTTGTAATAAAAGATGTTATGACTTCAAATCCAAAGAAAATTACCGCTAATTCATACGGTGCAAGTGCTTTGAATTTGATGGAAAAATATTCAATTACAGCTTTGGCAGTAGTTGATGAAAATAATAGACCTGTAGGGGTTATACATATTCACGATTTATTAAAAGCAGGAGTAGCATAATGAGTATAAAATTAGCAGCTTTCGATGTTGATGGTGTAATGACTGATGGAAGTATCACTTATGACGAAAACGGTTTGGAATATAAAACTTTTAATTCCAAAGACGGACATGGACTTGCGGAATTAAGCAAAGAAGGTGTGATTACTGCAATAATTACAGGTCGGACATCCGCAGCCGTTGAAAGAAGAGCCAAAGACGTTAATATTACTGAAATATATCAAGGTGTTAAAGATAAGGCTGCTGTACTTGATGAATTACTTCAAAAATATAATCTCACATTAGCTGAAGTTGCTTATATGGGAGATGATATTCCTGATATTTGTATTTTGGAAAAAGTTGAGCTTGCAGGTTGTCCAAAAGATGCCGTTCAAGAAGTTAAAGATGTTGTAAACTTTGAAGCTGATAAAAATGGCGGATGCGGTGCTGTCCGTGAATTTTGTGATTGTATTTTGAAATTGAACCGTAATTAAAAGGAGACTTTATGTACGAAATAAAAACACAGGCTTTTTTTGCTGCAGCCCATCATCTACTAAATTATGACGGAGCTTGCGAAAATCAGCATGGTCATAATTGGATGGTTGAGGCTTACGTAAAAGGAGAAACTCTTGATAAAAGTAATATTTTGATTGATTATAAAGTCCTTAAGCGTGAACTAAATGCAGTACTTGATATGCTTGATCATAAAGATATAAACGAGTTACCCGAATTTAAAGGTGAAAGTCCTTCAAGTGAAATGATTGCAGCATTTATTTACGGCAAATTAAAAGAAAAAGTCGTACAACTAAGTAAGATTTCTGTCTGGGAAACTCAGACGTCTTGCTGTAGTTATTACGAAGAAGATTAGTTTATTAGGTTAATAGAGAGAGAATATGAATTTAATACAGGCAATTTTAATGGGAATTGTACAGGGCTTGAGTGAATTCTTGCCCATATCAAGTTCCGCACATTTAGTTTTTACCTCAAATTTTTATAAAGTATTTGCAAATATCCCGATACATGAACAATCAGGGCAAGAGGTGTTTTTTGATATCATGGTTCATTTGGGTACTTTGATTGCTGTATTAATTTTTTTCAGAAAAGATATAATTAAAATTATCAAAGCATTTTATAATGCTTTGATAAGCCGTGTGTGGACTGATGATGATGCGAGAATCGGATTATATATAATTGTAGGTACATTTCTTACTATATTGGTTGCAATACCTTTACATGATTTTGCTGAAAGGTTAGTTTTTTCTCCTTCTATTGTTGGTGGACTCCTTTTTATAACAGGATTTGCATTACTTTATAGTGAGTATGTTTCAAAGCATGTTAAAGCCCGTAAAAATCAGGTAGATTTTAAAACTTCGGTTTTAATAGGATTAGCTCAAGGAATTGCAGCATTACCAGGGTTCTCTCGTTCTGGTTGGACTATTGCAACAGGTTTATTTTCAGGTCTTGATAGAACTACATCTGCACGTTATTCTTTTTTGTTAAGTATACCGATTATTCTTGGTGCTTCTATGGTCTATCCTTTTGTTAAATTAGATTTTCATGAGGTAGTGAGTTATAACTGGGCAGCGATTCTTTCCGGAACTACTGTTTCAGGTGTGGTAGGATATCTTTGCATAAAATATTTTATGAAATTTATTTCAAAATTCTCGTTGGCATTTTTCGGTTACTATTGCATAATTATGGGTGTTGCTACTGCTGTTTTCTTTGCGTTATACAGATAAATAATGCTTGAAAAAAATTTTTTTTGAAGTAGAATTGTCATGTCAATAATCTGCTTTTTAGAGTTTAGTTATTAGGATTTAGTTTTTAATATATGTAAATAAATGTAAACTAAAAAGTCCTAAGTGGCAAAAAAAAGTTTTGACGGGTCTTAAAATACCAGACTTATTGCGTGTGGAGAAACAATGATTTTACCGATTACAAATCGAAATAGTAGCTTAAATTTTTCTGCTAAAGAGCAAAATGAGGAGAATAAGCTTCCTTATACCCATGATACTGTTTTAAAAAATACTTTTTCAAACAGAATGCGTATTGGTATAGATAAGCTTACAAATGCAATGACGGTTTATCCTGCGAAAGGCTTGAGCGGAAGTAAAAATGCCAATTTCTATGAATTTTTAACAATGGGCATGGTTCCATATTTAGTAGGTAGCGGTATGTTAATGGCAATATTCAATTATAATAAGCCATTTAGTCCTTTTGATAAAAAAGCTGCATCTTCACTTGGACGTCGTTTGGCTTTAGGAGTTGTATTCTACGCAGTTGCCAAAAGTCTGTCTAAATTATTAATTACCCAGCCTGTAAAATGGATGACTGGTGTAGATACAGAACAGCCTTATGCGAAAGTCCAATATGAGTTGCCTGAAAGTGTTAATGATACCGATATTACAAGTATTGAGTATCATAAAGTTCCTGAAAGTACCGAGTTTGTTAGATGGGATTTGATGTATGGTCCTGATGATAATGCTAAAACTCGTAATGAGCCTTATGATAAAATTGCGAAAAAGCTTGGACTTGGAAATAATTTGAATGATTCTGATCAGGAGGCTAAACCTAGAATAAGAGAAATTATTATAAAATCCGCTACTGCGAAAAATATAGTTTCCTATTTATGGGCTGCAACAGGTGTAGGTATTGCTATGCAAGAATGTTGGGATAAATTCTTTAATGTAGCAACTTTGAAATTCTGGCAAGGTAAAAAGTTTACTAAGTCTGCCGTAACGTTTGTTAAGACTCTTGGTGAAAGTATAAAAGATTTTTATAAAGGTGACAAAAACTGTATGAATAAATATGCAGGGAAAGCACTTTTAGGTGCGGCTGTATTAGGTACAATTGTTGGTGTAGCTAATGTAATGACAAGTTCAAATAAACCGTCAAAATTAGATTCTGCGGATGTAATTGAAAAGTCAAGAAAGTATGTGGTGAACTAATATGGTAAATATGATAAATTCATACATACAAAATTATAACCGCAATCCGCAACCAAAAGCGAATTCTCAGGATGTTGAAATAGTTAATGTAAAAAGAGCTAAACCAAATTTTGATATAAACAGAGAATTGGCAAATCGTACATTTATAAAACCATTACCGGGACGCGGACATCTTGTAAAAAATAGAATTACAGATATGCCGGCAGTATTAGTTAAAGATTTTGCTTATGATATTAAAGCTTTAAAAGACGGGTATACGGGTAAAGCAAATGACCACCAATTGGGTAAGCTCAATGATATGGGATTAACGGTTGGGGGGTTGAGTTTGGCAGCATTTTTGGCAACGTTAAAACAGACACCTAAGACTAAAGCCATGGAATTTATAGGGTTAGGTTCATTTCTTGCTTCTATGGCTATATGGCCAAAGGTCGCTATTCAATGGCCAGCTCAGTTAATTCACGGCGTGAATATTTCTCAGAAATATGAAGATAGTTTTGGCCGTAAGAAAAATTTCTATCAGGATCCGCAATTTATACCTTGGGATTTATATTCAGATAAAGAAATTAATAAAATCGGTGATAGATTAAATGTTCCTAGAAATATTGAAAATCGTCGTGATTTTATTCAAGAAAAAATGAGAAAAATTGCAGTCCAAAATAATACTTTGTGGATGTTAACAGCAGGGTTTGCAACTCCTGTTATGAGTGCTCTTATATGTAGTGTATCAGAGCCTTATGTTAATAAGTATTTAAATAATTTACAGATGAAAAAAGCTGATTATTTATTAAATCATATCCCTGAATCTGTTAATAAAATGCGAAGTGATAAGATTATTAATAATATAGAAAGTATTATTGAATTAAATAAAGATCAGCCTCTTAAGGACGATTTAATAAAGAATATTGCAAGAAATTTAACGGATGGATTTGATGCATTAGCTACTGAAGCAATGGAAGCTGATTTGCATAAAAATCTAAAAATAGATGGTGTTGAAAAATATACACTTTCATCAACCTCAGCCCAATCAATTATCGAAAATTCACGCAAAGCATTGCAGAATGCCGAACTTAATCAAAAAATAATAGATGCAGTTGTCCCAAGTATGGATCAATTGACACAATTGTTTGAAAGCAATGCTTATGCCGGTAAAAATTTTACTAAATTGGAAACTCAAGACTTGCTCGATGATATATCTTTAATTGTAAGACGTAATATTGAAGAATATAACAATGGAAATCCGTCTATTCCAATTCGTAATGAGATAGAAAAGCCTATAATTTTGAATAGCTTGGTTGGTGCGAAGTTTGAAGAAGCTCCTATTTCAAAAGTAATAGCATCTACTCCTGCAGCCAGACTTGATGCAAATGCTCAAGCCGTTATAAGAAATGTAGCGAAAGTTATGACTGATTTGAAGGCTAAAACTGATGTGCTTGATAAATATGCATATATCAAATATGCATCAGCACCGGAAACTGGTCTTGCAAACTATTGGAATGATGTTGCTGACAGTTTGTTAGAAATCTTTAAGTTTACTCCGGATGAAATTAAAAATACCCGTATGGATAGAGAGTTAATGACTGCTCTGCTCAGAGATAAAATGGAAAAAATTTCATCAAATGACGAAGAATATAGACGAGTATTAAAAGCTATTTGTGAAAAAGTAAATAGTTTAAATGATACTGTAAAAGCTACTGATGTTCCGAATGATTATATAAGAGAAACAGATAATGCTTTTGATGGTGCCTCTAAAGAGCTTAGAAATATTAAGCAAAATGGTAAATCTTTTAGTTTTGAAAATGTTGCACAGCATTTAACAGGCCCTGAAATAAATAGAGATGGACATTTAGTTCATTCTGATGATTGCTGTCTGAAATTAGTTCAAAAAAGCTTTGTATCTGACAGATTCTTAGGTATTAAGAGTACTTTTGAAGGGCTAATTAACAGTTTGAATTTCTATCGTAAAGTTTCTACGTCATCTATAGAAAGTCTAAAGGATCGACCTAGAGAAATAAAAGAAGAAGTTATTGAATTCGCTAAACAACTTGCTGTAGATCGTCATATGGTAGATTTTGAAACAAAATTCTATATGCTTAGAAATCCTTATCCAAACATGGATGATTTAAGTGATGTTGAAATTAAAGAAGGTAAAGTAATAAATAAATATCTGGGTAGTAATCCTGAAATCGGTAAAGTTGATATTCCTAGTGATTGGGATTTCTTTAGACTTGTTATGAATACTTTATACAAAGAGCCTCTTCATAACGATACGAAAAACGTATTCAGTGATACAAATATGAAAGGTGTAGAAGAATATAGACAAGCTGTATTCAAAGAAATCGGAGATACTGATTATTTTGCTAAGCTTCAACATTTTGTTGAAAATAAAGGGTCAACAGCTACATCAGAACGCAAATTTCTTCTTTTAGGTATGTCCCCTGATGAGTTATTCTCAAAAGTCGGAGCAAGAAAGTTTAATACAAGTAAATGGTTGAAAGTCTTTGGAACTATTGGGGGTGCATTATTAGGTGTTACACTCCTGTCTCAGTTCTTCTTTGGAAGATTGAAACTGCCGGAAAATGGGCAAAGAGGTTAAAATATGATACAGTCTACTAGTTTATTAAATCAATATATAAATAAACCTGTGATGATGCCTCAGGCTAATTCATCAAAGTTTCAAGAGCAGTCAAGTTCAGAGGCTCCTGTTTCAAAGGTAAATTTGCTGTCTTTATATATGCAGAATATGGCGATGAAAAACAAGCCAATTATAAAGCAGAATATAGAAAATGTTAATGCTGTTAAATCAAGCGAACCTGCAAAAAAAATAATTTACAGAAATGATTTACGCAGTATGTTCAGACATAATCAAGTAAATATGTTAGCAATTATTCCAAGAACATTTAATGCAAAAGATACCAACAAAAATGCATATATTGACGGAAATGAGCAGGGCGGTACATTTATAAATGCTATAGACAGATTGGATGAAGTAAAGGAAGACGGTTTTAATACACTTCACCTTTTACCGATTAGTACTCCGGGTAAAGTAAAAGCTATGGGTACAGCAGGTTCTGTGTATTCACCAAAAGATTTATTGGAAATAGATCCAAAATTGTACGATCCTTCATCTCCGGGGACTGTTAAAGATCAATTTAAAAAATTTATAGATGAATGTCATAAACGTAACATCAAAGTAATGTTAGATTTACCAAGTTGTGCGTCTTATGAAATGTTTTTAAATCATCCTGAATGGATGGCGGTGGAACCTGACGGATTAGCAAAGACTCCGCAAGGTTGGAATGATATCAGAATGTTCCAGCCTTGGGAGGATGAGGGCAAAAGAACTCTTAATCCAAAACTGCTTGAATTACACAAACAATTTGTAGATATGTGTATTGATTTAGGTGTAGACGGTATAAGAGCCGATGTAGCCAGAGCTAAACCTGTTGAATTTTGGGATATTATCATTCCTTATTCAAGAATGCGAGATCCTGAATTTGCTTGGCTTGCTGAAACCTACACTTATGAGGATGCTTCTCCTCAGGCAAATATGCCTTACGACAGACCTGAAGATTCTTTAAGAGCAGGATTTGATGCGATATACGGGCAGTACCATATTTTCCATGAATGGGCCAATGCGACTACATTTATGGATTATATAAAAGAAAACCTTGACATGTCTTACAGATTAGATAGAGGTAAATCGTTAATAGGTTCATTTGCAACTCATGACGATATTTCTCCAATGTTTCATGGCGGTGCTGATTATTGTAAAATGACAGCTGGTTTGCAGGCTACAATGCCTATGTTGAATATGTATCAAGTTGATGGATTCCAAAACGGAGATTATTATTTGTATCCTTATGGGGATAAGTATAACCCAGAAACCCAGACAGACAGTCATGAAATGACTGTACATAGAGGACGTTTGGATATTTTCAATGCTTCAAGAAAACCTGGCGGTGATGATGAATCCATAAGGACATTCTTACAGGATGCTAACCAGCTGAGAAAAGATTATGCTGATATTGTAGGGCCTGAGGGAACGTTTATTGAATTGGAAAAAGTTGACGATAAGAATGACCAAATCATCGCCTATGCAAGACATTATAATGGTCGCACATTGCTCGTTTTGGCGAACAAAAATGTTAATAGAGGTATCGCCTGTAAAGTAAAAATTCCGACATTAAAAGCTTCTCAAAAACTCAATAACTTGTTGCCATCTTATGGTAAAGAAAGTATTTTCCAAGCTGTTGATGGTGAATTAAGAGTCGATTTGGGACCAGCTAGAGTTCATGTTTTTGAAATAGATACCCCATATATAGAAAATTACACAAGAAACGTTTATAAACAGCATTAGAAATTTGGCACACATTAAATAAACAAAGAAAGTCAGCCTTATCCGTAGGCTGTTTTTCTTTGTTTTGATGTTGATATTAAGAAAGAAATATGATAAAATATATCATATAAAATGGAGGTCAAAATGATGAAAAATCTTTGCATATCTTTGATTTCGGGGGGGGGGGCTACCTACTAAAAGGTATATCAAGCTTTTTTGACCCTAATCTCCGATTAAAGTCTCAAGAAGTTAAGATGCAAGCCGTGCCATTTGACACGGTGGTTTCTGTTACAAAAATTTATAAAATAAAAGATGGTATTTAATCGGAGGATATATGAGAAAGAAAAAAGCTTTTACGTTAGCTGAAGTACTTGTTACTTTAGGAATAATCGGAATAGTTGCTGCAATGACACTGCCTGCTCTTGTACAAAAACATCAGGATAAAATTACGGTGAACAAGTTAAAGAAAGCCTACAGTACGATTAGTCAGGCCTATCTGATGGCTCGAAATGAAAACGGAGAAATAAACAATTGGGGGTTTGAAGGGAATATCAATAATTCTGACAGAGATGAAAACGGTTTTCATGATGATATCGTCTACGATAACAGTGAGTTATTTTGGTCAAAATTAATTCCTTATATGAAAACTATTTCAGTTTGTCATGACAGAGGTAATAATTGCTTAATTCCTGAACAGTATGAATTATCGGGTGCTCTTCGGGAAGGTAAACATTCAACTACTCAGATTAAACTTGCAGATGGTACGATATTTATTGGAGGTTGGTTTAGTAGGATAGATTGTACCCAAACTATTTCCTGCGGGGATTTCGCTGTTGATATTAATGGTGTAGATAAGAAACCTAATACAGTAGGAAAGGATGTTTTTTATTTCTTTGTATATCAGAATAAGATTGTACCTATGGGAGGAGATATTGGCTCAAGAACATTTGAGGAAGACTGTAAGGCTTCGGGTAGTGATGGTTATGGTTGCACTGCTTGGGTTATATATAAAGAAAATCTTGATTATTTGAAGTGTCCGGAACAATTATCCTGGAATGGAAATAATAAATGTAAATAATTAAAAAAGACAGCTATTTTAGCTGTCTTTTTTAATATCCTATATTTGTACTATTAGTCTTTTCAAGATTTTTATGTATAATCTTATTATGAAAAAAGTTGTATTATCTTTAGTTATATTTATGGCATTGCTTGTTGGTTACGCAGAACCCTCATTTGCAGGACCTATTGCCGATTTTAAGTTAAGAATAGAAAATAATAAGCTTGAAAAGAATGCTATTAAGGAAATAAAAGCTTTATTTGATTTGCAAACTAAATATACAAATGAATATGATTTAAAAAAACTTGCAAGTTTATATGCAGATAATTATATGGATAATGACGGATACAGTAAGAAAGTATATTTCAAACTTATTCAAGATACATGGGATTCATATCCTGATATAACTTATAAAACTGAAATTAAAAATATAAAAATAAACGGAGATTATGCTGTTGTCGAAACCAGTGAGGCAGCTGTAGCAACTGATGATGAGGATTCGGAACTTATTGCTGCACATGGTGAATTAAATTCAACAGCCACTTGCGTATATTATCTAAAAAGAATAAATCAAAAATGGCTAATTTCAGCTGAGCATGTATTGGAAGAGCAATCAACCTTAAAGTATGGTGATGCGAGATTTGTGAAAATGGAACTTAATGCCCCGTCTTTAATCGGAGCAGGGGAAGAATATACTGCTGAATTAAGAGTAGATTTGCCAAAAGATCAGATTGTAATTGCATCTATAAATAAAGAACGAATTGTACAGCCGGTAAAGAAAGATGAGGAAGTTTTTAAACAGTTGCCGGAGGAGCAAATTCTTGAGAGAGTTTTTGTTTCCAATACAGATAATATAAATGAGTATGCTGTGGCGTCTGTCGGGATTACGAAATCTGAAAAAGTTAGTGATGAAACTGTGAAAGTTTATATGAACGGACTTGCTTTTATAATTACAAGAGTTAATGTTGTGCCTAAAAATAATTTTGTGAATATCGAGGAATTAGATGTCGAACAAGATAAGTAAATTTCTTTATTTAATTGTATGTTTTGTATTTTTCTTAATATCAGATCTTTACCTTTCTGATTTATTGGTAAAAAATATTACTAGAGGGTATGCTTTTTCAAGTAATATAATTGCATTAAATTATGTGAAGAATACAGGTGCGGCGTTTAGTATTTTGCGTGATTCAAGAGAATTCCTTATAATAATTTCAGTTGTTGCTCTTGTGATTATTTTTGGGTATGTAATTAAGCATTTGAAGTCAATTTCTATGAAGTCTATATTTTTTACTTCATTGCTTACAGCAGGTATTGCAGGAAATTTGCATGAACGAATTGTATTAGGTTATGTAAGAGACTTTTTTGAGTTAAAATTTATTGATTTCCCTGTTTTTAATATTTCTGATATATTTATTAATATAGGTGTAATTGCACTGATAATATTAATTTTAATAAAGAAAACCAGATGATATGATTATTTTTGCAGACGAAAATGACGAATTTCAGCGGCTTGACAGTTTTTTAACAGGAATATTAAAAGATTATTCCCGTTCTAAAATTCAAACTTTTATAAAAAATGGTGATGTTAAGGTTAATGATGTCCTCAAGAAATCATCTTATCAGTTAAAAGAAAATGATAAAATTTCAATAACAATTCCCGAAGCAAAAGAAATAAAGCCTGAAGCTCAGAATATACCTATTGAAATAGTTTATGAGGATGAAAATATGGCAGTCGTTAATAAGCCTTCAGGAATGTTAACTCATCCGACATCACTTGAGCTAAATGATACATTGGTTAATGCTCTATTATATAAATTCGGGGATAATCTTTCTGATGTAAACGGAGAATTCAGAAGAGGAATTTTGCATCGTCTGGATAGAAATACATCAGGTCTGTTAATG
Source organism: uncultured bacterium (assembly GCA_949282215.1). Lineage (GTDB taxonomy): Bacteria > Cyanobacteriota > Vampirovibrionia > Gastranaerophilales > Gastranaerophilaceae > Scatousia. Next base: position 13,022 of record CASDPF010000007.1, on the reverse strand, counting down.
ATTGCTAAAAATAATGAGGCTCATAATTTTCTTGCCGAGCAAATTAAAAATCACACTGTAATCAAAAAATATCGAGCAATATTAAAAGGTAATTATCCGAAAGATGAAGATAAAATAGAGCTTCCTATCGGCAGAAATCCAAATCAGCCTCACAAAATGATGGTAAGAGAAGATGGAAAAGAAAGTATTACTTTATTAAATGTCTTAAAAAGATATTCTGACGCGACTTATGTTGAATTAACATTAATTACTGGAAGAACTCACCAGATAAGAGTTCATACGAGTTATATGAAACATCCCGTATATAATGATTCTCTCTATGGCGCAGGGAAGGGAAAAGTTAATACTCAAGAGCAAGTATTACAATCTTTTTATTTGAGGTTTACAAAACCGTTTTCTAATGAGATAATAGAATTATCTATAGAACCTGATGAGAAAATTAAAAAGGTTTTAAAATATTACGAGGGGCAAAAAAAATGAGAAAATTAATGCAGATAATGGCATATTTAGCAATACTTGGAGTGATGTTTATTGTTATCTTAAATTGCAGAGATTCTGTAACTATTCAAGTATGGGGGCCTCGTTTTGATGCTGCTGCCAATATGGTATATCATTCAACAAAGACTTTGAATATAGCTTTTTATACAATATGTATTATGCTTGCAGGACTTTTTGCAGGTATTGCTTTAACTCTTCCTTTTTATTTTGCAGAACTGGATAAAATTGCAGCTTATAAAAGAGAATTGGAACGCAGAGATGTAAAATCAGATACCAGCAGTTCTAAGGTGAAAGTTTTGGAAGCAAAAGTGGAAGTTTTGGAAAGAGCTTTAAGAAATGCTTTAGGTCAGTAATATAAGGAGATTAGTATGCTAAAACCGCTAATAGATAGGATTTCGGGGGGGGGGGCTGCCAACTAGCAGTTGAGTCAAGCATTTCCGACTTAGCCCTCCGATTGAGCAAAGAGCTGAAAAGTAAGCCGTGCCAAAAGACACGGTATTTTGTGCTGCAAAAAATGTAATAGTAGAGATATATAAATGGAGGATTTATTTATGACGAAAAGAAATGCTTTTACTCTGGCTGAAGTGCTGATTACTTTAGGCATTATTGGAATTGTAGCGGCAATGACTTTACCGACGTTAGTACAAAAACATCAGGAAAAAGTTACAGTGGCAAAAGTTAAAAAAATATATACAATTGCTTCGCAGGCATTTATGCTAGCAGTTGAAGATAAAGGTACTCCTGATTTATGGAATTTAGTGGCAAATGGAAACTCTGTTGGAGCTGAAAATTTAGCAAAAGTTTTTGCTAAATATATGAAAGTTATAAAATTTTGTGGAGCAAAGGCCGGATGTTTGAAATCAGATATGTATAAAAATTTAAATGGTCAATCTAATAATACTGATTTTAATAATAATCAGGCTTACTCAAAGATGATTTTAAGTGATGGTGCTGTTATTGTCTTTGTAGTCAGAAGTCCTGATTGTTCTTCAAATATAGGAGAAACTCCTCAATTAAAAAATGTTTGTGGTCGTCTTTACATAGACATAAATGGTGGTAAATCTCCTAACCAATATGGACATGACTTTTTTGCTTTTCATGTAACAAAAAAGGGGATTATTCCTGCAGGTACAAAGGCTGACAATGATATTTTATCTTTTTCAAGTTGTAATATTAATTCAACAGGTTATGGCTGTGCTGCATGGGTAATATTTAATGAGAATATGGATTATCTGCATTGTAATGATTTGAGTTGGGATGGGAAGCATACTTGCAAATAAAAAATACCGGAAATTAATTTCCGGTATTTTTTTAATTAATTTAATTGATTATTCAGCGGCTTGAGCTTCTTTACCTTCTTTTTGCTGATTAATCACATTTTGAAGTTTTTCTTTCAATTCTTCGCCTTTTTTCTGCATTTCTGAAACTGCGTCATCGGCTTTTGATTGAATTTCTTTAACGGTTTCGTTTGCTCTTTGAGTCATATCTTTTGCTGTGTCTGCAATCAAAGCTCTTGTTTCTTCACCTGACTTTGGTGCTAATAAAATACCTGCAATAGCTCCAATTGCTCCGCCTACAACAAAGCCTGCTAAAAATTTTCCTACTGACATAGTTATTACGCTCCTTTTCTTTCATTTTTATTTTTATAATAGTAGTAATATTTTTTCATTGCCGAAAACTACTATTTTTTTGTAATCATTTTAAATACAGTTGTAAACCCTTTTATCATCCCTCCGATGATAGATTCTGATACGATTTTGGTTTTACCTAAGACTTTTTCTACTGCACTTTTTACATTATCAAAGCCTTGGTCTGTATTTTTAACTATTGAATTAATTGAATGCAGGGTATCACTTAATTCTTTTATTGTTGGTTTTAATTCAGTATTAATTATAGTTGTTGTCTCATTTAAATTTTTGGATAATTTAATTAAATCATACAATAATTTAACTAAGAAACCGCCTACTATAACAACGACAATACCGGTCGCCCAAGCAAGGAATGTCAACCCTTGATTCAATGCTATTTGAGAAGTATAGTCCATAGTAATTTCCCCATTTATTTTTTAGTAATCAAAACTTTCGTCAGAAGTCTCAAGTTCTTTGGCTTTCTGCATTTTTTTAGATTTTACCATGTTATTAAACTTTCTCAATTGTCTTTCCAGCTTATATTTCATTAAGTCAATATTTTCCAGTGCTTGCTTTTTAGCTTCTTTAATTTCAGGAGAATGTTTTTCGTATAATTCACAAGCAGTTTCTTTAAGTTCTTTTCTAGATTCTTCACCTGATTTTGGAGCATAAAGAACTCCAGCAATTATACCGCCTACAACACCGGCTAATAGTCCCATACCAAAAGCAAATGCTTTATTTTTACTCATAACTAACCTCGACTTTCGTTTTGTGAGTTTTATTATAACATATTTTTGAAATTTTACAAGCAAATTAGACTAAAAGCCCGTCCCAGTAGTCTTTTGCAAATACCAGATACTGACAGAATGTCGCAAGTTTTTTAAATCTGCTTTTCATAACTAATAATAAAGTATAAATTATTAATGTCTTAATTACTCTTAGTCTGAATTCTTCCTGTTTTTTCTTAATAACTGTTCTCACAGTTTCTACAAGTTCTTTAGCACAACTTACAGTATCTTTTATAAACAGAGCATATTTATGAATATCCGGTTGACATAGAGAAACTTTTTCGTTAAATTTGCAGACCCATTTGTCTGCCTGAACAATTTTTGAAATTATTGTTGAGGCTATTATAAGCTCTGCTATAAAGATTGTTGCGATAAATAAATACATTTTATTTTTTACACTTTTGTATTATATTTGAAGTATAAATTAATAAAGAGAGATTTGGAATACGCCCAAAGGACTATTTATGGTTAAACCTTTAAAATTTTATTTGTCGCTTTTATTAGCAAGAGCTTCATATTATGGAATTAGACTTTTTACAAAGTCTTCAGGTACTTCTTTTGCCGGTAAAATGGTCCTTAAATTTTATCCTGAATTTTTAGTAAATTGTCCTGGTTACATAAAAAATGATATTGTTACAATTACCGGTACAAACGGAAAGACAACAACGTCTGGCTTGATATCTCATATTATTGAGACTGACGGCTATTCTGTTATTCATAATTTAAAAGGGGCGAATATGCTCACAGGTGTTGCGAATGTTTTTGCACTAGAGTTGTTTCCTTTCAAATCTTTTGATTATGCGGTGATAGAGTCTGATGAAGCTTATTTAAGGAAGCTTTATGATTATATAAAGTCTGATTATTTAGTTGTTACAAACTTATTCAGAGATCAGCTTGACAGGTATGGGGAATTAGCTACAACTGCAGGTTTTATAAAAGAAGCAATTGATAAAAATCCTGACTTAAAGCTTGTATTGAATGCTGATGATCCGCTTGTTTCTACGTTCAATAGATCTGAATATGCGGTTTATTATGGCTTTGAAAATGTTGAATATGATTGTAATTATCAACATGAGTCAAATGCCCCGTCCGAAGTCTTTAATTGTTCTTGCGGTACCCCTTTACAGTATTCCAAAAGGTTTTTTGCTCAACAAGGGCATTATTATTGCCGCAAGTGTGGTTATAAAAGACCGGTATGCGATTATTCGGCTTCTGTAAAAATCTATGCGGATTTTTCTGAGCTAAGTGTTTCTCATAATGGTGAAGTTTATAATTTTAAGATTTATTTATCGGGTTTATATAATGCATATAATGCATTAGCTGCTATAGCGTTAGCAATGGAAGCCGGAATATCTCATGTAACTATACAGGATGCCTTGAATACTTATAAATCAATTTTCGGAAGGACTGAAACTCGTGAAATAAAGGGACATAAGGCCTTAATTCAGCTTATTAAAAACCCTACAGGTGCAAGTGAGGTGCTAAAAACAGTCGATTTAGACTCTAATATTGTAATAGCTATAAATGATAATTATGCTGATGGCAGAGATATTTCCTGGTTGTGGGATAGTGATTTTGAGCAGCTCAAAGATGCAAAAAAACTCGTTATTACATCAGGAATTAGAGCAAATGATATGGCATTAAGGCTAAAATATGCTGGAATTCCGCAAAATCAAATTATTGTTGAATCATCTATAAAAAAAGCAATTGAATTAGCTGCCGCGTCAACTGATAAGGAGGAGAATATTACTATTTTGCCTTCTTATACGGCACTTTTAAAGATTGCAAAAATGAAATTTTAGAAAAGAGGTAATTATGCTTTTAGGTGTAAATATTGATCATATAGCGACGTTAAGAAATGCAAGAGGCGGTTATGAGCCTGACCCTATAAAAGCTGCTGATATTTGTGAGGCAAGTGGCGGGACATCTATTACCACTCATCTTAGAGAAGATCGACGACATATAAAAGATGAAGATGTCTATACTTTAATAAAAACTATTAAAACTAAATTAAATCTTGAAATGGCAATGGCTCAAGATATTCAAAAAATAGCTTTAGAAATCAAGCCTTATTCAATTTGTCTTGTACCTGAGAAACGTCAGGAAGTGACAACTGAAGGCGGACTTGATGTTGCAGGACAATTAGAAAAAGTTTCAGAGTTTATAAAACCGCTTTTAGATGCAGGTATTATTGTTAGTTTATTTATAGACCCTGATGAAAAGCAGGTTAAAGCTTCTGCAAAGACCGGAGCTCAATTTATAGAAATGCACACGGGAGCTTATGCTGAAGCCTTTGGGTCTGATAAAGAAGAAGAAGAATTTTTAAAACTTAAAAATTCTGCTAAATTAGCTCAAGAACTTGGTCTTAGAGTTAATGCAGGTCACGGGCTAAATTATGAAAACGTATATAGAATGCACGAGATTCCGGGATTATATGAATTGAATATTGGTCATAGTATTGTTTCTCGTGCTGTGTTTACTGGGCTTCCTGAAGCAGTTAGAAAAATGGCAGATTTAATTAAATAGAATGGATAAGTTATATGAAAACTCAAAAAGAAATTATTGAAGAAATGCAGGCTGTCGTTGAACAGATGAGAATTGATGATATCGAAGATAATCCTGATATTATTGATGAATACTTTGAATGTGATTGCTGCGGGCAGCAAAAATGCCTTGCCGGATCTATTGAATATGAAGGTTATAGACTCTGCAATGATTGTGTTCTGTTGGCGGAAACTGGATTTGCTCTCGGTAAATTCTCTAAAATTCAAGAGCTTGTTGATGCTATGGAAGATAAACGTCTTGAGGGTTTATGCGATTTTATTAAGGAAGAAGAAAAACGAAAAAATAATTAAATATTGATGATTAACTCTAAAGTATTAATTTTTTGTAACATATAGTTAAAAAGAATTAGATATAGGGAATAAATATAGTTATAAATGATTATAATAAAAAGATTCATATTAGAAAGAGGTATTTAATTATGACAAAAAGATTCGGTTTTACTTTGGCAGAAGTATTGATTACTTTGGGTATTATTGGTGTTGTAGCCGCAATGACAATGCCTACATTGATGAACTCAACAAATGGTGCACAATACAAAACAGCTTACAAAAAAGCTCTATCTGTATTGTCTCAAGCTGTTGTATTAAATGTTGCTCTTGATGACTATGATTTGTCTCAAACAACAACTACTACGACAGATGACAATGCTTCTTTGTACAACTTGTTTAACAATCGTATGAACGTTGTTAAAACTGAAGGTAATGAGTATACTGCAAGTAATGGAACTGATGTAAAATTCGGTGCTTCAGGGAACTATACATTATACTTTAATGATGGTATCACATTTACATTCCCTACCAATGCTTCAAATTGTACAGAAGGAAATGCAACTGTAGGTGCAACTCCTTGTTATGGTGTAATCGACGTTAACGGTGAAAAGAACCCTAACAAGCTTGTTAACTGCGATGGTAAAAATTGGAACGCTGGCGGCGAAGATTGTACAGTTTCAAATCCTACAGATATGTATCCTGTAATTCAAATCCTACAGATATGTATCCTGTAATTATGTATGACCAAACAGTTCTTCCTGCTACAAGAGCTGCTGAAGCTGTTCTTTACGGTGCAGGTAAATAATAAGTTTTCTATGCAACCCGAAAAATATTTTTTAACAGAGTAAACAATATACTTTTAGGACGGAAATTTTAAATCCGTCCTTTTTTATTATATAATCTAAATATGGATAAGAAAATTTCAGATAAAGTTATAAATCGCTTGACGTTATATCATTGTATTTTAGATGATTATATTGAGCAAAATATTGAATTTATTTCCAGTAAACAAATCGCAGGGCTTTTGAAAATAGATGATTCGCAAGTTCGTAAAGATATCAATCTCTTAAATAATTCAGGTAAAAGTCGTGTTGGTTATATTGTTAAAGAATTAAAAAAATCTATTGAAGTTACTCTGGGTTTTGCAAAAACAAAAAATGCTTTTATTGTTGGAGCCGGTAATTTGGGGATGGCGTTAGCTAAATATGATAATTTTTCTAATTATGGGCTTAATATTGTAGCATTATTCGATAACGATAAAAAGAAAATTGGTGGTACGGTTAATCATAAAGTTATACTGGATATTGCTAAACTTCCTAATTTATCTCGAAAATCTAATGTTGACATTGCAATATTAACCGTTCCAAGAAAATATGCTCAACTAACAGCTGATTTTTTGGTTAAAGCTAATATAAAGCATATTTGGAACTTTACTCCTGCAGTCCTTGATGTACCTGAGGATGTGCAGGTTTGGAATGAAAATTTAATGGGGAATTTTCTTCAATTTTCTTATAATATCTAATCTTTTATTTCTAAAAGTTTATTTATATCTATCTGAAGATAGTCTGCTATATCTTTAATTTTTCCTATGGAAAGATTTAGAATTCCTGATTCTATTTTAGCTATATAACTCCAAGATACATTCATTAATTCGGAAAATGTTTCTTGGGTATATCCCTTTTCTCTTCTTGCTGATTGTATGTTTTTACCGATTTGTTTAAATATATCTTTTTTGTTCATACTAATATTATCGCAAATTATTGATATATTTTTCTATTGACAAATAATTATATTCAATTATAATTGAATATAGCTAATAGGATAAATTTATAATGTATATAGAAAAATTTTTAAGATATCAATTGAGATATAATAAAAAAAGTGCTTTTACCTTAGCAGAAGTGCTGATTACTTTAGGTATAATCGGAATTGTAGCTGCAATGATAATGCCTATGCTTATTCAAAAATATAAAGAGCAAGAAACTGTAGCTAAAGTTAAAAAATTTTATAGTGTATTTTCTCAAGCATATACACGTGCGATTATGGATAATGGGACTATTGATAATTGGGGATTGTCGGATTCTGTTATAGAACCGGATGAGGATGGAAACAGTTATTATACAGAAGCTTCACTTGAAGCCAGTAATAAGTTTATATCAATTTTAGAACCATACTTAAAGTCTATAACTTATGAAGAAATAAAAAATCAGGCAAAAGAAGGTTCAAAAGGTTTTGTACTAGCGGATGGAATTTCAATAGTGGGAGTTTATTTAAAACCATCTGTCTGTATTGATGATAATTCAAATTGCGGTGATTTCTATATAACTACTGATGGAAAACCATTATATTCAGACAAAACTACTAGAACAATAAGTAAGTATTGTTTTGCTTTTATTTTAAGAAAAAATAGAATAGATCCTGTAGGTGATAAATATACATTTAAAACTCAGTGTCTGACGGGTAAAAACAACTCAAGATGTACGAGCTGGGTTATTTTGCATGGAAATATGGATTATCTCCATTGCTCTGATCTTGATTATAACGGCAAAACAAAGTGTAAATAAGCAGTTATACTTTTGCAAGTTGATTTATGTTGTATAAATGACGAAGACCTTCAAGCGTCAGGGTTGGATTTATAAAATCAAAAGGACGTTTCAAATATTCTGCTATATAACCGGCATAGCCGCCTGTAGCAACAATAACAGCTTTTTCACCCAGTTCGATTTCGCATTGTTCAATTAAGCCGTCAATCATACTGGCACAGCCACGAATTACTCCCGATAAAATAGCATCAACAGTGTTATTCCCTATTGCTGAAGGAGAATTTGCAATTTCAATTCTTGGTAGTTTTGATGTGAATTTGTTTAAAGATTTAAGTTGTAAATTAATTCCCGGTGCAATAACTCCGCCTATAAATTCTCCGTTTGGATTTACTATATCAAAAGTAGTTGCAGTTCCAAAATCAACTACTATTACAGGATGTTTGTATAAAACATAAGCACCTGCTGCATTAGCAATTCTATCAGCTCCCACTTCATCAAGATTAGGCATCTTTATTTTTACACCCGTGTTAATTTTTGCTGATAGAAATATCGGCGTAATTTTAAATACATTTTTTACAGCTGCCTCAAACTTATTGTTTAATTCTTCTACAACAGAAGATATAATACACCCATCTATTACAAATTTATTAAATAGCGATTTTAAGAGTACTTCATACTCTTCAAGGGATAAATCTTTATCTGATGCAAGCCTAAATTCTTCAACCAAGGCATTTTCGTCAAAAAGCCCTAATGTTATACTGGTATTTCCTATATCGGCTGTTAACAACATAAAATAGTCCTTCACTGTTTCAAGGACTATTTTATATCAAAAATTTCTATTTGTAAAATCTAAGATTGAATTGCTCCATAACCTTGATTTCCATCAAAAGTTTGTGTAGGTTGAGGATGGGTACGCATGTAAACATATAATCCTTCTCCGGATTTTATGCCATTATACATTGTACTAAGCTGTCTTAATAGTTTGTATTTGTTATCATTTTGGTCGACTCTGGAATTACCGGATCCTATTGCATCTACTCTGCTCATTTGAATGCTCCTTATGTTTCAAAAATTTTTACTTTATATCTCATATATATATATAAAGTATTTCTTTTCCACAAAAGTGCTTAAAATAAACAAATTTGTTACATAAGTTTACAAATATGATAAATTAAACTATTTTAGTAACTTTTTTTCTAATTCAATAGCGGTTTTTGTTTTTGCAAGACCTGCTTGGGAGCTTTCTTTCAGTGTTGGTGACATGAGTTTCCCAGTCTGTTCAAGAGCGTCAATTACCTCATCGGGGGGTATTTTAGATGTAATACCTGCAAGTGCTAATTCACTAGCAGTAACAGCGTGTATTGCAAGAAAAGGGTTTCGTTTTACACAAGGAATTTCTACGAGTCCGCAAACAGGATCACAAGTAAGTCCTAAAAGGTTTTTCATAGCAAGAGCCATAGCGTTAAGAATTTCTTCAATTTTGCCGCCTCTTAATTGCGTGAGTGCTGCAGCACTCATAGCAGATGCTACTCCGCATTCAGCTTGGCAGCCTGCAACAGCTCCTGCAAGTGCGACTTTATTTGATATAATCCTACCGACTTCTCCTGCAGTAATCAAGGCATTAATCTGAGATTTTTCATCAATATTAAGTTCGTCGCTGAATCCGACTAAAACAGATGGTACGATAGCACAAGAGCCTGCTGTTGGACAGGCAACGATTTTCCCCATTCTTAAGTTCTCTTCAATAGTTGATAATGCATAAGTAGTAATTCTCTCAAAAGCACTCCCAAATAGAGCGTGCTGTTTTTTATAGCGTTCTTGTAATTTATAACAATCGTCTCCGCACATTCCGCTTATCGACATTTCTTTGCAGTTTAAGCCGTTTTTAATAGCTTCTTTCATTGCATCAAGGCTTTTTTTTACGATGGCTCTGAATTCATTTATAGAAATTTCAGCTTGTTCGGCTTCTCTTTCTTGAGCAAGCTCCCATATTTGTTTATTATATTTTTTGCAGCAAGTACTTAATTCTTCAAAAGTGCTAATTATTCTTTCCATTTTTTAATTATCCAATTTTTTTATATACCTAATCATATAGACGTTTTCAATTAGTCCTAAAAAGTCAATAACTTTTTCATTTATCTCTCCGTCCAGACATACGCACATTGAGGCTTCTTCACCTTTTGCATATCTGTCGCAGTGTAAAGATGCGATATTAACATGTATTGAGTTTGTAACTCTTGCAATCATATTAGGGACATCTTTATAAACAAGTAAAAGCGTATTATATTTCCCTGTAAACTTTACGGAAAAATCGTTAATTTTTCTAATTACAACTTCTCCTGCACCTATAGAATCTCCTGAAATTTTCATGTTTTGTTCGCCTTCAATAATGAAATCAACGGCATTTGGATGTCTGTTGAAATCTTCTAGGTATTCAAATTTATATTCAAAATTTTTTGCAATATCAAGATTGAAAATATCTTTAATTCTAGTATCATCAACAGAAAGTCCTAAAAGTCCTGCGAGCAGCCCTTTATCGGTGCCATGCCCTTTTCCTGTTAGGGCGTAGGAGTTATATAGCTTAAATGTAACTTTCTTAGGTGTTGCATTGTAAACATTTCTTGCAAGAAGCCCTAATCTGACAGCACCTGCCGTATGTGAGCTTGATGGACCTACCATTATAGGAGATATAATATCAATTATTGAAGATTGTTTCATTTTTGTCCTTAATATCCTTAGATTATAGTTATTATATCATAATGATAGCAGGCATTAAAATATGTAAAATTTTTATAAAGAAAACGCAATTATTTTATATTTTGTGGTTTTATATATATACGAAGTAGTAGTTTATTATTTTAGATTAGGTAGTGTGAATTTAAAGGAGAATAAATGTTCAGTCCTGAATTTATGAAATTTTTGATAAATTATCAAAAGTCTGATTTTGCCCCTGAAGAAACAAAAAAGGAAATTCCATTTAAAGATCGTCGCGGTAGACGTAAGTTTGCTGAAGTTCTTTTGACGGTCAATAAATAGATAACAAATTTATAAAGAATAAGAGTTTGAAGCAAAAAAAAGCCTCCGAAGAGGCTTTTGGAACAAACTTTTGATTCATTCCTCAAATAGTGTGAAGTGTAGTGTGTGTGCTTAAATCTCGTTTTGATTCCTCGAATTTAAGCTTTCCTCGTGTTACATATATATAAAAAATCATTTGTATATAAAATTGCTATATATAATCTATTATTATTATATTTATTTACAAAACTTCATAAAGAAACATGTAAATATTGTTAGGAAAGCGGGTATAATATTAGTATAAAGGTAAAGAGAGTGTCAGTTTATTAAAGGAGATATATGAAAGTATTAATTTCAAACGATGACGGAATTGCAGCAAACGGTATCAGGGTATTGACGAAAGCCTTAGCCGAGGATCATGAAGTGTATGTCGTGGCACCCGATAGGGAACGCAGTGCGGCCGGTCATTCTTTAACCTTACATACACCATTACGTGTAGAGGAATTAGAAACGATTACGGGAGCAAAAAGGACCTGGGTGACGACAGGAACCCCCGGAGATTGTGTGAAAATTGCCATTAATGCGATTTTATCACTTGAAGAGCAGCCTGATATTGTGATTTCAGGAATAAATCATGGCCCTAATTTAGGTTCAGATATTTTATATTCAGGTACAGTAAGTTGTGCTATGGAAGGTGCAATGATGGGAATTCCTAGTATTGCAGTGTCATTAGCAAGTATGCAGGCAGATTACGATGACTTTATATATACAGGTGCGTTCGTAAATTCTTTACTTAAAAAGTTAAAAGATTTTCCATTCCCTGCAAAGTCGATTTTGAATGTGAATGTGCCTGCATTAGATGCTGATGATATTGCGGGAATTGCAATTACTGAATTGGGAAGTAAGATGTTTACTAATACTTATGAGAAAAGAGTAGACCCGAGAGGTAAGGTATATTACTGGATGGCAGGCGAGTTGACTAACGAACCTAGTGATGCAAATACTGATATTGCAGCTGTAAGAAATAATAAAATATCCATTACACCGGTGACTTATGAGATGACAAAAGAAGATTATATTACGAATTTGGATAATTTATTATGCAGTAATGATTCTTGTAATTGGTATTAAAGATTAAATAGTTTTGTTTAAAGGCTCTCATTTATATAAAAATAAATGGGAGCTTTTTGAATTCTTGATTTAGAAAATATTTTATGCTAGATTAATCGTGACGGATATATTGTCTGTGAATATTGAAAATAGAATTAAGTCGTAGTGGCGGAATGGTATACGCGCACGTTTGAGGGGCGTGTGGAGAGATCCGTGCGGGTTCAAGTCCCGCCTACGACAATTAAAAAGAGAGTAACGCTTATTGTTACGCTCTTTTTAATTTTACATGACGATGGCTTAAATCCGTTTCTAGCGGGTTTAGCGACCTGTGAGCAGAGTGCGAAGGAGTTTTGCAAAAAGAATGTAATTCTTTGAAGCAAAATTTGAAGGCACGTTTAACGCGAACAGGTCAAGACAAGTCCTCCTATAGACAAATTTTATAAATTTAATTAGATATATCTAGAGGTGATTAAATAATAACAATGAATAATAAATGTATTAAATTCATACAAATGTATGCTTTTTGGAGTTTGCTTAGTGTTGTAGTGTCATTTATGTTAAGTTATGCTTATGTATTCGTTGACGAAAATTGGGGAATGGTAGGTT
>CASDPF010000006.1 GCA_949282215.1 uncultured bacterium | reverse complement strand
TCCATTGTCAGAAAAGTTATGTCCATTAGTTAACCTCGCGATTAACCGCTCGAACTTCGTTACGTTGTCTTATCATTCGCTTTTGAATTAACAAGTTTTTCGTCTTCAGCTATTCTGTTTTCAAGGTTCAATTTTTATTTTTATCTTTTTTAGAACTCTTTTGGCTAATTCAACGGCTTTGTATTAAAATATTTGATTACTTCATCTTCCTCAAACTGCGACTCTTTCGCTTTTTAATACCGGCTATCCGCTACCAACATCTCTATCATATATCGTCAATTTTCTTTGTCAACTTCTTCTTTTTTTGCTATTTACATTTCGTTACATTTAAACGATATAGATTTCAATGTCCTTTACATAGGTTTGCTATGTTTATATTTCGGCGTTTTAGATCCCCTTACGAGAAACCTACGTGTAAATCAATTTTCTTTACGCTTTGATTTATCGCGTTCTTTCATTATAAAATGAAAAATTTTTAAAATCAAGTTCTTTTTTTACATTTTTTTACATTCTTTTTTATCTTCTTTTCATGTTATATATATATATATGAAAAGTTTAGCAGAATTTTTACAAGAAAAAATGGAAATAACTGGCCTTTCTATTACAGGGCTTTCAAAAAAATCTAATATTAAATTAGACGTTCTCGATGACTTAATTTCTGGGAAAGAGCTTTTTCTTTCAGTTACTCAAAGACAACAATTAGCTAAAGTTCTTAAATGCTCTATTAATGAAATAAAAGAACATGAAAAAACTTATGTCTTTGATGACGTTTCTCCTGAAACAATTTCAGAATTGAAAAAACAAATTCTCAATAGAGCCACTAATTTAAAATGTCCTATTTGCGGCGAACCTTTAATTACAAGAATTGCTAAAAACTACGATTTAGAAGACAACCTCATTCTTAAACCTAAGGCTCATTGTGTTAAATGTGTATTCCAAATTAAAGACTAACTCCCTCTAACTCTAATAACCACCTTTTTTTTAATTCACCATATGCATAACCTGAAAGTTTACCATTAGAACACAAAACTCTGTGACATGGTATTAAAATTGCTAACCTATTTCTTCCACATGCTCGCCCTACAGCTCTTACACTATTTGGCTTTCCTATTGCTTGTGCTATTTCTTTATAACCCTTATAAGTACCATACTCTATTTTTAATAATTCTTCCCAAACCAACAAATCAAATTCTGTACCTTTTAGACTATATGGAAGTTCTATTTTATTCTTTTTTTTATTTAAATACATGTCTAATTCCATAAAAGCATGCTTTATTAAATCTGACTCTTGATACAAACCCTCAATTCTTCTTTTATCTAAAATAATATTTATTATTTTCTGTTCTTTCTCAACTATTGTTATATGACCAATTTTTGTTAATTTTGTATAATATTTCATATTTTAATCTTAACATATTCATTTTTATTTGATAAAATTACTTTGGAGTATATATGGAAAAGAAAATTATTTTATCTATACTAACAATATTTTTAATTAACAATATTTCATCTGCTGCTTATATTAATAATCTAAGAACATTATTCATTAATAATAAAGCTAATATTTGCTGTATTAATATTAGAAACTTTAATTCAAAAGATTTAAATAATGATGGGATCATTAATAATAACGAAGAAAGTGGAAATTTTTTAAACGCTATTGAACGACTAGATGAAATAAAAAATTTGGGAATTAACACTTTACATGTTCTACCAATAACACCTGTCGGAAAATTAAAAGCTCTTGGAACAGCAGGTTCGCTATACTCAATGGCAGATTTTTGGAACATAAATCCTCAATTAGTTGATAAAAATTCGGAATTAACAGATATTGAACAAGCTAAATTATTTATTAAAGAATGTCATAAAAGAAATATTCGAGTAATTATTGATTTACCAAGCTGCGGAGCTTATGACTTATTCTTAACACACCCTGAATTATTCCTTAAAGATCATAAGCAACTTTCTATTGTTCCTACTGATTGGACAGATGTCAGACTTTTTAATACAGGTTCTAATAATAAACTTAATCAAGATCTTATAAAAGCGCATAAAGATTTCATTGATCTTGTACTACTAATCGGTGCAGACGGTATAAGAGCTGATGTAGCAACCATCAAGCCTGCAAACTTCTGGAATGAAATCATTAAATATACAAGAGCTCAACAACCGGAATTTCTTTTTTTAGCTGAAGCTTCTGATTCTTGGAGAGAACCTCCTAGCAAATATGCTCCTTTTACTCCCTATGATAAGCTCTTACAAATTGGATTTGACGGCTACTACGGAAGCTTTTTCAATCTTAAAGAGTGGAATAGTGACGAATTCATAAATCATATTAAATTTAACTTAAAATTACTAAATTCTTATAAAGACAAAAAAAGTGTTATATTAAGTTTTTCTACACATGACGAAGTTAGCCCAATTTTACTACATGGTGAAAATTTTTCGAACATGATTTCTTGGCTAAACGCCACTTTACCATTTAATCCTTATTGTATTGATGGTTTTTTCAATGGTGATGACTATTTATATGACTGGGCAAATTCTACTGCATTGTCTTCCGAAACTGATGACAATTCTTATTTTGTACACAGAGGCAAACTTGATATATTTAATTTTTCTAAAAAACCTGATGGTAAAAATGATAATATTTTAAATAATTTTAAATATGCATACTCTTTTAGAAACAATAATATTGATATTATAACAAAAGGCTCTTTTGCCCCATTAAATACCCAAAATAACAAAGTTTTTGCCTATACAAGAACTCTAAATAATACATCTATTATTGTAATTGGGAATTTAGATTTTAAAAATCCTCAAAATAAAATTAAATTCAAAGTTAACAACTTAAAAAAAGATATGAATATTGAAACAATTTTTGGAAATGATAATATTAAAACTAATGGAAAAACAATTTTCACTGACTTAGATTCTGGTGAAATAAAAATTATTAAAATTACGAAAGGTTAATATATGCAAAGAATAGTATCAGGAATGCGTCCAACAGGGAAATTACACTTAGGTCATTATTTAGGAGTAATTGAGAACTGGGTTAAATTACAAAACGAATATGAATGCTTTTTCTTTGTTGCCGATTGGCATGCATTAACCACTAAATATGACAAAACTGAAAATTTAAGAAATGATATTCTTGATGTTACAATGGACTGGCTTGCTAGCGGAGTTGATCCTGAAAAATCTACTATTTACGTTCAATCACAAATCCCAGAAATTGCAGAATTACATCTTTATTTAAGTATGATTACTCCACAAAACTGGGTTGAAAGAGATCCTACCCTCAAAGACATGGCAAAAATTCTAAAATCAAAAGAAGGCATGGCTTCTCAAATCAACTACGGGCTTATGGGTTACCCAGTTCTAATGACTGCAGATATTCTAATGTTCAATGCTGACTTTGTTCCTGTTGGTATTGATCAAGTTGCACATGTAGAACTTACCAGAGATATTGCAAGAAGATTTAATAATGTATATAATTGTGACTTTTTCAAAGAACCTCAACCAAAATTAAATAACTGTTCTTTAATTTGCGGACTTGACGGAAATAAAATGGGAAAATCTTTCAACAATGACATAAAAATTTCTGACACAGCAGAAGTTACTGCAAAAAAAGTTATGTCAGCTATAACAGACAGAAGTAGAATGAGAAAAGATGACCCCGGACATCCTGATGAATGTGAAATTGCATTTAAATATTGGAAAATTTTTGGTTCTAGCAATGAAGTTAATACAGTTAAAGAAGAATGCGAAAAAGGATTAAGAGGTTGTGCTGATTGTAAACGTCAATTAGGAGCAAAAATTAATGAACGCATGACTGAAATCAGAGAAAAACGAAAATACTACGAACAAAACCCTAAATTGGTTATTGATATACTTAACCAGGGGGCTGATAAAGCTAGAAAAGAAGCACAACAAATACTAAAAGAAGTTAAAAATTTAGTAAAAATGTATTAAAAATACTACTTTCTACCGGTATTTGTATTTATTATATCAGATACCCAAGGTAAATAACTATATAAACCCATTCCTGAAGTGATGGCTAAATATAATATTACTAACGATGTTAAAGCCTGAAGCACTGATAAATTAAACAAAAATGGTAGTGAAACATTTATAAAATAAGGTATCGCATTTATAAACGGTATCCTATACAAAATTACAAAAATCAACTCTGCAAAAGTCACTAATAAAAAATATAAAATTGATAAAAAAATCGATTGTAAAATATGGTACATCAAAAAAGGAGTAACTCTTTTTCTCAAAATAGCAGCTATTATGAGCCACACAAAACCGGCTCCACCTGCTGTTAAATATGACGCTGCAGATATAATTCTTTCTATTGGATATATTTCATTAGAAGGACGCAATTACATCTCCTTTTCTATATTCTTCTACAAAATCTTCTAAAACTTGAATAAATACTAATTTATATTCATCATTTTCTGGACGCATATTTACAGCTGCTCTATATGAATATATAGAACGCTCTACCTCATTATTCATAAAATAAACATTAGCTATCAAGACATAAATACTTGGATCTAATTTATTTATCTTTAAAGCTTCTTTGTACTGAGTTTCAGCTTCCTTGTATTTCTTTATATTTGAATATAAATTACCTGTTAATATATACGCATTAGCTTCTTTTGGATTTATCTTAATTGCTTTTTTATAAAGCTCAATTGCATCTTCATAATCTTTAAAATCGGATTTTGCAATCGCATAACAAATATATGCTTTATAATTATCCCCTGGTAATTCTAAAGCTTTTTCAAAATATTTATAACACTTTTCTTTATCCTTATTAACAGCCAATGTATTTGCTATACACAAAGCTACTGTTTTATTATCAGGAGCCAAATCAAAAACTTTATAATAATATTCCAAAGCCTTTTCATAATCATATAATTTAAAACATACATTACCCAAATCAACTAATGCAGTTAAATTTTCTGGGTCTAAAGAAAGTGCCTTTTCATAATAAGCTCTCGATTCTACGTAATCTTCAAAATCATGATATAAAAGAGCTATAGCATTATATACTTCCGGATTCTGAGAATTAAAATCTAATGTTCTATTATAATAATGTAATGCCTTAGAGAAATTTCTTAACTCCGCATAGGTATTTGCCATATTATAATAAACTAGATAATTACTTGGATTAACAATCATTGCTTGGTTAAAATATTTTAAAGCTTTTTTATATTCTTTAGAATAAAACCAAATACTTCCTAAATTCAAAAGAGTTTGCAAATCTTTGGGCTCAATTTCTAAAAGACTTTCATATACAGAAATAACTTTCTCATATTGATTATCCATAGCATAATATTTCGCTAATTCATGATAATGCTCAGTATTTTTAGGTTCCAACGCCATTTTTAAAACTGTCTTTTCTATTGCTTTATTTAATTCTTTTTTATCCATTATCTTATCTTTCAATATTATTATATTCTGAATACTCTTTTGACTCTTCTAACCAAGTCTCTCTTGGAATACTAAAAGCATGATTCCAAAATTTTTCTATAGCATAAGCTTCTCTTTCATCCTGATGCAATATATGAACTACTACATCACCATAATCTATTAAATTCCAACGATTTTTTATATCATTTTCTCGTCCTAATGGCAATCTCGAAAACGTAGACTTTACTTTATCTGCAAGATTCTCTGTCAATGCCTTTACTTGTGTATTTGTTTGAGCTGAACATATTACAAAATAATCCGCAAAAGATGAAACATTACTAATATTTAATATTGACAAATCTTTTGCTATCTTATCATCCAAAAATCTAGCTATCGCACAAGCGAATTTATATGAACTCAACCCTTCTTTTTCCATTTATAACTCCAACTAATACATATTTATTCTTCTTAAGTGTCGTCCGCCTTCAAAATCAGTCTTTAACCAAATATCAACAATATCTAACGCCAAACCGACACCTGTAATTCTTTCTCCTAAACATAAGATATTAGAATCATTGTGCATCCTAGTCATTCTAGCAGTAAAAGTATCAGTGCAATGAGAAGCTCTTATACCTTTATATCTATTTGCTACAAGTGACATCCCAATTCCAGTTCCGCAAACTAAAATACCTCTGCCATTTGTTTCTAAAACTGCCTCTGCTACACTTTTAGCTATCTCAGGATAGTCACAACTTTCTTCTGAATAACAACCAAAATCCTCTACTTCTATATCCATAGATTTCAGATGTTTTATTATTTCATTTTTTAATTTGTAACCACCGTGATCTGAACCGATCAATATCTTAGTCATTTTTAACTTTCCTTTATAATACTTAATAATTGTAACATTTTTGAAATAATTTATCAATAATAAATATGTTTTAGATTTAATATATATATGTGGAGTTGTATGAATAGTTTTAATTTAAATTTTAGAGCTTCAATATCTGATAAAGATATTGATAATTTCAAACATTCTAAACAATATTTCAGTGATTGTTATCTAATGACAACTCTAGAAACACTATCCCATACAAATAACGGAAGAAATATTTTAAAAGAACAGATTCAATATGATGATAACAATCCAAAACTAATAAACTGTTATTTATATAGTAAAAACGGACAAAAAGAAAAATACACAATTCCTACAAACGCGGTTATAGATGGTTATGAAAAGTTGTACAAAAACCAACCTAATGAAATTATAAGAAGTATGGATATTACTGTTGACATGTACGAAAATAAACATAAGTCAAAACCTTGGCTTTGTAAACTTGCAGACACTTTCAACGACTATTCATTTGAAAAAAATTCACCTTCTCACTTTATGGAAGTTTTAACAGGAATAAAACCTACTATAATTGCAGAACAAGATTTAAATTTTGATCTAACTCGTTACAAAAAACAAGTAATGGAACTTTTTGAAAGAATGGATAAAGAAAAACAACATAGTTTCGTTATAGGTACAGGGCCTAAAATGCTTGATGGAAGAACTTGGCATGTATATATTCTTGAAAATGTTGATTTAAAAAATAATACTATTACAGTTAAAGAAAAAAGAAGTAACACTCCTAGAACTATGAATATTGATACCGCTCTTAATACATTCAAATATATTGTTGGCTACTTTAATAGCGACCTTGTTAAAAAGGAATCTCAACAATAAATGTTGAACCATTATTTACTTCACTTATCAAAGATATATTGCCCCCATGAAGTTCAACTAATTCTTTTGTAATTGTTAATCCCAAACCTGTAGAACTTTCTTTTTTCGTATAAGCAGAATCTAATTGAACAAATTTAGCAAAAATCTTACCGTGATATTTTTTGTCTATACCAACCCCATTATCATGAACAGCAATTTTATAACTCTTATCATCACAAATTACAGCAATTTCAACTTCATCATTTGCAGGCGAATACTTTATTGCATTACTCATCAAATTATAAATTATCTGTTGAATTTTTGTATAATCAGCAAAAATTTCAAAATCAGATTGCATAGCCTTATTTATAATAATATTCTTCTTTTGAGCTAAAGGCTGTAAAATATTACAAGCTTCATCGATTGCTCTAGATATCCAAAATGTACTTTTTACTATTTTCATAGCATTAGCTTCTATTTTAGACATATCAAGAATTTCATTTATCATACCTAATAAATGAGTACCTGAAACTTTTATGTCATTAATATATTCTTCCTGTTTATAATTTAAATTACCATATAATTTTGCACCCAAAATATCTGCAAAACCCAAAATAGAATTTAATGGAGTACGGAGTTCATGAGAGATATTAGCTAAGAATTCATTTTTAATTTTATCAGCCTCTAATATTTTCTCATTTTGTTCTTTAATAGTCTTATATGCTTGATTTTTTTCAATAATCCCATCTTTTAGAGCTTTTAATTGTAATTTAAAAACATTAGATAACTCTAAATCTTTTATAACATATGAAATTACAGACGAAACAGCATTTAAAATTTCTAAATCATCTTTTGTATAAAAATTTTCTTCCTTCTTAGCTAAAACTAACATTCCAAATACTGTAGATTTTATCATTATTTTAGATATCAAAAAAGAAGAACAATCAATACTACCAAGCTTTAATGATTTTATCAAATCATCATTTAAAGATTTGCAATCACCACTACTCTTAAAAACAAAATCTTTCACTTTATCTGATATATTAAAAACATCATCAATTTTTAAATCTAAATTATTTTTATATAAATATTTAAGTTGCAAACTATCAGGATTAGCAAAATATACAAAACCTTGATCAAAAATAAATATTTTTTCTAATTTTCTAAAAATACTAACCCCAATATCATTTGATATTAAATTTAAATCAAATAATGAAGGCAATAATTTTAGAATTTGATTAGAAGATAATAACGCCATAAAAACCTTTCATACTAACCTGCTGACAAAGAAAAAATATCGTAAATTTCTTGATCTGAAAGTTCTGTAATAATTTTTTCTCCTTCATAAACTGCCAAATCAGCAAGCTCTTTTTTAGATTTCAACATTTCATCAATTTTTTCTTCAAAAGTACCTAAAGTAATCAGTCTATGAACCATAACATTCTTATCTTGACCTATACGATATGTTCTATCCGTAGCTTGCTCTTCTACTGCCGGATTCCACCACAAATCATAATGAATAACATTCGTCGCACTAGTTAAGTTTAAACCTGTCCCTCCGGCTTTCAAAGAAAGTATCATAACCTTTCTATCATCATTATTTTGAAAATCTTCAATCAATTTCTCTCTTTGAGGTACGGTTAATGAACCATGAAAGAATGAAGGTTCAGAACCACATTCATCAGCTAAAATTTTAACTAATAAATCTCCCATTTCTTTGTATTGAGTAAAAATAAGAGATTTTTCATTGTTATCAATAATGCTCTGTACTAAAGAAACACACTTTTCAGCCTTTCCAGAAAGTTCTTTTGTCATTTCTCCAGTTTTTAAAAACTGATACGGATGATTACAAATCTGCTTTAGTGCAGTAATAAGTTTAAAAATATTACCTCTTCTATTTACCCCTGTAAATCCGCTAATCTTTTCCATCATTTCATTAAGCGTTTTTTCATATAAAATAGCTTGAGATTTAGCAAGATAACAATAATCATTCATAACCATTTTTTCTGGTAAATCAGAAATAACATGTTTATCAGTTTTTAATCTTCTCAAAACAAAAGGTGAAACTGATAATTTTAATTTTGAAGCTCTAGATTTTTCTTTAAATCTTTCTATAGGAACTGCATAACTTTTCTGAAATTCTTTCAAAGAACCTAAATAACCTTTATTAATAAAATCAAAAATACTCCACAACTCAGTTAATCTATTTTCAACAGGAGTACCTGTCATTGCTATTTTTACATCAGATTTTAAAGCTTTAATTGCAAGAGTCTGTGCAGTATCGGGATTTTTAATATTTTGAGCTTCATCAACAACAATCATCCCCCAAGAATTCTTTTTCATTTCTTCTACATCAATTCTCATTATTGCATATGTAGTCAAAATAACATCACACTTAAGATTAAGTTTTCTATCTAAGCCGTGATAAGTTTCTGTTTTTAAATCCGGAGCAAATAATTGCAACTCTTTCATCCAATTACCCATCAAAGTAGTTGGACAAATTACTAAAACAGGATTCTTAAGTTTGTTTTCTTCTTTTAATTTTAAAATCAAACTTATAACTTGAATAGTTTTACCAAGCCCCATATCATCTGCCATACAACAGCCAAAACCTTTTGAAACATTAGTCCAAAGCCACTTTAAACCTGTCTGTTGATAAGCACGCAATTCACCTTTTAATCCTTCAGGTTGAGTTACTTCAACAGGTTTTGCAAAATCTTTAATAACATTTGCATAAGCTTCATCATAATTAAAGTCATAATTTTGAAGTTGACCAGACATAGAAGCATGAATCAACTCTAATCTTGTCATTTTCTTATGGTTTGCATTTTTTATTTGGTCAACAAGCTTTAAACCTTCAGCCTTATCAACTAAAATATACTTTCCGTTATACTGAATTAAACCATCACTTTCACTAACTAATTTATTAAACTCTTCTAAAGATATCTTTTCATCTCCCAAAGATACCTCATAAGAAAATTCTAAAATATCATCTAATGAAATAGCACTACTTGAAACAGTATTAAAGATGTTCATTAAATCATCTGATCTTGCAGCCTTAACTTTTGCATTAATAGAAGCTCTTGGAATAATAATATTAGTCAATTCTTCCGGTAAAATAACTTCAATTTGTGCTTTTTGCAAATAATAAGCCGTTTGAGCAATTATTTTATAAACTTCATTCAAATTTAAATTTAAAGCAAGCTTATCTTCATCCTCGAACAATGTCTCTAATTCTGGCATATATCTTAGAGCATAATTCAATTGCTTTTCAACTATTTTACCAATATCATCAGTACCAAGTCCCCAAATTTCTTCTTTTTGATAAAGTTCGTCTATTAAAATAGTTTCATTATTATTTCTATTTTTAATATGTATTTTTAATTCAAATTCATCATCACTAATCTTATTAACTTTAAAAAATGGTATTAAATCATATTTACCGAGATATAATTCATCAAACCATTGAGCAAAATTTTCAGCTAAATCTTTTCCTTTTAAGCATGATTTTTGCTCTAAATCCTTTAACATATAATGTCCGGATTTAACATCTTTAAATCTATAAGCTTTTATTCCCAAAAATTTGTAAATTAAATAATTTAAATACTCTCTTACAAATCTCTCTACAAAATCCTTTGGCTTATTACCTTTTATAAAAATATTTTCAGGTAAATTATTTTCTAATTCATTAATAATTCTAGCGGACTCTTTATTGGAAATAATCGGTTCATAAACTATTCTAAAAAAACTTCCTCCAGCACTTTCTCTTTTATGAACAGTTGGAATAAAATACAGTTTCTCGATTAATTTCATCACAAAATGAGTTAACTTATTAAAATAAGCAAAAGATTCGGTCAAAGAAGAAAAATCAACAATTTCTCCAAAACCTCCAAAATAATCTAAAACTAAATCTAAAGGCATAATATAGCCAATTTGACCATTTACTTCTTTAGAAGAAAATCTAAACATAGATCCCTTAGATTTTAAATAAAATTGGAAATTATTAGTAGGAGTAACGAAAAAAGAAAGCTTTGGATTAGATTCTGTTCCATCATTAATTAAATAAAAATCAGTATTTCTAACAGGAGAATTAGGAGATAAAAATATCCCCTCAAATTCATCCTCTACCAGTTGATATATTAAACTTAATGTATACCTAAAGTCTTTATTTTTAAATCCGTTAGGATTTTCACTAAGATTATAAAAGAATTCGTCAACATTATTTTTCTTTAATGATAAATCTATATCCAAAGCTTTTGTATCCGTCATATATCCTCTCTCTTTAATGCTAAAACAAATTATTTAATTAAACTATCACAATCCATTTCAGCAGGTTTTTCTATACCCATTAATTCTAAAACAGTTGGTGCTACATTACATAAAGCTCCAGAATCTTTTAAAGTAATCTCTTTTGGACTATTAATTACCACAAAAGGAACTTCATTAGTAGTATGAGCTGTTTGTGTTTTACCTGTACTTTCATCAACCATAACTTCTGCATTACCATGATCAGCTGTTAACACCATTGTAACACCTTCTTTTATACATTTCTCTGCAATTTTTCCAACACATTCATCAACTACCTTACAAGCTTTAGTTGCAGCTTCAATTACACCTGTATGACCTACCATATCAGGGTTTGCAAAATTCACCAAAATAAATCCATAATCTTTATTGTCAATTGCTTTTAATACATTATCACAAACTTCATAAGCACTCATTTCTGGTTGTAAATCATAAGTTGCAACTTTAGGTGAAGCAACAAGTTTTCTGGTTTCATGAGGTTTAGGTTCATCAATACCACCATTAAAGAAGAAAGTAACATGAGCATACTTTTCAGTTTCAGCTGTTCTAAACTGATTAACCCCATTAGCTTCTAATACATCACCCAAAATATTTACTAACTTAGTTTTAGGGAATGCTACTGGGTATGTGAATGTAGCTTCATAACTTGTCATAGTACAATAATATATATTTTTAAGTACTTTCTTTCTATCAAAGCCGTCAAAATCAACAAAATTTATAGCTTTAGTAATTTCTCTAGCTCTATCAGGACGATAATTAAAGAATATAATAGCATCATTATCTTTAATTCTAGATGCATTTACTTCTTCAGCAGATCCAATTGCTGTTGGTAAAACAAATTCATCAGTTTCACCTTTATCATAAGATTTTTTAACAGCTTCTATTGCAGAGGAAGCATTTTCGTCTTCACCCAATAATAAACAATTATAACCCTTTTCGACTCTGTCCCATCTGTTATCTCTATCCATTATATAATATCTTCCAATAACAGTAGCTACAGGAGGTAAATTATATTTCTTAAGTTCATTTTCAACAATTTCCAAATACGTACAAGCACTCGCTGGAGGAGTATCTCTACCATCAAGAAAAGCATGCACATATACTTTTGTTAAACCTTCTTTTGCAGCCAATTGAATTAACGCTAATAAATGATCTAAAGAAGAATGTACACCACCGGTTGAAACTAATCCGTATATATGTAATGAAGAATCATTCTTTTTAGCATGTTCGATAGCTTCTAAGAATTTTTCATTCTTAAAGAAAGACCCATCTTTAATAGCATTGTTAATTTTTGACAAATCTTGATAAACAATTCTTCCGGCACCTAAATTCAAGTGACCTACTTCACTATTTCCCATCTGCCCTTCAGGAAGACCAACATATTCACCATCAGCATGAATTCTTATAGACGGATAATCTTTAATAAGCTCATTTACATGAACAGGATGTGATAATTTAGTAGCATCATACTGTTCAGAACCTTTAGAAAAACCCCAACCATCCATAATACATAATAAAACTCTATTTTTCATAATACAATCTCCTCAAAATAAGTCTTTTAACCTTATAAGTTTAAGACAAACAGGAGCTAATGTAAAGAGGAAAAGAAAACACAAAAATATGCGCTTGGCGCGATTCGAACGCGCGACCTATCCCTTAAAAGGGGAGTGCTCTACCTGCTGAGCTACAAGCGCAAATTTATAAAAATTTGAAACTATTTACTTTTCAATAAACCTATCATACTTCGGCTTGTGGACTAACCACAAGATATATACTATCAAGAACAAATTTTACTGTCAAGAGTTTTATTTTGAAAAATTTCTTTAATTATATCTTTTATTTCTTCAGAGATATCAGAATATTCATTTATATTAACTTTTACCAACTTTGCGAATTCAGCTTTCTTAAATTCATGTAGCCCCTTTTGCTTAAAAATATTTTCTAAATTCTCAACTGTAGAATTTTCTTCTAATAATTCATTTTCTGATATAGTCATAAAATTTTCAAAATGAGAATTAACAGTCTTTACTATTAAAGACTTCGGTAATAAATCCTCAAATTCGCCACAAGAAACTAAATGCACTTTATCAATATTACGTAATCTAGGCATAATTTGCTTAATATTATCTTCAGCATCTTTATCTAATAACAAAAATATCGGAATTTTTAATTCTTCTTGAAGCTTATAATACATCTTAACAACCTGATTTTTACCTCCTGCTGGAATAATTTGAATTCCTTTTTGATAAAAATCAAATCCTAAATACCTTGAAAAAGCTGGCAATAAAATTTCTTCAGTGATTCCCTCTACTAATATCACTTTTTCTATCGGGAATTTAAGTAAATACTTCTCCCTCATTAATTTTTGATTATTTTCTACAACTAAGCTCTTTAACCACTTTAAATTAATAACACAATCTGAATCTACTAAATTTAAAGCTGATATATAATCAATATTATTATTTAATAATTTTTGTGTTTCTAAATCATTATTAAAAATGGAATTTTCATAATCTGCTAATTTTTTATTTATAGAAAAATCTTTATAATTACAATCAAAAGAACAATTAAAAATTTCTACAGCAATATCTTTTATCTTTTCAAAATCCATCATTAAAATTTCGGATTTCTTAATTTTAGGTTCAATTAAATTAGAAATAATAATATCAATAAAAACTCTTAAGTATTTTTCTTTAGTTTCTTTAAATCGAGTTAACCTATCTAATGAAATTATAATTTGTTCTTTTGATAATCTTTTGTACTTCATTAAAAATATTATAATATACGCTGTAAATATTTGTAACAAAATTTTCAAAAAATTAATGTAAAGTTTTGTAACAAATATATTAAATTTTGGAAATTATAAAAATTAAATATACTTTATATATATAAGAGTATAAAAATATGAGGCAGTAGACACAAATGGCTTTCTTGTTATTATTACATGAAAAAATGAGGCTTCAACGTAACTACAATAAAATGGTGTTACGTAGTTCTCAACTTGCCAACCGCAAGTCAAGAATAGCCAATAATATTACTAAAGTACAGAAAATGTACTCTAATAAAATGACTCAACTTGAGCAGTCTACTAAGATGCTTCAAAACCAATTCACAATGGGTATTCAAAATATGTTTGGTTTGGGTACTCAAAACCAAATGTTCAATCCAATGAATATGGGTGGATATGGTATTACATCATTTGTTGCTAACCAAATGGCATCTATGCTTGCAAATGGTGGTAAAGCTATTGAATTACCAGATGGAAAAGGTGGTACACTTTCTACAACATTCGATCAAGATAAATACCAAGCAATGATGACTGAATATATGTCAGGAACATTAAAAGAACAAATTGGAGATAATAATAAAGGAACTGGAAGATATGGTGCAAATGGCACATATGAAAAAGTTGATGTTGATGCATTTATGCGAGCTATGTCAATGGCACAAAACCAACAATCTCAAGCACAGATGATGTGTCAGCAAATGTCAACAAACTATCAAACAAACATATCAGTTTGGTTAGAAGCTCAAAAGACACAATTAGAAGCAGAACAAGATGCAGCTTTAGCACCACTAGAAGCAGAACAAACAGATATCGACTTAGAACAAGCAGGATTAGAAACACAAATGGCAGATGCAAAAGCAAGACTAGAATCTTTAAAACAAGCTTGCAGCGAAGGAATAAAAGAATCCGCACCAACATTTGGTCTAGGTTAATAATAATTATTATAATAATTGACGACGCCCACATAAATGTGGGCATTATTATTTTATTAAACTTCTAATGGTTGATCAAGCGAACGGATTGAAATATCCACTTTATCATTAAACAACTGTGACATATGATTTACTAAATCATTAGTAGAATTTACCCAAAAAATTGGTGAAGTTAGTATTTTAGTAGAATATCCATCAACTGCTGGTAATTTAAACATTACAGGATCATCACCATGGTGCTTTGCAAGAACATTTTTTATTCCGCACAATTCTTCATACTTAACTTCTTTTTTTAAGCTTACAGTTACAATGTTAGAATTTTCAACAGATTTTACATTTTCAATTAAAAGACTTATTTGTTCTTCACCTCTATGCTGAACTT
This sequence comes from uncultured bacterium, assembly GCA_949282215.1. Taxonomy (GTDB): domain Bacteria; phylum Cyanobacteriota; class Vampirovibrionia; order Gastranaerophilales; family Gastranaerophilaceae; genus Scatousia. The sequence continues at coordinate 81,444 of CASDPF010000006.1, read as the reverse complement.
TACCTGTAATAACAACTTTGTTATCTTGGACTAAAATATCAGCATATTCTTGTAATTTTCTATGAAAACACACTCCATCGACTTTTCCTGTTAAATCCTCAACCGTTACAAATCTCAAAAATTTAGAAGGATCTTTCTTAGTAGGAATTTGTCTTGTAGCAGTAATTAGTCCACAAATAGTAACTTCTTCATCTTCTTTTACTTCTGCTAATTCTGAAATTCTATGAGTCATAAGGAATTGCAATTTATCCCTTATAGAAAACAATGGATGCGACGTGACATAAAATCCTAAAAATTCTTTCTCATACATTTGAATTTCTTTATCAGTATATTCAGCGTCACTTCCTATTAATTGATATTGAACATTTGCAAATTCATCATCTCCGCCTAAAGAAGCAAACAAGCTTACTTGCCCCATAGCTCTATCTTTAGCTTCTTTTGATGTTACATCTAAAATATGCTCAATATTATCGAATAATTGTTTACGACTTTTTTCAATATTTGAAAAAGCTCCGGCTTTGATAAGTCCTTCAAGCGATTTTTTATTAACAAATTTAGCATCCACACGCTTACAGAAATCAAAAATATTCTTAAATTCTCCGTTTTCCTCTCGTTCTTTAATAATCGCCTCAACGACAGGCTCGCCTACTTGCTTAATTGCAGCTAAGCCAAATCTTATATTATCACCATCAGGTGCATATTCTAAGAATGAATGATTAATATCTGGCGGAAGAACTTTTATACCATATTTTTGGGCCTCTTCTATATATAATTGAGTTTGGTCTTTATTATCAGAAACACTTGATAACAATGCTGATAGGTATTCAACAGGATAATGACACTTCAAGTATGCAGTTTGATATGCAACAAAAGCATAAGCCGCAGAATGCGAACGGTTAAAGCAATAAGATGCAAAAGCTTCTATTTGTTCGAATAATGTAGTAGCATCTTCAGGTTTCATATCATGTCGGGTAGAAGCTAGTTCAATAAATTTTCCTTTTTGCTTCTGCATTTCATCAACTTTTTTCTTACCCATCATACGGCGAACAATATCTGCTTCTCCCAATGAATAGTCCGCTAAAGCTTGGAATACTTGCATAATTTGCTCTTGATAAACAATTGTTCCATATGTATCTTTTAAAATAGGTTCTAAAAGTGGATGAGCATAAGTTACTTGTTTTACACCGTGTTTTCTATCTACAAATTCATCAACCATGCCGGAACCTAATGGACCGGGACGGAATAGAGCAACTAAAGCACCTAAATCCTCAAAAACGTCCGGTTTTAAGCGTTTTACAAGATTCATCATACCTTGAGATTCAAGTTGAAATACCCCAATTGTTTCTCCTCTAACCAACATTTTATAAGTTTCTTTATCATCAAGCGGGATATTATTAATATCAACATCAATTCCACGATATTTCTTAACCATATCAACGGTTTTATATATCATCGTAAGGTTTCTTAACCCCAAGAAGTCCATTTTTAAAAGAGATAAAACTTCTGTTACTTCATGAGGAGGATAACCTGTCTGAACAATTCCGTCTTTTGAAGGCTGAACTGGTATAATTGTATCCAAAGGTGCATGTGATATTATAACACCAGCTGCATGCGTACCTGTACCACATTTTAAGCCTTCAATTGCAATTGACATATCAATTAACTTTTTAAAACTTACTGAATTTCCTGTTTCTGGATTTAAGATTTGATAATCTTCATCATATAATTTTCTTAATTCAGAACCTTCAACTTTAATTGCATCCCTAATCCACTTTGCTTTTGGATTAGTCGCTTGGGCAAGCTCTATTGCAGGTTCTATTAGACTTGTTAATTTATTACTTTCAGCAAAAGGAACTTTTAAAATTCTTGCAACACCTTTAAATGCGGCTTTAGGAGCATATGTAGAAAATGTAATAATTTGGCAGACTTTATCTTCACCATATTTTTCTGTTACATAGTCAATAACCTGACGACGTTTTTCAATGCAAAAATCGATATCAATATCGGGCATGGTGAAACGTTCTTCATTCAAGAATCTTTCAAACAAGAGATTATGTTTTATCGGATCCAAATCTGTAATTTCTAATGCGTAAGCAACAACACTACCTGCTGCAGAACCTCTACCAGGACCTACCGGTATATTATGAGTCTTAGCATAATGAATAAAGTCCCAAGTAATTAAAAAATACGCAGGAAATCCCATTTTATTAATTACACTTAATTCATAATCCACACGTTCCTTAAGCTCTGGAGTCATTTCTCCATAACGTTTTTTCATTCCTTCATATACTATATGCTTTAAATACGTTTCATTAGTATAACCATCTGGAACATCGTAATGAGGTAAAGGAGCATTACCTAGTTCTATTTCTATATTACACTTATTTGCAATATCTTCAGTATTTTTAACACATTCTTCAAAAGTTTCATCATCCATCCAGGAAAAAGCTTTTCGCATCTCTTCTTTTGACTTCAAATAAAATTCGTTATTAGGGAAATGAAATCGATTAGGATCATCCTTATCGGCATTAGTTTGCAAGCATAACAAAGTATCTTGAGCATCTGCATCTTCTCGTCTTAAATAATGAGAGTCATTTGTCACAATCATTTTTATTCCGAGTTCTTTTGCAATCTTAATCAAATCAGGATTAGTACGTTTTTGATCTTCTAAATTATGATCTTGTAATTCAATGTAATAATCATCCCCGAATAATTCTTTATATTTTAAAGCAGTTGCTTTTGCTTTTTCTTTTTCACCATTTAAAAGATGCTGCAGAACTTCACCACCTAAGCATGCCGAAGAACAAACAAGTCCTTCATGATATTTTTTTAATAATTCAAAATTTATTCTTGGCTTATAATAAAACCCTTCACACCAAGCAACAGAAACTAATTTTATTAAATTAGCATATCCCTTCTTATCTTTTGCTATTAATATTAAGTGGTATAGAGGATTATTAGAACTATCTTTTTCATGAATATCACCATCATGAACGTAGAATTCACAGCCTATAAGAGGATTTATACCAGCTTCTTTTGCCTTTTCATAGAATTCAATCGCAGAATACATAACCCCGTGATCTGTTATAGCAATAGCAGGTAACCCATTTTCTTTAGCATAATTTACGAGATCTCCAACTCTTATTGTTCCATCTAATAATGAAAATTCCGAGTGAATATGTATTGGTATAAATTTTGACATAACTATAATTTAGCACACAAACAGATTAAGGAATGTAAAATTTATCTTTCAGAACGTTTTAAATCTCTCATTTCTCTTTCTAATTTTCGTTCCTCAGTATCTAATCTTACTTGTTCCCTATTTAAAGCATCAATCTGCTTTTTTATATTTTCTTCTTCGCTAATTTTATCTTCTTCCTGTTTTATTTCTTCTTCAGAAGCATGTTTTTTAAAACTCTGTCTTAGAGAATAACTATAATATGTTGGTAATATTTTCATAATGAACTCCTTTGAACAGATAAAAACTTATAATAAAAATAATTGCTACCTCTTTTAAAAATACTGAACACTAATTTTTTATAATACACTTTTTCGTCTATAAAACTACTTCAAAACATTAATAACAAATTCTAAAGCACCCTGTTGAGCTTTAAAGACATCTTCTCCGGCTTTAGCTGTTTGATTATAAAAAAGTTTATCAGTCAATAATTTATCAGCAATATAAAAAAACTCTTCTTGAGATTTTACAACAAAACCTGCCTTTGCATTTTGAATAATTGCATAAATATCCTTAAAATTATGAATTGAAGGCCCTGAAATTACAGGTTTAGAAAATATTATGGATTCAAGCGGATTATGTCCGCCAGTTTTATTAAAACTTCCCCCAATAAATGAAAAGTAAGCAAATGAAAATATTTTACCTAACTCTCCCATAGTATCTAAAATCATAATATCATTATTAATCAAATCTCGGTCTGAAGAACGTAGACAATAAGGAGTATTTTTGAAAATTTCTTCAATTTCATCAAGCCTTGTTAAATGTCTAGGAGCTAATATTAGCTTTAAATCTTCATGCTTAGCTTTCAACTTTTGGTAAGTATCTAATACGATTTTATCTTCACCGGAATGAGTGGAAGCGGCGAGGAATATTCTACCTGAATATTTAATACTGATATCCACATTTGGAGCTGTAATATCGAATTTCAAATTATTCATACGTTTTGTTGTTTCAGAATTAGCACCTAATTTTAAAAATTTGTTCAAATCCTCTGTTGATTGAGTAAAAATCCCTGCATAATTTTTCAATAATGGTTTAAAAAAGAACTTAAATTTCATATAAGAATTAAAAGTTCTATCAGAAATTCTGCCATTTATGATATAAAGTTTAATTCCTCTTTTTTTACATATACCAGCAAAATTTGGCCATATTTCAGTCTCTGCCATAAGAATTTCTGTAGGTTTAATTTTATCTAAAAATTTATTTACACAATTAGGAACATCAAATGGAAAATACGTAATAAAATCAGTAAACTCTTCTAACTTTTTTATAGCATTATCTTGTCCTGTATTAGTTCCGGTGGTTACTACTATTTTAACATCTTTGAATTCATCTCTTGTACGTTTTATAAGTTTTTCTATAGCATTTATTTCACCTACAGAGACACCATGGAACATTATTACTCGGCTATTTTCAAAATTAGGAGCAATAAAGTTGCCGCATTTTCTTTCAAAAGCATCTTTAGAATACCCTGCTTTTTGATGAATTATTTTTAGAATTGGCTTAAATAGATTAAACCCAAAATCAGTAATAATATCTAGCATCTATTTTTTCTCCATAAGAATATAGCGTCGGCCTTCTTCTAAAATGTTATAGTTTAGAGATTTAATTTCATCTGTTATGTCTTTTTTACGCATAATAACTAAATTATCTTTTTTATTTAGCTCATTTTTGATAGCACCTAAGTCTTTATCATTAGAATAATAAACAGGTTTTTCCCCATAATAAATGAGAGAGTACTTATGAGTAAAACCTAGACAAGAAAGAGTTTTATCATTTTCTTTAGAATATTGAGCAAATCTTAATAAATCATCTTGTCCAAATTTATAATCAATATTAAAGAATTTTTCTGTACCAAAAGCTGATAAAGAAAGCATTAAAATCACGTATGTAAAAAATACTCCCAAGTATTTTTCTTTTTTTGCAAATACTATAGAAAAAATACCTGCTAAGAATAGTAAAGCTATGCATAAAGGCTTAGCGGGAGCTATATCTAAAGCTAACTGTTCTGGTAAAAACAGATTTGTAAATAGAGCAACGATAGAAGCTAAGACAAAAATGCTGGCAAGAAAATAAACAGTTTTATTGATAAATCTTGAATATTCGCCTTTTTCAATATAATTTGTCCAAATATATCCACCAAGACACGCTAAAGATGGATAAATAGGAAGAATATAAGTTATTAATTTAGTTTTTGATGATGAGAAAAATAACAATGTAAAAATAGCTATTATTCCATTATAGACCATAAATCTTTGGATGTCAGATAGGTCTTTAAATTTAAAATCTCGTTTAAATATTTTTCTTATTAGAACTACAAGTGTCGATAAAATCCAAGGGAAAAATCCCCATAGAATTGTCAAGAAATAGAAATAGAATGGTTGTTGTCGTCCAATTTCATTAGAGCCAAGAAATCTAGCAACATGGTGTTTCATAACATATTCATTAAAAAATAACGGATCATGCATTTTTAACATTACAATATGCCACGGAAGAACTATCAAAAAGAAAAGAACAAACCCTACCAGAAAATATTGAGGTCTGAAAATTTCTTTAAACTTTTTAGAATAAATAGATATAAAAAATATAGAACCAAATGGAATAACAAACCCTGGAATACCTTTTGCCATAACTGCTAATCCAGAAAAAATATAGAATAGCCACCAGAAATATTTTTTATTCTTCTCTCTACAAAAATTAGTAAGCATACCAAAAGCAAGTGAAAACCAAACGCAAGTTGCAACTACAATATCTAAAATTGCAAACTTTGCAAGAATTAAAAATTCTAAAGATGTTGCAAGAATTAAAGCCGATACAACACCGTATGTTCTAGAATAAACCTTCTTTCCAATAAAATAAGTCAAATACCCACATAATGTCCCATATAATGCAACAGGAAAACGAGCTGTAAATTCAGTTATCTTCCCAAATATTGCAAAAGAAAGACATTCTCCCCAAAAATATAGCGGAGGTTTTTCAAAAAAGAACTCATTATTTAAATATAGAGTAAGAAAGTCTTTTGTATTGAGCATGTCTTTTGACATAGAAACATATCGAGATTCATCGACATCCATAAGAGCATACGCCCAAATATTATGGAAAAATATAAAATAAAATAGAATACCAAGTCCAAGGATAGTAAATAATCCCTGATATTTTATCAAAAATTCTTTAGCTTTAATCATAAAATACTCCCCTTCCTGTTTAGGATAGCATAAAATCTTAAAGATGTTAATTTTAAATTTAATATTTAAAATAAAAAATAAAAAAAAAGAACTTTATATAGATGCGATTTTGTTACCTGCTATGTCTCGCAGGTGGGTGAGTGCCTTAATAAATCCGTTTCCAGCTAGCGATTTTATATCGGCTGGTATACTTCAATAATTATAGAGCTTACTCTCCCTATTTATAAAAATGTAGGAACAAAATAAACACCTATATAAAGTAATTATATTATTACATATTAATTTTTCTTTTTCAATTACTATAATGTTTATCAATACTTATCTTATGATAAAATCTTATTATGAATGATTTTGTCTTAAAAGAAATTACAAATAAAGATTTTAATAAAGAACTTGATTTAATTGGATTTGATAAAACATATCAATTAAAATTTCAAGAGAAAATGAAATATAAAAATATTAAAATTTTTAATCTTAACCTTGCTCAAGCAAATATTTTAAAACAGACAGCTTTGATGTTTGGAGCAGATTGCGCAATAAATAGAAATGTTATAACAGGTAATATTGAAAAAAGTGATGTAATTTTATGCGGAAGTTTTTCTCAAATACGTAAAATTTCTGAAAAATTAAAGTATCAACCTTTTAAATTTAAAATTTTAGCTGAACAGATTTTAGATTTATTGAATAAACAGTCAAGAAATAAAACAAAATTAGTTGGAATTTTAAACATTACTCCTGATTCTTTTTCTGATGGAGGATTGTATTTGGATAAAGAACTAGCAATAAAACATTTATTAACTCTTATTGAAGATGGTGCGGATATTATTGATATTGGTGCAGAATCAACAAGGCCTTATTCTAATGCCGTTGATACTAAAACTCAAATTGAAAGACTAGAACCGATTTTGAAATTTTTACAAAAAGAGAAATTAAAAATAAATGTGAGTATTGACACAAGAGATTCTGTCGTTGCTGATTTTGCTTTAAATAATGGGGTTAAGATTATTAATGATGTGTCCGGACTAGATTATGATCATAATATGTCAGAAATTATAGCAAAGTATGATGCTGGTATAATCATTCAACATTCTAAAGGAGATCCTTCTTCTATGCAAGATAATCCTTGTTACAATAATTTAATAGAAGATATTTATTTCAACTTAAAAAATAAAATAGAATTTGCAAAAGATGAAGGAATAAAAAATATAATAATTGACCCTGGAATTGGTTTTGGAAAAACAAAAGAACATAATTTAGAAATCTTAAATAGAATAGAAGAATTTTTTACTTTAGATAAACCTATAATGGTTGGTTTATCAAGAAAAAGTTTTTTAGGGGATTTTAAAAACAATCAAGATAAAGATGCACTTTCTCTCGCACTTTCTTATCCTTTAATTAAATCTGGGATTAATTATTTAAGAGTTCATAATGTTAAATTACATAAAAATATGCTCAATTTAATATAAAATACTATACCCACTTAGGCAATTTATATTCTTATTATAATAGGCTAACATAATATAACTAACGAAGATAAATAGATAGGATATTATGAAGGATTTAATTTTTGTATTTATATTTTTATATTCTCTAAATTTGGTCTTTAAACAAGATTCAATTTTAGCAATGTATATAATTGCTTTTATTTTAATAATATATCTTATAAAATTTCATAGATTAAATTTAAAAATTACAAACCTAAAAAGAAACTTTCATTTTGAATTGAATAATACACTTAATAAGCAAAAAGATATTTTTGCAGATATTTTAACTCATGATTTAAAAATTCCTACTTTAGCACAATTAAGAGGACTTGAACTTATTAGAAATGAAACATTAGGAACAATAAATGAAGAACAAAAAGATTTAATAGAAAATATAGAATCTTCTTGTAAATATATATTAAACATGATTTCTATGTTACAAAATACTTACAAAATAGAAACCGGAAAAAATAAATTCAACTATGAAAAATTTAATATTTCAAAATTATTAGTAAATTGTATAAATAAAATGTCAAAAGACATAAACGAAAAAAATATTTCAATAGTTTATTTTTCAAGTGAACCAGACATATATGTAGAAGCGGATCAAGAAAGTATAAAAGAAGTTATTATTAATCTTTTATTATTTGCAATTTCTTATTCTTATAATAATGATAAAATATTGGTTTACATTTCAAAAGATGAAAATAACGTAAAATTTTTACTGAAAACTAGTGGAGTTTATTTATCTAATCAAGTTTGTTCAAATATTTTTGAACAAGAAAATATTGATTCTCAAAATTATACTGTTATTGGACAAAAAATAAGTTTATATTTGTGTAAAAAAATTATTGAAGAACATGCCGGTGATATTTATGCAAAATCAAGCCAAGATAATTCTTTATCATTAATTTTCAAATTACCATATTTCAAAAAAAATTCTTTAAATTCAAAAGTTTCAGCTATTTTTTATCCTGATTGTAAAGAAATGTAACAAAGAAAATAACATTTGAAATCTACATTTTATTATAGACTTTATATATATGTAAGATATATAAGAAAGTATTAACAAAAGAATAAATTTAAAAATCAAATGATTTTATTCATTTGTGAATTCATTCTTGAAAAAAGAGGTAAGATTTTATGGCAGTTTTAAATAGTTATAACATTAATGCAATGGCAACTCAAATTTCAAGAGATTTTTATAAAGATGAAATTTCAACTGAAGATAAATCACATATTCTTTTAGATGAAATGCGTTTATTTGCAATGGATATGAAATCTCGTGTAACATTTATTTCACGAGTAAAACAGTAATTAAAATTTATTATTATAATACCTAACTTAATCTTACTAATTTAATTAATTCCCCAATTAATCTTCTAGTGCCTGATTTGAATAATAAATCAGGTTTTTTTTATTTAATTATTTGTTATAAAATATATTTGGAGGTTTAGTTTTGAGTATTTGCATTTTTCCAGGAACATTTAATCCTATACATAATGCACATTTAAAAGTTGCAGAATTTGCTCTAGATTTTTATGGTTTTGAAAAGGTAATTTTTATACCTGCTTATATACCTCCGCATAAAAATATTAATAAAGATTTAGCTGAACATAGATATAATATGGTAAAAATAGCAACTTCCATAAATCCAAAATTTGAGATTTCAGATATTGAATATAAATCAGAACAAAAATCTTATACTTTATTGACCATAAAAAAAATTATAAAACAATATGATATTAAAGGGAAATTAAATCTTTTAATGGGAACAGATGCGTTTGATAAAATTGAAAGTTGGTATAAAATAGATGAATTAAAAGAATTGGTTCATTTTATAGTATTTCCAAGAGGTATTGAATTAACCGAAAAAATAGGATTTGATTATGAACTTGCTCCGATGGAGTATATTGATATATCTTCTACAGAGATAAGAGAAAGAAAAAATAACAAAACATTAAGTTTAGTAAAGGAATATATAGAAAAAAATGATTTATACAACTAAAGAAAATTTAAACAACTGGTTACAAAAAAATTTAAGTAAAGAAAGATATGAACATTCGATAGGAACAGCCGAATGTGCCCAAAATTTAGCTGAAAGATTTGGCTTAGATCCTCAAAAAGCTTATTTTACAGGATTAGTGCATGATTGTGCTAAATGTTTATCGAAAGAAAAAACTCAAGAAATTTTGTCTAAATTAGATATAAAAAAAGGTGAATTATGTAATCCAAAAACTCATCATGCTCCTGTAGGAGCTTATATTGCAGAACACGAATTAGGAGTAAATGACGAAGAAATTTTATCTGCGATAAGATGGCATACATTAGGGAAGTTAAATATGACAGATTTTGAAAAAATTATATTTTTAGCAGATAAAATAGAAGAAAGAACTAGACCTTGTGAATTATGTCAACCTATAAAACAAGTTTTAAAAGAAGAAAATAATTTAAATAAGGCTTTATTATTATGTTATAAAAATACAATAAAAAGCCTTGTAGATAGAAATTTAGGAATTTGTATAGATACTGTAGAAATATATAACAGTTTATTGTAACGATTTGGCAATAACGTAAAAGAATTGTATAATGAAGTTATGAAGAAAATATTATCATCAATTTTAATAAGTTTATTTTTTATAAATTCGGTATTAGCAGAAGGAACTTTTCAGGGCCACGCTGAATATGATGATGTATATAATCAACAAGATGAACAGTTATTTACTGGAAAAAAAGAAGTTTTAGAAAAACGTGATGTTATCCAAATGACAGTTTCTCAGGTATTAGATGGAACATATTCTATAGAAGGTGATGAATTTTTTGCTGAAGTTACTCAAGATGTTATTGGTGATAAAGGAGTAATCATACCTAAAGGAACTGTTGCTCATGGAACAATAACTCAAACGAGCGAAGCAAAAAGATTAGGAAGAGACGGACACTTAAGTTTAAGCTTTGACTATCTAGTGACCCCTGATGGAAGAGAAATTCCAATAGAAGGTCAAATGAGCACTAAACTTCACCCTCTTAAAGCTGCAACAAAGATAGTCGCAACAGACCTAGGCTATACAGCTGTAGGCGGAGTAGCAGGAGGTATTTTTGCTCTTCAAGCACTAGGTATAGAGGCAGCAATTGCTTCTCAAGGATACACATTAGCAGGTGGAGCTGCTTTAGGAGGTACTATAGGGCTTGGAATGTCACTTTATCGCAAAGGAAAAAATGTCTTAATAGCTCCTGGTGATGAAATTAAAGTTAGGATTTTATCAGAAGTTGAGCTCCCTGTCTATAAAGAAGAAGCTTTAAAACAAAAAGAATTAAAGTATCCTGGCTTAGAAATTAGAATTGCTAATATTTTATATGATAAAGATCCGTTCGGTGAAGTTAATACAATAACTTTATCTTTATCTATTGCTAATATGTCTAAAAAATCTTTCTCAGGTATGGATTTAGCTTTAATGAATGATTATAATTCAGTTTTTAATCCTTCAATATTTGGAGACACAAAACTTTTATTTTCTCAATTGAAACCGGGAGATAGATATGCCGGTAAAATTTCATTTGCAGTAAACAATGTTAAAGATTCGTATTGGTTAATTGTAAATGATAGAGCTACGAATAAACCTTTAACTAAAATATCTTTAGACAATGCTTATAAACATATGTCAAAAGACATAAAAAAACGTAATGATAAAATCAGAAAAGGAAAAAATAATTACTATAAAGAAGAATCTCCTTTTGATTTATAAATCTAGATTTTAAGTATTTATTAAGTTTTGTAACAAAAATAACAGCCATTGAAATTGCATCTTTTTTATACACTTTATATATATGTAAGATTTAAAAAAGATGGTGAAAAAAGATGGCAATCGCAAATTTACATGAAACATTATTATCATACAAATTGAGAAGAAATGAGTTAAACTTACAAATAACAGAATTTCAATCTCAAAAATCTCTTGCGACATATTCACAAGCTGATGCACAATCTTTAAAAAATGCACAAGATAGAGCAGTAAGAAATAATTATAAAAATTTATATGAAGCAGACCAAGCAAGAGGTGGTGAACACCTTTATGATGATTATAAAGATTATACTGAAATCCCTGATTTTGAAGAAGAAATGGACAAAATTACAGCTCAATTTCAAGATCAATTAGATGAATTAACAGCTTGGGAAACAGCAATAGACGCACAAATTACAACAGCTAGTGCAGAATTAGAAGAAGTTAATGCTTATATGGAATCATTAAAATCTATGTTATCTACTAACATTCAAGAAGATTTTAATTATGGATTAAATGGTTAAAATATAGTTAATTAAAAATCCATATACCTAATAAAGCAAATATAATAAGTGCGATATTAAAATGTAAAAAAGTTGGAATGCAGGTATCAAAAATATGATCATGTTGTCCATCTGCGTTTAAGCCTGAAGTAGGACCTAGAGTTGTATCAGAAGCAGGTGAGCCAGCATCTCCTAAAGCGGCAGCTGCCGCAATTAAAATTATCATTTGAGGAGTATTAAAACCTAATTTTACGCATATTGGAATAAATAGAACTGCTAATATTGGAATAGTTCCAAAAGATGTTCCAATACCTATTGTTATAAATAAACCCAATATTAATATTACAAATGAAGCTAGCATAATACTATTAGGAAGAATAGTTAAAACAGCATTTGCTAAATGCTCTATAGAACCTGTATCTTTTAATACAGCAGCAAAACCTGCAGCAACAAGCATTACAAATGCTACATAACCCATTAAATATATTCCTTCATTCATCATATGATCCATTTTTTCTTGAGGAATAACTTTGCAAGAGAATATAATACCTAAACCGACTAAAGCTCCAAGTGGAAGAGATTGTGTTAGTATTTGTACTATAAAAGTTGATATAGCTGCAATTATCACAAACCAATGTTTTTTCTGAAATTTTGTAGAAATATTATCATTGATATTAATACTAATATCTTTATAATTTCGAGGTTTTCTATAGGATATGAATATAGCAATAAGTAATCCTGTTAACATTCCTAAACCAAGTATTGTCATATATTTCCATATTTCACTTCTTAAAACAATTACTCCATTTTGAATCATATTATCAGCTACTAGGTTTTGAAAAATCAACCCAAAACCTGCTGGAATAACTATATAAGGCATTTTTAGCCCAAAAGCTAATACGCAAGAAACAGCTCTTCTGTCTATTTTAAGGTTATTCATTATATTTAATAAAGGAGGTATTATTATTGGAATAAAAGCTATGTGAATAGGTATTATATTCTGCGAAGCCATAGCTATTAAAGTTAGTATCAAAAGTAAAAGATATTTATTATTTGAAACTATATTAGCTATTTTTTGGGAAATAACATCAGTGAAGCCCGAATGAGACATTGTAGCTGCAAAAGCTCCTAATAAAATATAACTAAGGGCTGTTTCTGAATTTCCTCCCATCCCAGATATAAAAGTTTGCATTGTATTACTTAGATTCATACCTGAAATAATACCTGCAATTAGTGTTGAAATTATTATAGAAAGCAGTACATTAACTTTTTTCAAACAAAGTATACACAATACTATAACAGCTATAAATGCAGGATTAAAAAAAATATTATTAAATAAATCCATAATACTTAATGTTTTTCTTCTTCTTGAAGAAGATTTATTATATCTAGTGCAACATCTTTTTGTAATTCAGCCGGTAAAGATTTTAAATATTCAAAAGCTTCCGCTATTTTTTGATCGGTATCATACCAGCGTCTTAAAACATAAGTAAAAGCATCAGTTAATATATTATCTGAAAGATCTATTCCATTATCTTTAGATTTTTGTACAATTAAATCTGCACACTTATACTGAGTCATTATATTTGCATTTCTCATTAAACTTACTGCCAGACTTACTGTAGGATCAATATCATACCAACGTTTATACATAAAACACCTTTACTTTTATTCTTACTTTATAGTATAGTTTTTTATTTATTTTGTCAATTGAGATTTTATTAAAGCTCTTTTTTCTGTATCTAAAACTTTTATTAATAAAGTTTTCTCTTTAGAAGTATCACCTTTTAAAATTTCAATATTAGTTTTAGGTATTTTCAATAATTTAGATAAAAATTCTATTAAAGCTTTATTTGCTTTATTTTCAATGGGTTGTGCAGTAACTTTAATTTTTATAAATTCTTCTTCAAGAATCAAATCATTTTTAGAAGAATTTGGAACTATTTTAATTTTAATAATTAATCCGTCATCAACTTCTTTTATCATACTTTTTGAAATACCATAACATATTCATGCTTAAAAATATAAAATCCACCTGCTAAAGCTCTATATCTCCATAAATTAGCAGTTTTACCTTTAGCTCTTTCGTTACCTTGCATATCTTTTATAATAATAGCCTTGGTAATAAATCCTAATTTATTCATTCTTGCCATACACTCAAATCCCAATGGAATGTGTTGAGAATTAGCATATTTATCACCAATAATAAGACAAGCAAATCTGCCTTTTTCTAATAAATCATATCCATTTTTTGCAACTTTTTCAAATAAATCGTAAAATTCTTCAGTTGATGAACAATTAGATAAATCTTCTTTTTTATCAGAAAACTTGATAATATCATCATAAGGCGGATGTAACATTAAAAGTTGAGCGTTTTTTTCGCCCATGATATCTAATCTTGCCTTAATTTTTTCTTTAGCTAATTCACTTGCAGAATCTGCACAAATTATATTAACATCAGTAACTAACTGTTTAGGAGTAAATTTTTCAGAAACTTTTTCTGCTAAGTCCTCTTTTAATTCAACACCAATACATCTTCTATTCATATTAATAGCTTCAATACCGGAAGTTCCTGAACCAAAAAATAAATCTAAAACAACATCATTCTTTTTAGTATATCTTTCATAAATTTGTTGTGCTATTTGAGGAATATAATTACCATGATATTCATTAGAATGACCGCCGTCTTTTAAACGGCTTGGAAATTCCCATAATGTATCTGTTTTTACATGTTCATAATCACGCCATTTCTTTAAATTTATATCGCTATAAGATGTTGTTTTAACAGCATTATTATCAACAACTTTTAAATTACTGTTTTTAACGACTTTTTTTTCTTTTAAATTTGATTTAACCATATCTCTCCCCATTTAATATTTATAGTTTATAAAACTATTATAAAAATGTAATCACATAAATAGAGGATAAATACGAAATTGACGGTAGAAAATTCTACCGTCAAATAAATTTTAACAATAATTATTTATTCATTTCTTGTAATTTATCACAAGGATCGCATTTGGCAGGTTGTTGCATTTGTTTCTGACAAGGATTACAAGGTGCTGGTTGCTGAACTTGTTTTTGGCAAGGATCACAAGGAGCTGGTGCTGCAGCACCTGTACAAGGACATGGATTTTCAATTTTTTTACATGGATCACATTTTTTAGCTTTTTTACATGAACAATCAGCTTTTTTCTTTTCACATTTTGGACAATGTCCCCAATATGCTGGGTTTAAATTTGACCAATCAAAAGCATTAGCACTTTGAACACCTACTATTGATAAAATTCCTAATGCTGCTAACATAGATAATGTTTTTTTCATCTTTTACTCCTTTTTTACAACTATAAACTGTATTTTCAATACAACTCTATTGTAAAAAAAGATAATTTCTTTACTATTACCTATGTGTAGATATTATAACTAAACAGTCAGACTAATTTTTACTCTTATCGATTAATTTATCTTTATTACCCCAGCTAAAAGCAGAACGAATTTCAGCACCAATCTTTTCAATTAAATGCTCTTTTGAGTTGTTTCTCAGTTCTTTAAATTTATGAGCACCACCGTTCATTTCATCCATAAATTCTTTAGCATAAGCTCCGGATTGAATATCAGCAAGAATCTTTTTCATTTCTTGTTTTACATTTAAGTTAATTAATTTACCCCCTCTTGTTAAATCACCATATTCAGCATTATTAGAAATTGAATAATGCATATCTTCAATTCCACCTTGATAAATTAGATCAACAATCAATTTAAGTTCATGACAAACTTCAAAATATGCCATATAAGGAGAATAACCAGCTTCTACTAAAGTTTCAAAAGCAGTCTTTATTAATGCAGAACAACCACCACATAAAACAGCCTGTTCTCCAAATAAATCAGTTTCAGTTTCTTCTTTAAAAGTCGTTTCGATAATTCCTGCACGACCAGAACCTATAGCAGAAGCATAAGAAAGTGCTATTTCTTTAGAATCGTTTGAAACATCTTGATATATTGCAATTAAAGAAGGAACTCCCTTATTAGCTTTATACTCACTTCTTACAGTATGTCCTGGAGCTTTTGGTGCAACCATTATAACATTTACATTTTTTGGAGGAACTATAAAACCATAATGAATATTAAACCCATGAGAAAACATCAAATATTGACCATCCATTAAATAAGGTTTTATTTCTTCTTCATAAACCTTTGCTTGTATTTCATCAGGTATTAATATTTGGATAATATCAGCCTGTTTTACGGCTTCAGTAATGGACATTGTAGTGAGTCCATAATCTCTTGCTTTAATTTCTGAAGCTCCACCTTCTCTTAAACCAAAAACTACATCACAACCGGAATCTTTTAAATTAAGTCCTTGTCCATAACCTTGTGATCCAAAACCTATTATTGCGATTTTTTTATCCTTTATTAAATTTTTATTTATATCATTATCTGTATATATTTTTAAGTTATTCATAATTTCTCCTTTTATAAAATTTAGGTCGGGATATTCCCGACCTTTTAACTTATTCTTGGACTTCCGAAACTATTGTCGTTTGTTCGCCTTCTATATTTTGTTCTATAACCGCTTCGGAAGATGTGTCATCATCTTTATCAGTATTTACAATTTTATTAACAGATACAACACTATCATTATCAACAAGGTTCTGAGCTCTAACACCCGTTGCAGGTCTTCCTTGACAAGAAATATCACCAGCTTTAATTCTTGTTACAATACCATTTGCAGTAACAAGCATTATCTCATCACTTTCTTCTACAATAGTTAAAGCAACCAATCTTGAAGCATTTGACTTGAATTTTGTAGCAATTAAACCGATACCGCCTCTATTTTGAGATCTAAATTCGGATAATTTGGTTCTCTTTCCAAAACCATCAGAAGTTACTACAAGTAAGTCTGCATCATAATTTCTAGGAACAATGTCACAACCAATAATAGTATCAGCCGCTCTCAATTTCATAGAATTTACACCTCTAGCACTTCTTCCTAAAGGTCTTAAATCTTCAATTGGGAATCTAATTGCCATACCACAAGATGTACCGATAATAATTTCATCATTGGCTTTTGCTAATTTAACCCAATTTAACTTATCACCTTCTTCTAAAGAAATAGCGATAATACCACTTCTTCTGATACTTGCAAAATTATCTAACTCAATTCTCTTAATATAACCTTTCTGAGTCAACATAATTAAATTAGCATCATGAGAGAATGTACTTACAGGAACAACAGCTGTTATTGTTTCTCCTTGTTCAATTGGTAACACATTTACAATCGGTAAACCTTTTGATTGTCTGCCACCTTCAGGGAAATCATAAACATTTAAGCTATATACTATACCTTTAGAAGAGAAGAACAATACTTTATCATGCATCATTGCAGTGAAGAAATGTTGGATATCATCATCATCTTTTGTCTTCATACCAGCTTTTCCACGAGTTGCACGATTTTGTCTCTCAAAAGTATCTAAAGATATTCTTTTAAGATATCCTTGATGAGTAATAAATACAGCCATAGGAGTATTTGGTGTTAAGTCCTCTATTGTAACTTCTCCTTGTTCAGGAACAATTTGAGTTCTTCTATCGTCACCATACTTTTCTCTATCTTCTAAAAGTTCACCCTTGATAATATCTAAAACTTTTTGACGATCAGCCAAGATTCCTTCATATTCCGTAATCTTTTTAAGTAATTCATCATATTCATTTTTGATTTTATCTTGTTCTAAACCTGTTAAACGTCTTAATTGCATTTCTAAAATTGCATTAGCTTGATCAACATCTAAACCAAAACGACTCATCAAACCAACTCTAGCATCATCTGTAGTTTTTGATTTTTTAATCAATTCAATAACTTCATCTAAAGATCCTAATGCAATTAATAAACCGGCTAAAATATGAGCTCTAATTTTAGCTTTCTTTAAGAAGTAAATAGTTCTTCTTGTAACAATTTCAACCCTATGTTCAACAAATTCGCTTAGAACTTCGTATAAATTGAGAAGTCTAGGTTGTTTACCACATAAAGTAACCATATTAACACCAAAAGTTGTTGCTAATTGGGTATATTTGAATAAATTATTTTTAACAACTTCCGGCTTTGCATCTCTCTTTAACTCTATAACGATACGCATACCTTCTCTATCAGATTCATCCCTGATATCAGATATACCGTTAATTCTTTGTTCCTTAACCAAATCTGCAATCTTTTGAATTAACATTGACTTATTAACTTGATAAGGAATTTCAGTAACAATAATAGCAGTTCTTGTTTGTCTTCCAGCCCCTCCTGGGATTTCCTCAATAGTAGCCACAGCAGACATCTTAATAGAACCTCGTCCTGTTTCATATGCTTGTCTTATATCATTTAAGCCAACAATTGTAGCAGCAGTAGGAAAATCCGGACCTTTAATATGTTCCATCAAGCCATCTATTGTTATTTGAGGATTATCAATCAAAGCAATAGTTCCATCTACAACTTCTCTTAAATTATGAGGAGGAATATTAGTTGCCATACCAACTGCTATACCAGAAGAACCATTTAATAATAACATCGGTAATCTTACAGGTAAAACGGACGGTTCTTCCAATGATCCATCAAAGTTTGGTTCAAAATCTACAGTTTCACAATCAATATCTGCCAACATAGATGTTGTAATCTTATGCATACGAGCTTCTGTATAACGCATTGCAGCAGCTCCATCGCCATCTACGGAACCAAAGTTACCATGCCCGTCTACTACTAAATATCTTGTGTTAAAATCTTGAGCCAATCTTACAAGAGCTTCATATACTGAACTATCACCATGCGGGTGATATTTACCTAATACTTCACCTACAATACGAGCACATTTCTTAAACGGTTTATCTGGTGTCATACCTAATTCGTTCATCGCATATAAAATACGTCTATGTACAGGCTTCAAGCCATCTCTTACATCCGGCAATGCTCTACCTACAATTACACTCATCGCATAATCGATATAGCATTTTTTCATTTCTTCTCTTATATTTACCGGTACAATTTTACCGTCTGAAAACATATTTTGTTGACTCAAAATCTTTCTCCTCTATCCCACTATACCTCTAATCTTAACATAAAAAACCTTTGTGTAAAGCTATTTAATATTGTAAACTATATTTAATATTTAGATAATATATACTTCTTAAATCTTCTATTTATAATACTTTAAGCTTTGTAAATTATTTAAAAAAAATAAGCAATTTACGTATAAACGAAAACTTTATATAGATGTAAGGGATAATTAAACAAATAAAAAAGTTTAGTTAAGTAAATAAAAATTCAAATAAGAGTTTCTATTTACACCCAAAGTTCTTTTTATACTCTCTCTCTTAATATCCTCGTGTTTATTTAATGTTTGCCTTTGTCTCAATGGCAAACTTTTCTTTTGTGTCAATAGTTTTAGAGATACTATACAAATAACTAAAACTATTGATTTTTCTTTTTACCACACTTTTACCACACTTGAACTAAATTCAACATAAAATTTAAAATTTGTTACTTATATTTATTATTACTTATTATTTCTTATTTTTATAAAAGAAAAGCCCGACTTTTTCAAGTCGAGCTACCACATAGTCGTACAAAAAAGAAAGGAAATAATTAAATCTTAGTTCTATACCAACGAGCTTTATTCCTGATATAATTGCCAACCTCTGCTTGAATGACGTCAGGATAAGGCGGAAGATAGACAATATCAATCTTCCCCGCACTTGTTGTTTTTGGATTGTTTAAACCGAATTCATAATGTGTCATGACGGTCTGAGGGGTAATATCTAGGTTATATTTCTTGGCGATTTCAGCTATAAGTTTGAATGCTGCTTCGCACTGTACTTTTGTCAACGGATATTTACCTACATTTTGACGATTAACAAACCCTGCCATGCCGCACAAAGCAACGCCAATAGAGCCTGTATTACCACCGCCAGTATGTGCTGCGTAATTTCCGTCATTGCAATTCTCATTATCTTCGGGTTTGTGTTTCCCCGCAACAACAAGTCCGTCTCCGTTGACTAAATAATGATAACAATCAAATTCGTGCGAATTTGGCTGATTTGTTCCTGCTGTCCAATGTACAATAATTCTTTTCCTGATGAACTCCTTTCTATTTAATTCTCCAGTAATACTCTACTAAATAACTTGCTGCGTCGAAAATATGTAGCAAAAACTTTTTATCCCTATCTTGCTTAATCTGATTAATTGTAGGTGCATCGATGATTGTAGTACCTTCTTTGTATTTCAGATTATAAATATTCTTTTTAAGATATTTGCATTTTGTTTTATCAACGAACAATCTGACAAGACCGTTTGCACTTCTGACACGTGCATTAAAAGCCGTAATTCTGTTTAATATCGGCGGGTTGTAATCTCTCAAATGGAACTTAAAATTTTTATATCCATTATCTCTTAACAACTTTCGCATAATTGCATAGTTTGTGAACTCGCTTTGTGTACTTCTGTTGTCCCCTGAAGCGTCGCCATTAATGATGATTTCTTGCTCTTTATTAGGGTATCTCCGCATAAATTCCTTCATGCAGACCTCTGTTGTTGCATTTTCGACAACAATCTCATCTATAAAATATACGCTTTCGTCGTCTCTATGTGCTATACACCACATCATAGGGTCAACGTTAAAATCACAAGTCAAATGTAATGGTACTTCGGGACAGTATTTCAAGGTTTTTAGGTTATCATCCGTAAAACCTTTAACTACCAAACCGCTGTTATAGTCCCCAAATTCTCCAAGAACATTTATCCTAAAATATTCAGGGTCATAGGCTGATTCAAGTTCTTTAACAAAATGTTCCGGCAAGTGTATATTATTAGTTGTAGGTGCAATTATAAGCCGATAGCCGTCTTTTTTGTTCTCGACAAAACGCTCATAAATCCAATCCTTATTAGGTTGAGGGTTCGTGTGACCAAAAAGTCTATATCGAAAGTTTTTCCAAGACGGACGTCTATATGTATTTCTCAAACGACCGAGTAACCCTTTTATAACACTATCGCCGACTTGCGACGCTTCCTCGATTTCTGCCCAGTGCAAGTCCATTGATTTAAACTTTTCAGGGTCTTGTAAATCCATAAAATAGATTTCAGAACCGTTTTTGAACTGTAATAAATGTTTCGTTTTGTTGTATTTATAATGTTTTCCTGATTCGTACCCGAGAGCTTCAAGATGTTCAAAATATTTTACGAGTGTAGTTCGTTCAACAAGAGTAAATGTTGCCGCTCCCACCAATCCTCTACATCCGGGATATTTTCTAGCTAACATAATCCCGAGTAATGCTCCGCTCCAAGTTTTTCCGCTTCCGTACCCACCCTGATAAATAGCTACATCAAGCTCATTATTGTGCGGGATTTCCATAAATTCTTTTTGTTTGTCTAATAAATCGTATTCCCTGCCTACACGCTCCTTTGCCTTTTGCTTATTATTCTAAGCATAATTGCCCGTTTCTTTTTACAATTTTACACTCCAGTCCTTCTTTCGTGTAATATTTTTGTATTAAATAAATCAGATTCCCTGAAGATGTAAATATAACATGTGGAGTACCTTCTGAATAGAACTCAAAACCGATTCTATTTTTTGGACGTCCTTTGTTGTCATTAAATTTTGACGGTTCTATGCGATAACCTGTAATTTTAATTGGCTTATCGAGCCAATCTTCGATTTTTACACTATTGCCTTCTAGTTTTCTTAAATTTTTGTCATTTTCTGTTGCAATTTCTGAAAATTTTGCCATAACTTCGCTCCTATACTGTAATATTTTCGTACTTTTTATAAAATTATAACTGTCAGCCCAATCAATCCACCCTAAAATTGAGTCAACTGTAGATCTAAATCTACCGACTGATAATTCACCGCTTAATCCTTTTTTATATATCGTAGGTAACTGTCTTTTTACTCTTTTGGCGGTGCTTTTTCTGATTAAATTGTAACCTCTGAAATGTCTATATCCCATAAAATCTACACCACGAGAAACTGGAAATATATCACACTTGCTAAGAGTTAATTTTAATTCTTTATCTAAAAAATCTGTTATGCGATATTTGAAGTTTTTTAATTCCTCTTTATCGTTTGAAAATAAACAGAAATCATCGCAATATCTCACATAACATTTACATTTCAAAACCTCTTTTACAAACTTATCAAGCCTGTCCATATAATAATTACCGAGTATTTGACTTGCTAAGTTTCCTATTGGCATATTTTTGCCGCCCGGATAGGAATATATTATATCTTTGAATAAATATAATAATTTTTTATCTTTAAATTTTCGTTCTACAAGCGAATATAATATATCTTGGTCTACAGAAGGATAAAATTTTCGGATATCCATTTTTAAACAATATTTGCAAGAATTAACAAATTGAGTTGTTCTTAATGAAGCCTTGTGCATTCCTCTGTTTTTGATACAAGAATATGTATCTTTTATAAACATTTTCTCAATTATTGGTTCTACAATGTTCATCAAAGCCCATTGAGCGACCCTATGTTTATAATGCAAAATATATATAGTTCTTTCTTTTGGCTCATAAATAATCTTTTGTCGATACTCTCCTGTATGATACGTACAGGTAATTAATTCATTTTGCAATTCTTTCAGATTTTCTTCAAGATTATCTTCAAATTGCATAACCTCAGTATATTTTTTCTTATGTCTTGCTGCTCTCTGATGAGCAAGTAATAAGTTATCCCACGAACATAATCTACCATATAAATTACCGTGTCTTTTAACCATAAAGTAAAAACCCCTCACTTTCGGAAGCCCTACTAACAAGGGGCTCACTTATCGCATTGTATTTTGCCACACCCTTTCGGGATTTCGACAAGGTTACGGGTTCAGCCATTACCGCTATGGATAACGTATCACCCTACGAGAGCCGTTGTTCGCATTGACATTCGACCGAGAATTGTTCGCATTACGAGCCCGAGACCCGCACGACGAAGAATTATTCCAATTCCCGCCTGCACTAAGCACCCGCAAAACAACCCGCAACCTATAAAAAAGCCCTGCCCGAACTATTGTAATAATGTGCACTCATTACAATATACCCGACCAACCCCACCCTAATTATGTAATTCTCTATATTCTAAGCGGTAGGCTCACCCCACGAGAGCCGTAGTAAGCAGAGACACGCGACCGAGAATAGTTCGCAGAACGAGCCCGAGACCCGCACGACGAAGAATAAGACCAATCCCCGCCCGCACTAAGCACATAAGGGACGCCATAGGATTGACCTCTTGCAGCAGAACCGTCATAATTTGAAAAGCCGCTTCCGCCGACTGGTGCAATTTCATCAAGCCATTGCCATAAATACCCGCAGCATTCCTCAACAAAATAGCCGGAAATCATACGTTTACCCGCTGTATCTGTATGCCCGCCTGTTGTTTTAGGGTTCGGAGCAGCACTACCGTAAATAGCTGTCTTTTGGTTTGAACCCTCAGCGAATATTGTGAAATCATTGTCAGTTGCTAATTTTTTATTTTTTAGCTGTTGATCCCATTGATGATTTATAGGCTGTCTATTGTCTGTTACAGTAGCCCCGTATGCGGAAGCTGTTGAAAGCCCTGTACCTGATTGCAAATAAATATCAACCCATTTATCAATCTTATCAACATAAACCATACCTTCAGGGCTTGATTGAGGACGGTTTGAAAGACACCATACAGAATTCGGGATAATATCTCCGGCATTATAACCTATAGCGGGATGAGCGTCCCAAATATCCGTATCAACAAGAGCCGGAGCATTTGAAGCTGTAACCGCCATGCAAAGAGTGTGAAAACCGCCAATTTTACGAGAGTTAGAAGAATTATATCCGGTAGGATATGTACTATTTAAAGACGCTTTCAATTCAACTGTCTTTATAACTTCACTCTCAACGCCGACTTCATCTTTAGCGACAACATATAAATAATAGTCAGTCCCCGCTGTCAAAGAGGACGCACCTGTGTCCATAATATTGAATATATTATAGGTTGTATCTTCTTTTACTTCTAAGTATCTGACATCATCCTCAGACACATTAAGTCTAATAGTTGTGCCGGCTTTTAAAGTGATTGAGTTCTTTGCATTTGACACAATGAACATATTGTCAGTTTTGGTAAAGTTCAAATCAGGCATAACCTGTTCAGATACAGAATCAAGCGTTGTGTTAATGGTTGATATTTCTGTATTGATTTCTAATGTATCTTGGACATTGGAGTTGATAGCCTGACGCAATGTTTCAAAGTTTTGATTGACACTATCAGGGTCGGCGACTTCACCATAACCGAATTGAATTAAAGAATTAACTGTTCCGCTCCTAATTACACCTCTTTCTCAACTGTTAAGCCGTCAACACGAGCTTTTAATGTGTCGTAAATAAATTGAGTAATAGCAGGAACTATCGCAATCAACAGATTTATAATGAATTTCACAAATCCGTTATCGGAATGCAATTTTTCTTGCAAGAAGGCAATAACCTTTTTGTCGACCTTTTCTTTTTTTTCTTTGCCAAGCAGGTCATTTTTACCTACAAAAATTACTATTTGATTTTTTGCAAAGTTACAGATTTCTTCAAAATTTTCTTTTGTAAAAATCTTTTTAGCTACTGATTTGAAATCAAACAAATCTTTGAAAAAATTTAAAATATTCATAGTGTACGCTCCTTATATTAATATGTAATAACTATTGAATTGACTTCCTCGACCGTTTCAGCTTCGTCGATTTGTGTTTGGTATGGAGACCAAACATCAGACCAAATCGGGTCGATAAGTGCCGCAAATTGGGCTCCGATTGCGGTAATATCTTCCGCATTCAGCTCGGCAACAATATTATTGTTTGTTGTCCAAGTTTTTGTCTGAATTGCCCCCGCCAAAAGCTGTAAACCTGCCGTAGTCAAGTCGGTTTGAGTTTGTAAATTAAATTCAAACAACAAATCTTGACCGTCTTTTGTATAGGTAACCTTCAGGGATTCGACCTTTGCTCTTGCTTTTTGGTCATTTTCTTTGCTTTTTGCGTCTTTTGCGTCCTGCAAAGCCTTATTTACTTTTTTATAAGTACCGTCTTTGTAATAATACACATAATCTGAATCTGTGCTTATTGCGTCGTTTTGAGCTTCGGTTAATAATAAAAACGGCTCCGGTACTGAGATATTATCAGGGTATGAAGCTCCGAGTTTTCCCGTTACTGCGTCATATCTTCTTTTAATCATTTAAAATCTCCTCTACTTCTGAAACAGTAAACCCAAGCCTAAAAAGTTTTGCATTGGTATCTTCTTTCAACTCTTGTTGAATGAGACCGTCGTCACTTTCTATAACTCTATGTGTACTGTCAACTACTCCTGCTGTGCCGTTCAAAATAGCGGTATCGACCCATACAAAACGGTCATCTAATAACCTTTGCAATTCCGCTTTTGTTTCTTCCGGAAACAACTCTAAACAGTTCATAAAATCTTGTTTAGAGTTAAAATGTTTAGGAAATCCACGCATCTTTTTACTCCTTTTCTGCTAAATGTACTAAACAATTTTTTATATCATCTATTCCTTTGTCGAGGTGGTCAAAACGCCTAGCCCCCTCATCAAAACGAGTTGATACAAAAGCCTTAAACTCTGAATACTGCAACAATGTAACAAAACGCTCCTCAACTTCTTTTAAAATAGCAGCACTTCTTTTTTCTAACTGTTCGGGGGTAACAAAAAGTCTATTTTTGAATAAAAAAACTATAACAACAACCAAAATAGGTGCATATTCTACGAATGTCTCTGACCTAATTTACCCCCTTAATTCTTTTTGTATAAACATTTACCCTTATTCTGTCGGTCTTGGTCATTACCCCCTGATACTTCAAAAGTAATTTTGCCATATCAATAAGTAAATCTTCCTGTTTATCATTTTGCTTCTCTTGATGTCTTTTTTCTTTCAAAACTTCTGTTTCGCATTGATTTTCTTTTGCTGTTTCTGCATAAGAAAAACCGCTTTTAAGAGCTTCAAAAAATGCCTGTATTGCTGCTAATATCATTGTGCAACTCTCCTTTCGCTGTAATATTCTCTTAGAGCTTTAAGATAAATTTCTCTCCGTAAAGTTGCCGGAACTTTGTCTCTCTCTAATTTATCCGCAATATTTCTCACTTTATTATAGTTTTGTTGCTGTAATGCCTTTTTATATGCGTTCTCATAAGGTTCGGAATATTTACTTTCAGCCCGTTTTTTAATTTTGTTTATTGCTTTTGTGTCATACCCTGCTTTAACAAGTTTATCGGTGCTCCTTTGAGATAAATCAGGATTGCCAGTTTTGAGGGCTCTCAAATAATCAGCTTTGCGATTAGCTTTAAATTCTTTTTCTCGAACCTCTTTCCCTGCCCCGAACCACCAGTAATATAATTTACCTGCAAAAGGGATATTCCTTATAGTTTTTATATTAGTTACTGGTTTTTCGCCTGTATATATCTTTTTATCGGTAATATCTTTATACAAATCATCAAAAACGTTAGTCGGTGGTAATGCACTTGATAAAAGAGCCTTTCCGATACCGTCTTTTCTGAAATTCTCAACCTGATATTTTGAAAGCATTGCTAATTTAAATATATTATCGAGGAATGTATCTCCAAGATTTATCTCACGTCCCATTAATAAATCTTTCAAGGAATCAGCACCAACACCAAGCATGGCGGTATAGAATGTTAATCTGACAAGATTCCCGATTGCCTTTTTAGGGTTCGTTTTCATTTGTCTAAAAACTTCGTTACGGTAAACATCAACTAATTTTATGCTATAAGTTTTCAACATATAAGCAATCCTGCCATTACCTGACGTCAAGTACACTTGCGGCATTTCTGACAAACTAATAGGTTGAAAATCTGATATGTCACAAAATAATAAATATTTCACATTTTCTGATATTCTGCCGCTTGACAGATCTTTGATTACTTTTGTTGTATCCTTGCCAAAAATATCGTGCAACTCGTTGTAAAATTTTGATTTTTTCTGCACCTTCCCGTCAAAGATAGCTTTATCAGCTTGCTGTTTCAGCCTTTGATAAGAAGCATTTATATAAGTTTCTTTACCAAGCCTATCTATATAATCCAAGCCTACAAATTTAAAGGTTTTATCAACTAACTTAGCTGTTTTGCTATCGGATTCAAATTCCTGTGCAATCTTAGAAATCCCCAAATCCTCTTTTGTTATATTATTGTTTCTTGAAACGGTTTGTTTTAACCCGAGAAAACTATTCCAAACTCCATTTCTATAAAGAGTAAATGCTAAGTCTCCGATTTGAGTAATTGCACTGAACGGGTTTCCCATAGTGCTAACATATCCGATATTTTTCAGGTCAGATACAATTCCGCTTACACCATGCTGTGTGAAACGAGATTTTAAAATTTCTTTCAGTTCTGTTTCTTCGGCAGGACTAATCAATCCGTTATCAAGTAAATTTTTTGTGTAGCTTCCGATAGATTCGTCAAGATTATCACCCTTACCAAAAAATTTTCTGACCTGTATAGCATTATTCATATTGGTAATATAATCTACCAATGCAGAGCGACTATCTTTATAATATCGATTAAGGTCTTTTGTTATACTGGAAATTTTACGTCCTTTGGTAAAAGAAGATGTAGTTTTTATTGCCTGATTCGTACCTCTCAACGCACTATTAATCTTAGCGAGCTTTTCCTCGTCAGATAACGTGTTATATGGGTCAATTTCACGCAAATATTTTCTTATAAAGGAGCTCTTTGAATAGTGTTCTATGATAGCAGCAGGATTGATAACTTTTCTTGGAAAATAATCTTCAATCATTCCTACTTCTAAATCAGTATCAAGGGCTTCTTGTCTAATTTTGTCGAGTAAATTTCTTACTGCTTTATATTCTGATTTAATCCCGTATTTTTCATTTAACGCATTTACAATATCAGTTTTACCATTTTTTAACGCTAAATCGTACTTTGCATAATCAGCTACGGGCATTTTATCTAATTTTTCAATAAATGGTTTAATTGCTGCTGCGTATTTATTTTCAGTTTGAGTAAAATCATACTCAAATTTACGTATAGCATATTTTAATTTTGGATTAATTTCCTCTAATCTTGTGGAGATTGGAGTAAAAACCTTTTTTAATATAGTAAATCTAGAATTTTTTACTTTTGGCAATATTTCATCGATATTGTTATAATCAAGCAATTCTTCGGTTGCTTTTTCGGCTTTATCGGCGATATTCTGTTGTTCTGCCTGCCTCCTTAAACCGCTTAATCCAATCCCAACATCTTCGCTTGCTCCGGCGTCATATCGTCCAAGTGGATAACTTCTCCGTCTTTGTCCTTCGGTAGAACCACCATGTGATCCTGCTCGAACTGCCCACTCTCTGCGTATTCCTGTAATTCTGTCAGTTTTTCCACTGTTAAGCCTTCTGATTTCTTCCGCATAAGATTTTCCTGCCTTTCTTGCTTCTACCTCAAATGCAGCATTTTTATAATTTTCGTATAACTCATAATATTTATCAACAATATCTCGTTCTTTAGGAGATAAATTATTGATAAAATTTTGTTTTTGCTCAACATTTAATCCGTTGAGCCCCTTCATTATATCATCAAGAAATTTTCTGTGTTTATTGTAAAAATTTTGTTTTTCTCTGTTTACTCTTTTGCATTCCTGAAAAGATTTTATAAAACTTTTTTCTTTTTCTGTAAAATTTTTACCTTTTGAAAGCAATTCTCTATATCTGCTCTCTTGTTTTGCGTGCTGAATTTCGTGCATAAGCGTTCTTGTAAAAACTTCTACATTATCACCTATTGCAGCCATATTAAGATGTATAAGTTTTTGGCTTCCGTAATGTTTGCCAAAAACGCCTTTACGCTGTAGACGTTGCGGCATAGCCGTAACAATATAATCAGAGACATCAGAAAGCTCATCTTTAAGCTCCATAAATAGTGGCTCTGTTTTGCATAATTCTTTTATTGATTTACCATTTTTGATACTATCATTGAAAGCGGTAAAATCTTTATAATTATTGACTATGTTTGTTATTATAGGCATTTCAAAAGATTCCGAACCGCCTTCGTACAAGGTTTCAGTATCTCTCTCAAACTCTTTTATTAAGTCCGATACAGTTTTACTGTTCAAACGTTCACTTTCATATTCTTTTTGATATTCAACGAGTTTCTTTTTACCGTATTCTTCTAACTGGTTTATATTTTCCTGAATCTTCTGTATTTCAGAATTTATAACATCTTCCGAATCTTTACCCTCAAAATCTAACTCCAAACGTTTAATTTTTTCTTTTGTTCTTTTTAAAGAAGCCGTATAAGCGGCAATATCACGTTTGTATCTGTTCATATTGTCGGTTTTATATTCATAATCCCATTTATTTTTTTCAGGATCTAGCTCTTTGATTTCTTTTTTTAGATTATTAAATCTTTCTTGAGTATTTTTTAGTATTCTTTCGTCAGATTCAAGACTATTCTTATAAGAATTTGCCGTTTCAAGCCGTCCCTGAAGTTCTTTAACTTGAGCTTCGAGTTTTTGCTGTTCAACTTTTATGAACATTCTAACCTTTTTGTCAGGATTAGAAATCATATTAATTTTTTCTTCTGCTGTATTGAGTTCGGATGTATCTATATATTCTCTGCTTTCATCCATAATGTTATTAATACGGTCAGTTTTTTCGTTTAACTTTTGGAACATAAAAGAATCAGAAGAATTTTTGAGCAAAGGAACAACAACCCTTATTTTTGAGTATCTGTTACCTCTACGCCAAATTCTGCCGACAATCTGCATAAAGTCTGTCGGATTCCAGTCCATATAAGGAACATAAAGAACGCTCGAATTTTTGTTTAAATTCATACCCTCTTTTATTTTATTTGTTCCAATGATAAGTTTTACTTTACCGTCAACGTCATTGAAGGAGTCCGTTATTTGTGAAATTTTATCGTCTGATACGCCGGAATCAATAATCGCTACTTCATCAGCTTTAAAAATTCCTTTATTAACAAAATATTGCTTAATTTTCGGTAAATATTTTACCCCTAAAGGCATATATATTAACTGTGAAGTTTTCGGGTCTTTTTTCTTCATAGACGCAACTGCTTTTGCAATATACTCTAATTTTGGCGAATTTTTAATTAAATCTTCAGGGGAAACGTCAAAATTATCTGCTGCAATATCAGGAGACAAAGTAGCTTTCCTTGACTGATTTATGGCTTTTAATACTGCTCCGTCATTTTTATTACCCGAAACTGCGTCTTGCTCAGCTTTTGCAATTAAATCTAATTGAGATTGGCTAGGTTCAAGCACAACACGTCTAGTATATTTTTCAGGTCTTTTAATACCTGCGTCCTCTGCACTTCTTATAAGCATTACTGATTTAATCAATTCTCTTAAAGAACCTGCATTTTTGAACCCTGTCACTATTTGTTTATATTCGACTTCGTTTCTGCTATTTACTATCCAATCAGAGCTTATATCAGCATAGTTTTCCATAAACTGATAAACATTATATAAGCCCATTTTATCAAGTTTATCTTTGCCAATGAAAGACATCATATTAAATACTTCAATCGGGCTATTGTTAAACGGAGTTGCGGTCAACATAAATACATTTCGATTATTGTTATTATTCAAAATGTATTGAGCGAGCAAGAAAAGGCGTGCCGCACGGGTAGAAGTGCTACCGCCTGTGATATTAACGTAGGTATTGCCTTCTTGTCCGTCTGCCTTTGCGTCTGCAAATAAATTTTTGAAATTATGTGCTTCGTCAACTGTTATATGGTCAAAGCCTAAATCTTGAATGCTGAACTGTTTTTTATTTCCCTTTTCGGCTAAACCTAATATCTGTCCTGCACGTTCTTTCGCCTTTTCTTTTCCACGTTCTGTACTATCACGATTAAAATCATTTGATACTGAATATATATCGTGTATCAAATCAACGGCAGCACGATCGCCATACCAAATATTGCCTAGTGCTTCGTAGGTTGCGACTGTGAGAGAATTTTCAGGGATTTCGCCCGAAAATTTGCTCATATTATCGACATCATTGACAGGCATATTCGGGAAAGACTGTTTAATTTCTCTAATCCAGTTATTTTTCACTTGTTTAGGCACTAAGATTAAAGGACGTTTACATCTTCCGCTTTGCATATTGCGGACAGTTGCTATAATACCTGATAAGGTTTTCCCTGTACCAACTTCAAAACCGAGCAACCCAACCCCTTTATTGGTCAAGAAATTAATACCTTCTATCTGAACATTTTGGAGCTCAAGCGGTTTGCCATAAAATTCAGAGTTGAGCTCTTTTATAAGCAAAGGCATTTGTTCGTAGTCAGGGTTATAGACGGCATTGAAATTTCTGTTCCAAGCGTCAGACAATTTCTTTTGTTCTTCTTTGGTTAATTCATTTTGAACAAAATCATTAAATGTTTTATCTACAGTATTTTTCAGCTTTGTCAAATAAGCCGCTTTTTGCATGTTGCGTTCTTTTTCCATTTCAGCTTTAGACAAACTATAGCTTGAATAATGATAATCTATTCTGATTTTATTACCATTGATAAATGACCGAATATCCCAAGTAGATACGCCGTCCCTCTCAGAATTTGTCAAATGTTCTACATGTTGCAAGTATTTTTTATCAAGCGTTACAGGTCTTGTAACCTTTCTTTCTTGTCTGGAAGAATAATCATATTCGGTAGTTTCCTCTTGCCCCATAACAAGCTCTCTTATAAAATCAGAAGTCGGATTGAATTGAATCTGTTTAACTTCTTTCGGCTTAGGAAGAACCTTCTCTAATTTTTTACGCTGTATCTCCTTTTGGTTTTCTGAAATATTTTCGTGTTCAAGTGCGTCCAATTTTTCGTAAATATCGCCCTGAAGATAATTAAAATCATTGTACAATTCACCGTCATACATATTAACTTTTTCATTCGGAGAATATTTGCTTTTCGGCAATGTCCCGTCAACACGGGTATCATTGAATAATTGCAAATCTTCATCAGGTACGGTATTTTTAGGAACATACTCTTTGTATTCAGTATTTCCGACTTTTTCAGTTGTCAAGTTTTTCTTGACAGTTGAATGCTTTTTAACTGTTTTTTCAACAGAACCCTTCAACTCTCCGGTATTTTCGGATAGTTCAGTTTTTTTAATAGATTTTTTAGACGTGTCAATAGAATCAACGGCATTTTTATCACCCTTGACATAATTTTCCATTTTCCCGCCGAATCGGCTTTTTCTCTGCTCCACTGTTCCAAGTATCTTTTCGGGATGAGCTTCAAACCATTTTCCAAGATTGATGTTTGTTTCTTTCCCGCTTGAGGTTTTTCTTAAAACCACAATATCAGTACCTATGGAAGTTGTATTAAACGTATTTTCAGGTAATCTATAAGCGTCAAGTAATTCACACTTTTTGCCAATTTCCTGTTTTCCGGCGGTGATTGCTCCGTCAAGGAATGAACTCGGGACAATGAAGGTCATAACACCGTTTTCTTTTAGACTATCAAGCCCTCTATTTATAAAATACGCTTCAAGTCGTGAGAATTTTTTACCTTCTCCCATTCCTTTATATCTTCCGCTGTACTGTCCGTATGGTGGATTGCCGATTACAATATCATATTTACCTTCTACGTTTTTCACCGGAGTATTGTTTTCTTTATTGATAAATCTTTCTTGGAATTCTCCAGTTTCAACATTTGTATCAGGGTACAAGATTTTGGTAATCCTTGCACTAACCGGATTCATTTCAACAGCGTCAAAGGAAGTATTCTCCGGAGCATATTCAATAAATCTTCCCACGCCAACAGACGGTTCTAACACTTTAGCACCGTTTGTATCAACATATTGAGAAGTTATATCCCACATCTTCTTGACAATATTTGCGGGGGTATAGTATTCAGACAACAAACCTTTACCTGCTGCCCCTTGTTTTTCAAGCCCGCCTGCTCCGGAATATTTTTTGAGCCAATCTTTCACTTCTTGCGGCATACGAACAGAACCGGCATATTTTTTATATTCGCCATTGTTTATATAATCCTCGATAGCTTTGTTTAACTCATGTTGATTTTTGTACTCTTTCTCAATGATTTCTTTATCTTTTTGGCTTATTCCTCGTCCGACATCAGATACGTCGTCTCCTCGTCCGACCTGATCAGAAGTTCTTTCATTTGCGGGTTCTTCTTGTGATACTCCGCTGCTTTCCTCTCCTGCTGTTTCTTTTTCCTCTGATACTCGGCGTCCGTCTGCATTAACAGTCTCAGTGACATGTCCATTTAAAACACCCCCTTTATTAGTTGTTTCAGGTATATTCCCATTATATTCAGGATTAAATTCGCTAAACGGAACACCGGCTTTCTGATAGTATTCAACTATTGCTCTTGATGTCGGTGCATAAGGTAGCTTGCTCAACAATTCTTCATAAGAATTCGATTCAGCTTTAAATAAACCTATCTCATTTGATTCTGCCATTGTGCTATAAAATTTAGGCTTTTTATCATCTTTGTTCAAATACCAAGCTACATCACCCTTTTTACTCGTTCCTTCAGGGATTTCTTTAGACGGGGCTTTGTATTTTTTAGCCTTCTTGTTCGCAGCTTTTTCAGTAATATTCGGGGCTAACGCTACTTTTTCCAACGGTTCAAATTCTTTATTGATAGCTTCTATCTCGCTATTAGCTTTACCCGCAAGAATTTCTTGTTGAGTGTATTTGTTATATACTTGCATAATTCTTGCCGTATGCTCATCATTTATTTTTCTGAAATTTTTATTATTGACTTCATTATTCTGTTTTGGACTATTTGTTTTTTGTAATTTTTCTACAGTTTTCGGAGCTAATTCTTGTAATTTTGCCGGAACTTTTACCGTGTTTTGAGGTTTCGTATTCTTTAATTCCGGTTCAATTTGTTGATATTCTTCGTGTAATCTGCCGACAGTATCTTGGTAAATTTCTCGGTTAGCTTCTGTAGGCTTCTGAATATAATTATTATAAGCGTCAACAGCTTCCTGTTTTGAAAATACATAGTTATCCCTGTTTGTATCGCCTTTTGCATTCTCGTCATAATTAAAAGGCTGAACTTTCAGTAATTCATTATTATCGTGGACATATTTTTCATAACTTCTTTTTACATCACCAATAGACACTTCGCCCGTATCAACATTTCGCATGTAGCCGTTTTGGTCTAACACTTCATAGACACTGCCTTCATCATCCCTCAGAATACCGCCAATACCGACTTCTTTTTTTAATCTAGATAATTGGACATCTTTTTGTGCGTTAGTGAGTTCTTCTTTTTTTGCTGTAATATTAGGTGCTATTTCCTTAATTTTTGCGATTGCTCTTTCTTTTGCGGCAGCTTTTTCACGCTGTTTAGCTTTTGTCTTTGAAACTTTTTCTTTATTTGCGATTTCCGGCGTCAGATTTTGAGTTTCACTTACCGCATTTTGTACGTTTTCGACTGGCATAATTTCGGTATTTGTATTTTCTGACTGATTACTTATTGTTTCAGGGGACTTAACGGCTTTTCTTGCCTTTTTAACTTTAGCTTTTTCGGCAATATTCGGGGCTAATTCAGCAGGTCTATTGTGCAAATTTCCTTCACGGGAAAGCTGCATAAGCACATCAAAAGAACTCGGCTGATTAACCGCATTATTTACATTATTTACAACATTATTGAAACTATCTGCTGCCGAATCATAAAGAACTTTTCCGTTATTTACAATTTGTGCAGATACATTTTTTACAGCTTCGACCGGATTAACATTATTATTTTGATTTTCTGCAAATTGAGTATTATAAGGTCGTGCAACAAGGTTACTTCCGCCGCCTATTACGCCGCCTGTAACGCCACCTATAGCCATAGCGTCTAGCAATCTTGACGCATTATCACCTTGATTCAAGCCTAATAATTTCTCCGCACCGATAGAAACACTTTCTTGCATTCCTTCTGTTCCGGCTTCTGTTAGTGCCTGTTGTCCGGCGTTCTTCAAAACACCTTTTACACCTTTTGTAACCGCTCCTTCAGGGAATATCTTTCCGAATAATAAACGGTCAGATACGGTTTCAAGGGCTGTATTTACCGCTTTTTCTCCAATAGCTACATTTTGGATTTGTGCCAATTCTTCCTGTGTCGGCATTCTGCCATTAATAGCTTGAAAAGCGTCTATTTTATCAAGATATGAGCCTTCCTGTGCTAAATTCGGTACAGATGTTCCGGCTGTGATAACCCCCGCCTTTGCAAGACCTTTTAACCCTGCTTGTGCGGCAAGTTTTGCACCGCCAGCACCGCCTCCGGCAGCAGTTAATAAATTCGTAAACTGGTCTCCGACTGAACCAAAAACCGTAGGCAGCAATGTTTCTTTACTTTTTAAGCCTTGCAGACCTTGATATTTCGGGTCTATTTGAATTTTATCAGATTGCTGCTGCCAAAATTCAGCATTTGAACGTCCAAAATCAGATAATCCCTGAAGATGTGTTTTATCCCCCGCCAATGCAACTAAATCATTTAAACCTTTTGCAAATTCAGGAAAAGATTTTACGGCTCTAACGCCAAATTGCTTACCTGCTTCGGGGACAGAAGCTATAAAAGGATGTGAATCTGCAAAAGTGGGTTTTGGTTGTTGTTCTTCTGTTAATACCTGATTGTCTATATCGTCAAATAATCCTTTTGGCGAGTCTGTATTATTTGTATTTGCATTATTTATCGGCGTTTGCCCACTCAAAACTTCGTTATCTATTTCGTCAAATAATCCCATTTATTTTTTCCTCTACAATTTTAAATATTTATCAGGGTCTACACCGTATTTTTTTATAAATGCGGCTTTCATATTTTGTACTTGTCCTGCGTATTTCGGGTCTGCTAATCTTTTAGTATATCCCGCCAAATCTTCGCTCCATTCGGGGTTATCTTGCGGTTTAGGGGTTTTACTTGAGCTTCTGCCGCTACCTACCTTATTTGCTCTTATAGCGTTACTTTGAGCATTTTTTCTATCTATTTCCAGTTTGTTTTGTTTGTAATTTGCGTCTATTTCTGTTTTCTTTTCTGCGTTTTTCAGCATTCCTGCTCTGTAATCTGCGAGTGTATCATAATAGATTTTTTTGAGTTCGTTTTCCCATTGTTTGTATTGCGGCGTCATTAATGAGTTGAAATCTGCATTTCCGACATTGCCAAACATTCCGGTATCAACATTGACACCCTGATCTTGCAATGCTTTTTGATAGATATTACTCATTTGCCTGTTATTTGCGAATTTATATCCTTGTCCTAAGCCATATAACGGGTTGCCAGTTAAGGCTGTAGATAAACCGCCTGCAATGAGCCCTTGTACTGTAGGGTTTTGAGAAATTCTTGCAATAGTTCCAAGAGCTTCGCCTGCACGTGTCATTTTACCTTTTGAATTATTTGCTTGCAGATTTTCAGGAGCAAAAGCTGTTGTTTTGTTTTCCTGATAACCTTTTGCAAAATCGCTCAATCCATTAGCAAATTTGCTCAACAATGTATCTTTAACGGACTGAGTTTGATTAACCCCGCCCATTTGTACAGGGTTATTAAATGTTCCGGCTTGTGCTGCGGCGATTTCTTCGGGCGTTTGTGGAACGTTTATAGGATTTTTTTGACCTGCTGCCCCTTGATTATATTGTGCTATCCAGTCTGCAATATCTTTATTGCCGCTATTTAGTCCTTGTGGCACTCCGTTTATTACATCATCAGAATAACCGCTTTGCCTTAAATAGTCTTGATATTCTGCTATTGGGTCATACTGCTGTTCGGATTGCATAGGTGCAGCCCCGCCAGTCATTATCCCGTTTGCTAGTGCGTTTTCTGACTGTTGCTGCAAAGCTGCTGTATTTTGTTGAGCTTGATTAAGAGCCGCTTCTGATTCTTGATTTACTATTTGATTTGTTTGGTTTAATAAGGCTTGCCCGCTTTGTTTTGCTCTTTTACGGTTAGAGCCTTGAAGTGCCATTATACCGAGACCGACGAGAGCTCCTATTGGTCCCGCCGCTGCTGCTCCACTAGCAGCACTTCCGCCTGCGGCTGCCCCGCTTGCTGCTGCACCTGCTCCCGCACCTGCGGCACTTGCACCCGCCGCCGTGCCTGCTGCTGTTCCTGCCGCTGCTCCCGCACCCGCACCTGCGGCAGTTCCGGCGGCTGTACCTGTCAAACCTGCTCCCAAATTTGATAATCCTGCCCCTATTGTACCTGCTAAACCTGTCTTTGTCGCCAAGTATTGACCTGCTTTTGAAGCAGCATTACCAAGAGTATTTTTTGCAACTCCTTTGAAGTAATTTTGTGGGGCGTTCAACGTATTATTAGCTGCGTTTGCTCCGTTTGATAAGGTATTTCCAATATTAGCCATGCCGGAGCCGAATTTTTGAGCAACTGCATTATCTACATTATTTTTTATTGTATTTCCGATAAGAGATAGATTATTGCCATAAGAACCGATATTGGAAGCATATCCCTTTAAATTTGAATATGGGCTGCCTGCTTGATTTTGTCTTGCCTGTTCTTCGGCTATCTGTCTTAAATATTCTTGATAATAAAGATTGTTACTATTCATATTGCCCCCTACATTCCATAAGAAACACTACTTGAAGAACCTGAACTTTTCTTATCAGCATTACCAGAGCTTGTATTAAGTGATTGAGCTTGGTTGCCTGATACGACGTTATAGCCTTGAAATGCCAAATTCATCAACGTATTTATCATATTAGCTGTGTCATTCTGACTTGACGTCAATAATGATGTTGCATAATCACTAATTGCGTCATTTTGTTGATTTGCCAAATTATTGTATAAATCAGTAGCTTGGCTCGACCTTATCATGTTCCTTTGCGATAACGGAGTAATAATGTTGTTTTCTAATGCTTTTCTCGTTTCATCATTAAGAGTTTTTGTATAAGCATTCATTTTAGCCTGATTTAAGTCTGAGTTTAAATCAGGATGTAAATACTGTTCAAGCAAAGCGTCCATATTTTTATTTGTAAAATTGTAAACACTTGACAACGCAGTATTAGGCTGTAATGTCGTAGTTGTACCGCCGTCATTCGTAGTTGATTTTACATACGGATTTGTCGTCGTTGTCGTCTTGTACGTTGTAGAGCTTGAACTGTTAGAACTTGATTTAGAACCGCCGCCCATATTGTTTACCTCTCATATTTGTATAAATTATCACCAATTTTTTTGAAACCGCACTTATAAAGACAAAATATCGCCGTCTTATGTGCTGTTTTTGCATAAATATCACAATT
Organism: uncultured bacterium; assembly: GCA_949282215.1. GTDB lineage: Bacteria > Cyanobacteriota > Vampirovibrionia > Gastranaerophilales > Gastranaerophilaceae > Scatousia. The sequence continues at coordinate 43,022 of CASDPF010000006.1, read as the reverse complement.
AAACCAATCAAAAGTCATTTTGAGACAGGTTATATTTATTTCGTGAGTATGTCTGTTAGCAAAAGCATTAACAAATAATTTTCCGTCTTTTTCGTAGTAATAAATACACCCAATATGTTTTTCGTCATCAAAAAAGGAATAAAAAAAAGTATTTTTTACTACATCACGGAAATCAACATCATCACCAATTTGTTTTTGATATTTTTTATATAGCTTTTTGCATTGTTTATAATTAAAATCAAAATCACTCGGGATATAGACTTTAATCATACTTGTTTTACCTTTATTTTGCTGAATTCTATATTTTTGATAGAAAAAGTTTGTGAAGAATTTTCAGTATATATACTAATTTCAATTACCTTGAATGTTGCATTCGGAAACTTTCCTATAATACTCGTAGCTTTTGACGCCCAATAATCAATACCCCAAAGACCTACGCCCCAAATAAGGAAGTTTTTTAATTTACTTTTAATTAATTTTATTTTCGGTTTTTTGAATGTATTGTAATTTTTGACGTATTTCACATAAAAAGTATTTGAATACGGCAAATCAAAGGATACTCTCGGGGGAAATACAAAGATTTTTAATGTATTCATAGCTCCTAAATTGAACGGAGACAAATTATAATAATTTTCTATATATTGCCCATTGAATGTATTGGAATTGTACTCCTCTAAAATATTTCCGTCGTTTCCTGCGGAATACAAAACATTATTTATAATCTTAACGGCGTTTATCTTTTGAGATTTTCTTTTAACCCATTCTCCTTTTAAATAGTCATAGATTAAAATAGTAGAATAATTCTCATCAGATGTCGGAAGAATGAACCATATTTCGTTACGGTCGGTCAAAAACACCGATTCCGCCTGTATATTGTTCCTTTTTGTTATATCAATTTTTGATAATTCTTCTTGGATTTCAACTGCGACATTTTGTCCTAATGTTTTTTCACCGTTTACAACCTGTTTAAATGAAAAAACAGACTTTTTAGTATGATCATAAAAGAATAAATCAGTATCGTGAAATACAAGAGAATGAACCCCCGCACATCCGCCCGGAGAATCGTCGCTTAATGAAAAATCTCCGTCTGATACGCTTAATAATTGAGAGCTGTCCTCATAAAAAATGGCAAGAGCCCCCAAATATTCGTGAATTGCAGTAATATTTTTAATACATTCGATATAACCTGCTGTTGTTGTCCATTCCGATTCTGCTGTTGAAAAATCGTAAATATTAGATGTAACCGAGTACCAAAGAATATTATCATTGAAGATAAAGAGACGATTATTAAATAATGCAGCACCAAGACCGACGACATCTCTATTATCTCTATCTTTCAGGAGCATATCAACGACTTCTTCAAGTTCACCTTCCTCGTTTTCTGCCCCTATTTCAATAGTAAACATTTCTTTACCATTAGTGAAGAAAAATAAATCAGACCAACCCTGTCTTACGTCAAACCCATTAGACACGCCGGTAATACTTAGACCATTCTTTTTAAGTATTAAATTATTATAATTCATATCATATAGATAGAATTTTCCTTGCGTGCTGTCCTCAGTATGTACAAAAAAATAGGTTTGTTCACCCTGAATACTCTCAAAAATATTGATAATTTTTTCTTTATTTTCAAGACTATCATTTATGGAAATATTACCTTTTGCGGTTCTTATCCCTACACCGCCATTTGTTCCGGTATAATATAATTCAACATTTTGAATATCCTGAGCAGTGATTAAATCTTCACTAAATACAGCATTTCTCTGTCTTATTCCGCCAAATTTATTACATATAAGCTGTGTAATTGTGCTCATTTATTTACCTTCGTTTTTGTAATTCTATAGACAACAAAACCTTTAAAATACATTTTCTCGACCAACTTCCCTTGAAAATACAAAGGAACACCGGAAGATAATTGATGTTCGCCTAAATATACTGCACTTCTAATTAGTCTCGGCATCTTGCAGTCCCCACGTTCCTACACCCCAAGAAGCAGTCCCCCAAATCAAAAATTGAGTACAAATAATATATAAAACATTTGGATCTTTAACTGCCAAATTATTATACTCGTCTTGTTCAATTTCTTGAACTTTTATTGTGTCATTAGATGATAAGTAATTTTTATCATTTACTAATTCCGACACATTTGTAGGAATATCGTCAATGCCGACATCAGCTTTAATAGTTCCGTCAGTTTCGACTGATAAATTTTCACCTACTATAACTCCGCCAAGAGATGTTGTCGTTGCGGGCTGAACTCCCTTAGTGGCTTCTTCTGCTGCCTGCTGTGCTGTTGCTGCTGATTGGCTTGCTGCGGTTGCACTGTCCGCAGCTTCTCCCGCTTTTGTTGTTGCTATTCCTGCCTGCGTCGTTGCTATTCCCGCCTGTGTTGTTGCAACCGTAGCTTTACTTGTTGCAGTATTTGCGGAATTTAACGCATTTGTTTCAGAGGTTTTCGCATTGTTTTCAGAAGTTTTTGCATTGTTTTCACTGGTTTTTGCAGCGTTTTTACTCGATAATGCCTGACTTGCGGATGAAGCCGCATTTTGTTCACTCGTTAATGCTTCCGCCGCACTGTCTGCTGCTTCTTCTGCTGCCTGCTGTGCTGTTGCAACATCTGCTTGCAATGCTGCTCTTTGTGTAGCTCCTTCAGTTTTTATAGATGTTATTGCTGTTTCAGTTTGTGTTTCAATACTTTCGGCTGCTGTTTCTGCTGTTTCCTGAATAGTTGCTACATAACTATTCTTTGTTTCCAACATTTCACTTAACGAAGATTGAGCGTTTTGAGAAATATCATCAAGTGCCTTTTCTGCTGCGTTTTTTGTTTGTTGTAACAAACTATCAGATGTTTCGGCATTATCTTCGGCTTTTTGTGCATAATACTTTGCCGAATAGTCGGTATTTTCAACCATATTATCAGATGTTGCCCATTGTTCGGCAATATCTGCCCAATATTCAGCCATGCTGTTTGATGTCTCGACAGCATTAATATTGTTTCTTGATGATACAGAAACTCTTATATTATTATTTTTACTTGAAACATCAACCCTTAGATACCTTCAACTTTCTTCGGATATACCGTTATTGTATTTTGGTCTCCAATTTGCTTATTAGCCAGTAATAACGTATCTTCGTTGCCTAATTTATCGCAAAGTTTTACGCCAAAATAGTAGGTTTCTGTATCGTTGTTCTTTTTAACTGTTAATAAATCAGTTAAGGCTGCTGTAAACTTCAGGGAAACGCTACTTCTTAAATTGGCAGTAGCGACAAGCTCATCCCCGACAGGGTTTCTGTTAGCGTCTTGAATAGCTAAATAAACAGTATAATTTTGGTCAATAGGCAATCCCGATACAACATATTCTCCAGTATCACCCTGCGTCAGAGTTATATCTCCGGTTTTTTCATCAACTATAAACATTATCGCCACCCAATTCTTTTGTCAATTTCAATACCACGAGTAAATTCAACTAGAATTTTGTATGCGTCCTCGTATTGCCTTTGATACCCTGAATGGTTTTCATCGGAATCAGAAGCGATTGCATAAACCATACATAAAGGCAATAATGCCGCCTTGAAAATACTCTCGTATTTCTCATCAATATCAATATAATCTGTGTCGACTTCCAATGTAGCTTTTGAATTTCCGTCCTCATCACAAGCCGCAAAAATTGTCCAATATTCTATCTCGACATCATAGCTATCGTCGGGAGTAGGATATAAAAATAATTTATCATTTTTTACATAGAATTTTTCGGGGGTTCCGGTTTCATCCTCTAAGGTTTCAAAATCCGGCTCATATTCAAGGTAGTTTTTACCGATTTTAACACCGTAAACCTTTTTATTTTTCAATATTTTTTGTGCTATATTTCCATTCGGAGTGGAATATTGATTAACTCCACTCCTTGTTTTAAACTTCATAGTTTTATTTCTGAATGGAAATTTATAAGAACACCATAATGAGTTCAATGCTTTTTGGATAGAAGTCGTAACGGAGCTTTCAAATTCGTCCATTGCTTCGACTTCGCCGTCAAACATTGACCAAGCCTGACCAGTCATTTCATTGTATAAATCAATAAAAGTGATAGTCCTAGATTATTCCTCATTATCTTTCAATAAATCTTCTAAATAATCAATCGTTACCGGATTTTGTGTCAATTCAATGTCTTTTTCTTTGACAATAGCTGTTAATTTTTCAATAATAGCTGTTTCCAGTTCACTATCAGAAGTTTCATCAGTGTATTCTACGCCATATTCATCAGCCTTATCTCTTAAATTTGATTCGTTAGTACCAACTTTAAGAGCCAATTCAAGAAGTTCAGCTTTTTTTGCACTAGACTTAAATTCAATATTATTTTTTGTTAGATACTCTTTTAGTTCGGGTACTGAATAATCTTCAAGAGTTTTCGGTTTATCTTCAACGACAACCTTTTTAAAAGTAGGAGTTTCTTTTGGTTCTTCCTTTATCGGAGAAACATAATCTTTGTCAACTACTTCAAAATTATAAGGTTCTTCAAGTACCAATCTGTCACAATCAGCCTTGCTCATATTGAAGATATAACCTGTTTGTTTGTTTTTTATATTATAAGTTTTTTCCATTTTAAAAAATCTCCTTTTCGCTTCAAAAGGGGGGAATTGTCCCCCTTTTTTATGACCCCAAACCTGCTTTTTCTGCGACTGCAAAAATTGTACCTGTGAAACTTTCGGAAAAATCTATATCAATAGATCCGTCCTTGTTTTCGTAGCGTGCCATATCTCTAAGCGGTGCAATAACAGTTACTGCGGATTTTTTCAATGCAATAACTGAATCTCCCAAGATACCGTTCTGCTTTTCGCCTGCCTTGAGTGTCAATGTACAGTCAGAAGTTGCTGTATTTTCAACAATAATTTTGACGGAATTGTCTTTGCAAGCGAAAGCATTATTAAGTTTAATACCATTTGCTTGTGTTACTGTCTGTTTGGTAATATCAGCACTGCCAACAGAATCAGTAGCGTCATAAGTCATATACTGTAAAGATATTTCATCTCTTGCCATAATTTATTACTCCTTTTATTGAAATCTACTACTAAAAAAGGTGCATAGGAGAGACCCTATGCAGCCTTGAATTCTGCTTTAAGTTTTGCTGTGCAAAGCAGATAAGCCAGTGGAGCTTTAACTCCGAAAACGCCTTTACCCCAGTAGTGAGTGTCAAACCCACCAACCTTTTTACCGGATTCAAGAGCGAAATCATCTTGTACACCACCTGCAAGTGTTTTGCCGGAACGACCGAATAACGGATATTCGTTTCCTTCGGTATCTTTGCAGATAGCGTCGTCAACAATAACATTAAATCCCATAAATGTGCCCGCAAAACCTTTTTTGTAATGTTTTGCCATTACATCTGAGTATTGCAAGAGGTTCTGAGTTGACAAGAACGCTTCCATATCAGTTGAGATAATTGCAAGCATATTACCGTCAGACCATGCTGTATGTCCTTTGCCGTCGCCTTTTTTAAGTTCAACTTTTGCTTTTGCAAATATTTTGTGAACATTGTCGGATGTAACAGTAATTGCTGCCCCTGCATTATCAATAATATGACCTGCTCTGACATATTCTTTGCAGCACGCTTCGTTAATAGCTCTTGCAAACTGTTCTCTAGCGTCGGAAGAATATTCTTTAACGAGTTTAATTTTTTCCTCGTTAGTTTTGGCAGCTTCAATCTGTCTTACCTTTTGTTCATCAATCTTGAAGAACACTGCTTTACCTTTGTTGATTTTAACCTTAACGGTTGTGGTTGAAGCTGTTTCTACGCTTTCAATATCCAAATCACCGCCTGTATAATCAAGCAAAGTTACAACATCGTGGAATTGGACGTCCACTTCGTCACCGATTTTTACGTTTTTCTTGAAATCCGGCGTCATTAATTTACCTGCGGAGAGGTCTTGCCAAATTTCATCTCTGAATGCGTCAGAAAACGTAGTTTTTACTAAAGTTTCTATAGCCATTTTTTATTACTCCTTTGTTATCTGTATTTACGTAACTCTTTTCGCACTTCATCCTCTGTCATTTCAAGGATATTTTTCTCTTGCGGTGCAGGCTGCGAACTTCCTACCCCTGTCAAGCCGGCGATTTCATCAGTTGCATTGCTGTTTTCCAATGCAATGCTATTTTTTATGCCATTGGCTTTGATAACAGATTGAGCGTATTGCCTCATAAGAGATACGAATTTATCTGTGTCTAAATCGCAACCATAAGCCCTGAAGGCTTCGCCGTATAATGCCGCAAAAGCGGGATTTTTGAACTCTTGCTCGTATTTATTAACATTTACGTCAAGATATTCTTTTGCAGAGTTGTAAACCTGATTTGAAAGGGCTTCGTTTCTTTTTTCTTGAAGTTGTCCTTTGAGAATAGCTACATTTCCTGCAACTTGTTTCAATACTTCTACTGGAAAATCTGCTTCTATTAGACTTAAAGTTTCCGGAGACGGATTTTTACGATATTCTGCGAGAAGTTTTACCATTTCTTCAGGGTAGTCACATTTATCAAGATATTTTGCATATTCATCCGCTTCAAAATTTACTACTTCCTGATTTGTTTCAAATTCTTCAACGGAATCGAAACCTTTTGATTGTGCTTCTTGCAGTTTTTGAGCGTCAATTTGCTTTTGTAATTCCTTAGCAACTTCCGCTTGTTTTCTTAACTCACCGAGTTCGTTTGACTGTTCGCCGAGTTTCTTTTCGAGTTCGGCGTAACCTGCCAATGCGTCCTCATAAGTCTTAAATTTTGGATTTTTTTGTCCGTTCTCTGTACCTTCGCCACTGTTTTCAGGCTCTTGATTAGCTGCTCCTTGAGAGTTATCGCCATTATCTGACGGCTCTTGCTGTGAAGTAGTATCAATAGAGTTGTCTGATACTTCTGTTTGTGCTGTGTCTAAAGTCGCTTCTGTTTCCATAAAATACTCCTACTGTTTCTTAACTTTTTTTTCATATTCCTGTTTAAAATTATCAGTATAGGAAATAAGTTTAAGCATTCCTTTAAGCTCTAATGGCTCAATGTTTGATGTCGATAGTGCTATAATCTTGTCTATCTGATAATTTCTAATCTTTTGGTAATCGTTGCCGGAAACCAGTTCCGCTTTTTCTTTCAAAATTTCTAATTCGTCCATAAATTATTCCTGTGGTTGTGCTTCCGGAATACTTGCGTCCGGTATTACATTCTCCGGCTGATTTTCGTTTTGTTGCGGTACTGCATTTTGCTGTTTCTGTGCAAGCACCATATCTTGCAACTGATTAATAATCGGCGATAGTGTCGGGTTATTCATTAAAACTTGTTGAACTTCCGGCTCGATTAACTGTTGTTGCTGCAAAAATCTTTCAGGGTTTTCAACGTCTTTCTGCTCCATATACCAAGTAAACACTTCTTGAAGATTGAGCGGTATATATTGAGCAAATTTTTCTATCGCTTGTGCAATAAGATCAGCTTTGTTACTTCTTTCTGTAGTTGCAGTTCTATCTGAATAAGTATAGCGATATTCTGCCTGTCTTATTTTGTCATTGACCTCAATTAATTCTTTCTCGTTTCCTTTGTTGATAAGTATCTGTTCAACGCCGGATTTAAAATCAGCTCTTAATTTTGCAACTTTTTTTACATCAGGAATAACAGTGTATTGGTTGATTGTATCAATGAGCATTGACAATCTTGTTAGCTGCCCTTGTGCTTTTGTGCTTATTTCGGTAGCTGTTTTAGCTTTTTGCTCATCTGCTCCCGCCATATTAGGAAATATTCCTGATACTTCCGACATAATGTCAGATATAAACGTAATGTCTTGCAGAAATATTGATACTGCGAATTCCATTTGCTTTATTTCAGACGGTGAAAGATTGTCGCCAAATTCTATAATCTTGCCCGGATAGAGTTTTATCTCATCATCTTCAAAAAAACCTCTCGGAGCATATATCGGCGGGTTTTCTTGTAATGTCTGCATATCACAAGTTCTATTCATTAAATCTTCTTGCAATTCTGCAAGAGGTAAAACGCAATACAAAAGGCTTATTCCTCTGCCTGTTTCAGGGTCATTAATGAATGAACCATAGTTAAACGGATTAACAATTCTGTTGTTCTTAGCAAATCTGACAATATGTTTTCTTGCTACAACTACTACATGCCAGTTCTTTAATACAGTTCCGTCCTCAAGTGTGAGATTGCCCCAGTGTTCAAGAACTTCAACGGTTCCGCCATTAGCTAATTCTCTTTCCAAGTCTTTATCAAGTTGCGAATCGGTTGATTCAGGTCTTTTAGCTAAATTTCTTATTTCTTCGGCTGTTTCTTTAGAAATCGTGTAATATTTATTGTTGATAATATCTTCAGGGGTTTTATATGACTTAAATATCTTCGGACAATCGTCCCAATTATCTTTTTGAGAAACATCAAATACAAAATTAGCAGGATTAACCGCATATACATACGGATTATCATACTTCACCCTCTCATCAATAAAATGAAACTTACCCTTTGCCATAGCTGCAATAGCTTTAGGATTGACTAAATCCTCTACCCCTATGCGTTTTCTGTACTCCTCTGTTTTCTTTCTCCAAGAGCACATAGTAATTAATTCGCCGTGTATCAGAGCATAATCAATGTATTTATCGCAGGTTTTCTGATACTCCATTTTCTCAAAACAATCCACAAGTGCTGCTTTTTGTTTATTACTGTCATTATCAGCTTCTTGATTTTCACCTGACACGTCAAACATAGAGTTGACGTTTGAATAAACATTTTTCCAGATAAATGCTTTTAAGACCTGATAAAACATATAGGTCTTGCACATTTTAACCTTTGTTTTCCACCCTTCATATTTATCCTGTTCACTATCAGAGAAATGTCCGGGCTCGTTTGAGGTCTTGCTGTTATCACGCTTAAAGAAAATTTCTCGTGTGAGTTCGTCTGCTCTGTCGAGATTTTGGCGTCTTTGTGAATTAAACACATCAAAATCGGAACTGATACGGTTCGCCAGTGTATCGGCTTCGGCGTCAGATAATTTCTTAACTTTATTATCTTTTTCTACAATATATTCAAAGCTCATGCCAGTTCCTTATAAAGTTTGATTAATGCTATTTTAAAAACTGTATTTTCTGAGCAATCAAGTTGCTTTTTTAAAAATTCAAGCATTTTCTTTTGCTCGCCTGTAATACGGACATTTTTTCTTATTTCCATATGGCAGTATCAACCCCGTAAATTTGTATGATTTTGACATCAAATTTTATCAGTATCGAGACCTGATATTATTCTCACTTCCGGTTCAACGTCAATTACGTCATTATTATCAATATTTAATGACATTCTCTGCCCTTTTTGAGCCTTTTGTATAGCTCCCATAAGATAGTCAAGATTTGCTGCGGTTGCTCCGGTTCTTTTCTTGCCTTCTCTCAAATCTTGCATATATTTTTCGAGCAGCATTTTCGCTACGTCTAATCCCCTGTCGTATAGCTCATTATGGAGCTCATTTGCCTTGACTTTTCGGTCGATTTCTTTTTCTATCGCATTTTGCAATACTTTTTCTTCAACCTCTGCGTCAATATGCTTAACAACAACTTCCTTCTGAGACGTCCATTTTTCCCTGATTGCCCGACTGTTGACAGTTGAATACGGAATGCCGTATTTTTTCGCAATCGCACGAATTGATATATCGGTCGTGCAATATTCCGCCTTGAGCTTTGCCCAGTTGCGTTTTTTTGATTTCTTCTTGCTTCTTTTCGCTTCCATTCAAAACAATCACCTGTCGTTTTTTTCGTTCACCTGCTCGTAACATTTCTGTATATACTGTTGCAGCACCCGCCTTTTGACATTTTTGAAATTCTTTCTCTTGGTCGTATAAACTGTGTAATCAACAACATCTTTATTCTCGAAAAAGACACACATTAGACCGTTCAAAACAAATAATGGAACAATAAACATCAAAAACTTAGCAAGTGCTCTTAACATACAAACCTTTCTGAAATAAAAACGCCAATACGGATAGCCGAACTGGCGTTTCCCATTTTCATTAGTCGTCAAGGAGGAGAAACTATAAAATGCCAACACCAAACAAATCAACGAATCAATAATTCTTTTGTACCGTTGAAATCTACCGCATATTGCCGGATTTCAACAACTCCTTTTCGGTTCTTCACTTCTGTATTGAGACCGTAACGAAAACCCATATTTGAACGATTACCGTATTTAATCTTTCCGGCAATCATTTTATCAACTATGTCTTTTTGGTAATCATTAAACAACTTGAGGGCTTTTTTTCTTTTTGCTTTTTGGTAGCTCCAGTGTCCGTCGTAACTTCTCTTGCATATTTCAACGACCCAAGCTCCGCACTGCGGACAAAAACCACTTTCAAGTATTCTTTCAGCATAACCGTCGGATGTCAGTTGATATACATCTTTTGGATTAAACTTTCCGCAACATTCCCTCTTGTCTCTCTCCTATGGACATAGTTGTACATATTTCGAAATGCAATCTGTGTTTTCGGCTCAAAGGCTTACTGCACCTTAACATTCCACCACAATTATATTATACCACATATAAGGAGAAAAATATAACAAAACAGGAGAAATTTACATCTATTTACATCTTTAATATGTAAAAACAAACCTTTTATTTTATTTTTCTTTAATTTCCTTTTACGATAATAGTGGAATTACACAATATAATTCTTTCTTTTGCTTCTTTTCTTTCTTAAAAGGACATTGGAACATAGTCACCCTCTGCATTGTAACCATAATTGATTTGGCGACCACCTACAGACATAGGAACGTAATCACCGACAGCATTATATCCATATTGAATTTGCTGCCCGCCGACTGCTGTAGGAGCATAATCACCTACGGCGTTATACCCGTAATCAAATACAAAAGGTGGTGGCGGGGGTGGGGGACTGTTTTCCAATTCAACCTGCCTATCTATATCGTCAAACAAACCTGTACCCGCAAATACTGGCATTATTGAAAAGACGCACAATGTAGAAATTAACAAAAATTTTTGCATTAATCCATATCCCTCATTAACCCGACAATACGACCGATTATCTGTAAATCTCCGGCGTCTTTGGCTTCGATTTTCATTGTGTCATAAATCGTGTTGTCGGATTTTACTACAATTTGATTTATGTTTTGGACAAGTCTTTTTACAAAGATATTATCTCCAAACCGGAATACATACACTCTGTTATCTCTGATTTGTTCTCCGCTCCAGTGCTCAACGATTAATTTATCTTTGTCGTGGATATATGGCATCATACTGTCACCGTATGCGTTTATGACTGAGTATTGTTTTCCGCTTACGAAAGAAGTAAAACATTTTCTTGGTACAGTAATAGGTTCTCTGCATTCAGACAATACAAAAGTACCATTCCCGCATGATCCAAAAACTTCGGGATAATAATCAAGTAATATTTCATTTTCTGTATTTACTGTCATCTTTTTTAAGACATTTTTTGCAGCATTATGACCATATAACCCAGCAAATAAGTCAAATTCATAAAATCGTTTACCATAAAATTCATTTATTTTTTGCAATTCTTCTAGAGAATATTCTGAATTGCGAGAAGCTCTTTTGCCTATTACTCCGACATCTACACCGAGAGCTTCTGCTATTTCACGTTGTTTTGGTTTAGCGTTTGTTAAGTTTTGTAAAGTCTCTAAAAGTTCATTGTGTCGCATATTTTAACCCATATTGTCATACATTTAAATTAATTTTAACCCAATACGTCTTGACATTTATGACATATTGTCTTAAACTGATATTAGAGATAACCCAAACGATTGAGAAAGGAAATCGAATGAGTAGTGATACACGCAAAATCCTACAAGCTAGACTTACAGACGAGCAGGAAGAAATGAAACAATACTTATTAAGTAAAGGTATCAAACTTTCTAAACTTCTGAGAGAATTTCTTGTTCAGTTGTACGGTATCGAAAAAAACAAGGAAGCTGTTAATTCACAACTCCCTTAGCTTATTTCAAAGACATTTTAATACAAAATGAGATAAAAATCAACCCACTTGGGTCAAATTGTCATACAAAATTTACAAAACGAAATAAAAATATGACAGAAAGGCGGTAAATATGGCAAAAACTTATGAACTTTACACGGAAGAAGAAAAATTATCACTTCTCCGAAATTATTTCGGTCGTGAAGTTGTACATTGGCAACACGATTACGATAACGAATATCACGTTATCCCTGTTAATCAAGAAAACGGTAACAAAAAAATTGAAATCGTTAATACAAAGGTTGCTATTGAACACGAAAAAGCAGCTTTTGACAAAGAAGAATTTTTGGAAGATTTGGTCGAAGCCTTAGTAAATGAATTAAACGGTGAGGAAGAACTATTGCAAATTGGAGCATTTACTAAAATCGCTAATGACATTTGGTATAGGGAGCTTTAATTATGCATATAGAAACAGCAGCACAAACAGTAGTTCAACTTCTTTTAAAAGGCGATTATTACGAAGAACTTTGCCCGAATGATGAGGACACTTGGTACAACCTTGAGGAAGTTATGGAACGTCCGCTTATTCAAAGATTAATAAGTGCAGGTACTCTTGAAATGATGAAAAGAGGAAAAATCGACTTCATAGTTTGCAGGGGGAACTGGTAATGAAAAAACTCCTCTCAAAAATATGGGCTGAATTAACTAGAGCACGTTCTATCGAGTTTGTTTCTTATGAAACAGAAGCGGAAGAAAACGCAAGACTAAAAAAAGAGTTCGACGATAGAAAACTCGAAATAATGACAGCCAATTATAAAAAACTTATGAACGAAAGGTTGATTCCGTTTTGCAGAGATACCGAGTTGGCTGACAGCGGATTGCTATTAACAAATGACCAGTTATTTGAAAGAGCACACGCAATGTTTCTGCAAGCCAAAAACGACGGACGACTTGACGAACTCAACAATATTGTGGGGGTGCAAAATGTATGACCCGTTTCGATATTACGAAGCTGAACTTGATAGCGAATATTTAAAAGAACTTCAAGAAATTCAGTCAACATCAGAATTTATAGAAGAACAAATGATAAAAGAATACGAAGAAAGAAAGGCGGTAAACTTATGGCAGTAAACACAGTAACAAAAGATGTAACACAAAACAGACACGAATACATTGGCGGTTCAGATATCGCCGCAATTATGGGGATGTCTCGTTGGAAAACTCCATTGAAATTATGGACAGAAAAAACTCAAAAACTTCCGGCTCCGGATTTATCAAATGTTGAAGCGGTAGAAATGGGTACAAGATTAGAACAGTTTGTAGCTGATTTGTTCAGCGTAAAGACTGGTAAAAGTGTGAGACGTGCTCCGAAAGTGTACTGGCACCCTGATTATCCTTATATGGTTGCTCACGTTGATAGACTTGTAACCGGAACAGACGAACTTTTGGAATGCAAAACCTGTTCAGTATTCAAAAAAGACGAATGGGAAAATGACGATATACCGCAAGAATATATTTTGCAACTTATGTGGTACTTAGGCATTACAGGTAGAAAAATTGGACATATTGCTGTTTTAATAGGCGGTCAATCATTCAAATACAAACAGATTGAATTTGACCAAGAATTATTTGACCAAATGGTCGAAGCTGCAAAAGAATTTTGGGAACACGTCCAAAACGATACTCCGCCTAAAATTATGGCAAATGATGATGAAACATTAAAAGAACTTTACGGCGAACATAACGACTTTATGATTGAACTTTTCCCTGAAGATGAAAAATCAACAGAAGCAACAATGGCTTTTGAGGAAAAAGTCGCTTATCTGCAAGAAATTAAAAATCATATCAAATCCTTGCAGGATGAGCAAAAAGAAATCGAAACCGGAATTAAGGACATCATAAAAGACAATCTCGGTATCAAAACGCCTAAATATGTAGTTACTTGGAAATCTCAAAACACTACAAAATTTGATACAAAATCATTCAAAGAAACTCACTCCGATTTATACGAAGAATTCTCTACAATATCAAGCTATAGAGTAATGCGTATATCTAAAAACAAAGAAAGTGAGGTTGCATAATGGTACAGAATACAGCAGTAACAAAATTAAAAGCTCAGGTTATTGAAAACAGACAAAAATCAAAACCTATTGAAGAATTAATAAATAAATCTTTGAAAGAGTTAGGGAAAGCAGTCCCGAGCTGCATGTCGGCAGAAAGACTTGCAAGAATAGCTTTCACTACTATCAGACTTAACCCGAAGTTGGCGGATTGTACGCCGGAGAGTTTTCTCGGAGCATTGTTCCAGTCTGCTCAATTAGGACTTGAACCGAATGTCGAAGGACAGGCGTATATCATACCTTATAAAAACTCTAAAAAAATTACAGATCCTGAAACTGGTAAAATCAAATGGGTTAAAGTTGACGAAGCACAATTCCAAATCGGATACAAAGGATATATTGAACTCTTTTATAGACACGGTGCTGCTGATTATATCGATATGCACACTGTTTATGAAAATGATTTATTTGAATATTCCTATGGTACTGATTCATATTTGAAACATTGCCCGAAGTTGAAAGACAGAGGAGAGCCTATCGCATATTATGCGGTAGCCAAACTCAAAAACGGCGGAAGTGTGTTCAAGGTAATGGGTCGTGAAGAATGTATCGAACACGGGAAAACTCACTCAAAGTGCTATATCTCAAAAGAATGGAATGACGCCGCAAATGCGTATATTCCGTTAGAGAACCCACATTTTGATGAGAACTCGCCGTGGGCAAAAGACCCGAATGCTATGTGCAAAAAAACCGTGCTTATCCAATTAGCTAAACTTTTACCTAAATCGGTTGAATTGCAAAAAGCTCTCGCTATGGACAGCACAACGAAAACAAAGGTAGCTATTGATATGTTCACAGTACCTGACGATACAAACTGGGACGATACTCCGGAAAAACAACCGGCTAAAATCCCAAATAAAAAGAATGCCAAAACTGCCGATTTACCGCCGGCAGAGGTAGAGGGATAAAACCCTCTACCGCCTTTAAAGTTTGCCATTGAATGGTCGCAAGGCAAATTAAGAAAAAGACGACCCTCAAAGATTAGCACTTTGAGAAAGCTATGACAAATCGGAAAGACGGTTGACAGCCGGACAGACGGCATACAAAAAGAAAGAGGAAAAGTTTATGGGAGATATGGGAGACATATTCAGAGCAAATGACGAATTTTACAAGGAACGCCGAGCAAAGAGAGCCGCTAAATTTGAACCTGTATTAAAGGAACTCGGGGCGGAATTCAAATCAGAGGGGGTATATATGTTCGGAGATTATCTCTTGTATCCGACCAAAGGCTTTGCTATGCACAAAAAGACTTATAAAAAGATGAGTTTAAACAAGTTTATACAGGAAAGAAAGGGGGCAGCTTATGCGGCGGGAGATTAAAGCCGCCTACTATAGATAGTATTTCATTATTTTTTTGATTTAGTGAGAATTTTACGAGGGAGTTTTGGCTATTTCTCGACAAAAAAAATAGCCATTAATGCAGGGTAGAGTAACGGTAACTCACTTGTCTCCTAAGCAAGAGATAGCAGGTTCAATTCCTGCCCCTGCCACCATTTAAGAAGTAGAAGAAAGTAGAGGTAAAAATGAGCGACAATTCATTTAGATTAGTGGGGCGTGTAGGTTGGCTTGAGACCAAATACACAGACAACGGCACTTGTATTACAACAATCAATTTAGGCGTCAAAAAAAACAAAGACACTTATGAAAACTTTTTTATTAAGTTTTTGAGCGGGGTTGAGGCGAAAGTAAAAACCGCCGAAATCATAGCCGATAAGGTTAAAAAAGGTGATTACATCAGAGTAACGGGCTCGTTAAGCATAAATAAATTTGTGCCTAAAAATTCAACTGACGGAAAAGAGATTGAACAAGTATCACTTCTCGGTTGGGGGTTTAAACCTGTTAGATTCGATGAGGAGAAAAGAACTTTTGTCGATGTTGAGTAGAGTTAGAAGCGGTTGGAACAAAACTGCGGAAGATTGCTACAAAAGGGGCTGTATTTGTTCCGGTTGTCCGATTTATGAATTGTATTTTGAACCTTATAACCTGAAATGTCAGATGAAGGTAGCAGTTATTGAAATGGTACGCATATACGGATTACCGGAGCACTTAAAGAAAAAGGAAAATGAAATAATATGTCAAAAGAATATTTTTCGCACGATATAGGAACATTAAATAACGGCAAAATCGTAAAAATGATGAACGATTACGGCTTTGCGGGGTTTGGTTATTACTGGGCTATTGTTGAAGAAATCTATAGATCTGACGGTGAATTTGATATGGCAGATATTTCCGTCATGTCAAAAAATACCGGAATTGATGAAAACGAATTAACGACCTTCATAAATAAATGTGTCGAAGAATACACGGAGAAGGGTGAAGGTTTGTTTGCTATAGAAAACAATTTACTATCTTCCCGCTCCGTAAAAAAACGAATCGAACTAAGAAAAAAGAGACAGGCTGCAAGACAAAAGGAAGCAGAGGAAAGAATAGAGCTTGAAGGCGTCGAGTTTGTAAATCTCACAAGCGACCAATACGACAAAATTTGTACAAAATTCGGTGATGAAATTGCAAATAAAGGCATTGCAATACTGGACGCTTGGCTATCCCGCAAATCTACAAATGCTATGAAGTACCATAACAAAAATCATAACGGATTCTTCAGGGCGGATAGTTGGGTAGTAAACGAAGCAAAAGTAGCAGTCGGAAAGAATGGGCTTAACTGGGGCGTTTAGGAATGGAATATCAAGACAAATTACGAGAACTTGGCATTACACTACAGAGAGACGGGAAACAGACGTGCCCGAAATGTTCTAAGGACAGAAAAAACAAATCTGACCCTTGTCTTAGTGTTACCTATACAGATGTCGGGGTTTTGTATAAATGTCATAACTGCGATTGGGCGGGAATTGTTTATTATCGTGATAAATACGAGCAGAAAAAGAAATATAAAAGACCTGACCCGCCAAAGGTCGTGAAAGAAGTTGACCCTGTTTATAAATATTTTCAGGCTCGTGGTATTTCAAAGACGACTATTGATAAGTACGATATTTCTTTCAATGATAAAAAGGAAATAGTTATTCCGTATTATAAATACGGTGAATTGGTAAATATAAAATACCGAAAAAATCTCGGTAACGGTAAAAAGACCTTCCGGCAGGAAGCAGAAACCGAAAAGACCTTGTACGGTATGGATTTAGTAAAAGGTACTGATACCCTTATATGGGTTGAAGGCGAGATTGATGTATTATCACTTGCGGAACAAGGTATTCAATCCGTCTCTATTCCACAAGGTGCAAGCGAAAATAAACTTGAATGTATAGAGAATTGTTTTGAATTTATTGACCAGTTTAAAACTCATATTATAGCGGTTGACAATGACGTCCCGGGCGATAAGTTAAAACTCAATCTCTTGAACAGATTGGGGCGTGATAAATGCAAGGTTGTAAATTGGAAAAGATATAAAGACGCAAACGAAGCCTTAATGGGTGGAGAGGATTTAAAACAATTTATAGAAGCTGCGGAAGATATAAATCCTGACGGAATAACAACATTCTTTGATAGTTTTGATGAAATCTATAAATATAATTTTGAAAAAGAGGAAGATTATTATGAGACTTCTTGGGATAAATTTAACCAATTAGTCAGAATCCGTACGGGATATTTAATGATAATAACCGGATACCCTTCAAGAGGTAAATCAACTTTTGTTGACAATTTACTTATTGATTTATCAAAAAAATACGGGTTGAAACACTTAATAGCCTCTTTTGAATCGGTTATAGCAGGACATTATAACAGCCTTGCGGAAATGTATAACCAAGATACGATTTATCACCTTATACAAAACGAAAAACTATTGGACAGCAATACTCTTGGTTTCATTGGCGAACATTTTTACAGATTTGATATAAATAAACGTTGGACTGTTGATGAAATTTGCGAGAGAACACGCCTTGCCGTGAAAAAATACGGGGTCAAAACTCTGACTATCGACCCGTACAATAGATTGAATAATAACTATACAGATAGAGAGGACAGATATATAGGGACTATCTTATCACAGTTATCAATGCTTGCAAAAGAGCTTGATATACTGGTCATTTTCGTAGCCCACCCGAAGAAACCGGACGGAGAAAAAATGCCGAATATGTACAGCATTTCCGGCTCCGGCGACTGGTACAACATGGCGGACTACGGGATTATTATTCACCGTGAAAGAAGCGAAGCAACCGGAAAATTGAGCAATATGCCGCTTGTATTTGTGCAAAAGGTTAAAAATCACTTTTTGGGTAAACCTTCAGGGGGTTCTTTCTCGTTGATGTATGACGAATACAAGAGGATTTTGAAAAATGTTTGATTGTAGAGAATATGAAAGACAAAAAGCAAGATTGCCATGCTGCTTATCGTCTATTGAGTACGAAAGAAGAATTAAAGAAATTGTAGATAAATTGGAGAAAGAAAATGAACAAAATCAAATTAGCGTCCGAACCTATGACGAATATTGATAAAGTGGCTATTGGTATAAGCTATTTGAAATCATTATCAAGTATATTAACCGACGGCTTTGATATTTTACGTAATATAGGGGACGAAAATGCAAAAAAAAGAACAACTCGTGGTACTGGAAAATTTATGTTACTTGTCAAAAGACATTGCTTGTAATACCGACGAGTGGTTGACGGAAGCAATAAAGGAGATTAACTATGAGCCAAACAAAACGTGTGTATCAGCACTTGCAAACCAAAGGAACGATAACTAACGCCCAAGCTCATAATTTGTATGGGATTAGGCATTTGCCGTCAGTTATTCGAGATATAAAGAAAGAATTTAATGTCAGTATTTACGATTGGACTGAGCACGGCAAAAACAGATTCGGTGAGAAATGTTGGTGGAAGGTTTACAGCTTATATGAAAAAGAAGAATCAAAAACAGCTTAAAGATATGGCAAAAGAACTTGAAAAATATAAGGATTCTGTATTTTTCTTAAACAAGCTCGGCGGACTTGTTAAAGTCAGGATAAATTCATTGAATGACTATAATCACGGCTTAAACGGGTGCGAACTCCACCACTTTATACCTTATAGCTCATACGTAAACAATATTGATTGGTATGAAAAGCGGGGTATAAAACAAAAACTAATACTTGTATCAAAAGTGCTGCATGAACATATCCATAATCAGGGTATAAGGCAGCTAACAGATACGGAATTTGAAAAGAAGTACAAAATCTCACGTTGGAAACTTCTTTTTAATCGGAAATACAGTAATTATTAAGAAATGAGGTGTAATTAGGAAATTATTAGGATTTGAGGTTACTATTTGCCCTATAACAAAAATGGAAAACAAAATGATAACAGAAGAAAAACTTTACAGCCAAAGCCTAGCAAATGAATGCATGGCGGAAGCGTTACAAAAAGAATTGAGGGAGATTAAATCTGCAATCCCTGAAGTAATGGAATTGATTAATTTACCGACCTTAAAAATTTATGAAAAATACAAATATACAAAATGGTCAGAAATGCCGGATATTATCCGCATATATCTTAAAAACAGATACAATTTTGAATTGTATAACAGCACTTTTGGACTGTACAAGGGGCATAATAAACTAGCAAGTATAAATGAGTGCTTGGGAAAATCTTTTGAACGATACAATGTTCAAAATTCCCCATTTGTAAAAAGAACCCTTGCCGATTTTACACAGGAGCAGCTATCAGAAATGATAGAACAAATGATTGTTACCCTTAACGAGAAAAAAGAGAGGGAAGCTGTATCGTGTGCAGAAAAATAACGGGGGGGGGGATTGGCGATAACCCTCTAAAAATAAGAAGTCCGACAAATCGCCTAAACCGTATGTAGTGTTATAAAACTGGAGAACCCAGAGAAAGGTAACGAAAATGGTAGAAGAAAAACCGATTGGCTTTGCGGAAATAGCCGCTATGACAAGGACTGTCAATAGCAAAGACCGCACTATGAAACTAAAAGACTGTATTGATTTTGAACTTAGGGAACTAATGCAAAAAATCAATGAGTATAACAAGGGCGGGAAGTTGACCATTGAGCTTAATATAGGCGTTGAAGAAAAGAATGAGCTTAATATTCAAGCAGAGGTTAAAACCGTCAAACCTAAAGGTAAAAAGCCTAAAAATCAATTTTACCGTGATTCAAAGGGCGAACTTTACCTAGATGACCCGAATCAATTAAAACTAATTGATTCACAAACAGTACGAGAACTAAATACAAGTGAAAAAGGAGTAAATAATAATGCTTAAAGAATTATTGGATAGAATTGATAACAAACGTGATGTAAAAATTGAAGTGGAAGAATACGGAGTATATAACACAAGAAAGACAGAAGCAATATATAATGACGCCACTTCTTGCTACCAAACACGTGGTCGGAATAATAGAATTCTAGATGTTAGTTCAGTAAATTCATTCATAGATTTTATTGACGAAGAATTAGACCGCTGCAATAACAAAACAGGCAAACTTGCAACTGTCGTCGTTAATGACGAAGGCGGCTCGTTTTGTGCCGATGACGATTTTGGCGGCAAACGCTGCGATTATGAAAGATCATTGACTACCTTGTGGAAAACGCTAAAATCTGTAGCAAACTGTAAACTAAACCACGAGGAATTATTGACCACGCTACAAAGACTGAGACCTTGTATCTCGAATTTTGAGGATTTATATCTCAAATTATTGGATATAAGAACAATCGGTAGAAGTGAAATGATTTCCAATCCGGTATTTATGAACGGTGAAGCCGGTTGTGGTTATAAAATAAAATATAAACTACAGAACGGGGTGCAGGATGAATCTGAACTTCCTTCAAACTTTATATGTGTCGTTCCTTATGCAAAAGGTCGCCCTGATGTTACTTATGACATACCGATTGAACTGATGTTCTTAAATAACGGCAGCGGAAGGATTGAGGTGCTATTCCAGTGTTCAGAATTGGAACGTATCGAAGAAAAGGCACTGCAAGATGAAGTCGATTATTTGAAAGAAAAACTTTCAAAATATAGCGACTTATTGGTATTGCTGAATTACTAAATACTTGGGGCTTAATGCCCCAGTATTTTCTATAAGGAGAAATCAAAAGGGCAAATAATTTTTTATGGACATCAAAAGGTAAAAATGACGAATGTTGGACTGAAAGATATGCGGTCGAACCTTTGTTGAAATACCTTGAACCGTTCAGAAATAAAATAATATGGTGTCCTTTTGACACGGAAGAATCGGAATTCGTAAAAGTTTTTCAGGAAAATGATTACAATGTCGAATACTCTCATATATGGAACGGACAAGATTTTTACAGATATGAACCGAAAAACTGGGATATTATAATCAGTAATCCGCCGTTTACCGGAAAGAGAGAAATATTTGAGCGTGCACTAAAATTCAACAAACCTTTTTGTTTGTTAATGAATATAAGTTGGCTCAACGATTCCGCTCCGGCACAATTATTCAGGAATATAGAGCTGCAATTACTTTTATTTGAAAAGCGAATGCAGTTCAAAGGGAAGCAGCAAAAAGAAAAAATTAACTTTAATTCTGCATATTTTTGCAGGGACTTTTTGCCAAAACAAATTATATGGGCGGATTTTTCGCCAATAGGACAGCAGAAATTATTTAATATAACAAACTCTTGATATGCGGGGAAACGTGTTGATTTAATTAACATTTCGATTTTCGATTACCCGCATATTAGGAGAACACAAAGGAGAATAACAATGACAGATAAAGAACAGATAAAATGCAAATATAAGTTTCAAGATAAAGAAAAATTTGACGGCAAGACCTATTGTACTTGCTTTTGCGAGCTATGTGAGGATTTACCACCTTGTGATGATAATTGCCAAATTTATGAAGATTTCAAGCAACTCACCTTCAAGACGCAAGAGTGTGAGGATCTGAAAGAAAGAAAATTAAAATTAGAATTAAACGAAAATCATAATAAAAATGAAATTAAGAAATTAAAAAAACGTATTCGTAAAGACAGAGAGTTTTTTAGAAATAAAATTTCAAGTTTAACAATAGCACGAAGGGAGTTTTTAGAAGCATTAGACCACTTAAATTGGCAAATTGGTTTAGTAAAAAACGACAGCTACCGTGAGGCTTTGGATGAGATTGAGCAAGAATTAAAAGAAGATATTTACTGTGAAAGCCAAGAATGCGGGTGTGATGACTGTGAAGAATGCTTGAGATGTACAAAAGACCTAATCCTCAACATCATCAACAAAGCGAAAGGGGCAGAGGATGAAAGATAGATTTAAGTTCAGAATATATTGCAAAAGCGAAAATAAAATGATGATTTTCAACAATCCAACTTTAATTGATGGTGATATTTTGCAAGGCGGCTTATTATTCAAAAATTACGACCATAAAATAAAAAACGTACACGAAGTAAAACCCGAAGATTTAATTCTTATGCAATGCACCGGACGCAAAGACGAGCGGGGCGAACTCATTTATGAGAAAGATATAGTAAGAACGTGGAAATTTTCAACGGGAAGAACCCAACTTTCTGTTGTCGTGTGGAACGAAGCAAGATGTGGGTTCAGATTATACGATATAGATAAATATTTAAGGGATATTCATTGTTCTCCACAGAGCATGGTAAATGTAACGACTATTGAAATTCTTGGGAATGTTTACGAAAATCCCGAACTATTAAAAGGAGAAAAATAAATGTATTTATCAAGAGAAGATACACAAAAACTTATAGACAGAAATTTGAAAGAAATCGAAACAGCATACGGCAGTCATGCACGACTTTTGGCTGCCGAACTGCTGACACTTGAAAAGAGCTTACACACGGCAGAAAAGGAAACGAGGTATATAAAATTAACTGAATGGAATTTATATCACCCAAGCCCGTCTGTATCAGCACTACGCAACTATATAAATGAACGCCACAAAAACGGGTTCGATAAAGTCTTGGAGCGTGAGGGCAAATTGTGGTATATAGACGAAAACAAGTATTTTGAATGGAAAAAATCACGCTTCAGAAACGCTGCAAAATCGGCTTAAATATCGTCAAAAGTATTAGCTGTCATTTTCCGCACTACTTTTGCGGTATGTTTTCGGGTTAAGTGTGCGTAGATTTGAGTTTGCTGTAGAGATTTATGCCCTAATAATATCGAAATTTCAAGCAACTCCGCCCCGTTTTGTGCAAGATATGAAGCGTATGTATGCCTGCAATCGTGAAATCTGAAATTTTTAATTCCGACTTTTTTGACTACTGCTTCAAAAGCTCCTTTAAGATAATAGATATTACCTGTTTCTTTATTGAGAAAAATATAACCGTCTGTAATGTCATTCTGATCTAAGTAATTTTTTAATTTCTCAATAATTTTAATATATACCGGAACTCCTCTTGATTCATTATTTTTTGTGTTTGTAAAATGTAGCATGCAGTTTTCAAAATCTACATTCTCAACTTTAAGGGTCAAAAGTTCCGAGTACCTGCCGCCCGAATAGATTGCAAGCAGCACAAATATATATAATCTTTCGGAATATTCTTTACATCCTTTTATAAGCAGTTTCCTCTCATCATCAGACAAGAAACGCACAACCCCCTTAGATTTCTCGGGTTTTCCGACTTTTTTCATAGGATTTTTATTTATGAGCTCAAGCTCTGATTCGGCGTATGATAGGATTGCCGAGAGAGCAAACAAGTATTTTCTAACAGTGCTATTGCTTTTATATTCGTGTTCTTTATAGGGTTTAGACGGAGCTTCTTTAGCAAGAATATTTTTATATTGAGTTAGCATAGATGATGTAACGTCAGACAGAGGAACATTCCCTATTTTATCACGCCACCAATCATACATAACTTTGTATTTTTCGACTTTTGTATACCGTCTAGGGGCTTCGTGTTCTTCAAAATAGTCGATTAAATCTTTTACGGTTTGTATCGTGTCAATTTCGCCTTCAACAGATTTACCCCAAGTACCGTGTTTCATTTGAGTTTCTACATCTTGTCCCCAATCTTTAGCTTCTGTTTTCTTATCAAAGGTTTTGTATTCCGGTTTATAGCCCTTTTTTCTGACAGTTACCTGATATTTTTTTCCTTTTTTCCCGACGACTTCTTTAATTGTTGCCATTTTTTACCACACTTTTACCACACTAATTTTTAAAAAATAATAATTAATGTAATATTATAATAAGATAAAACAATTTGAAAAATCAAGTATAGTGTTATTTTTATTTACTTTTAATTATTTTTATTTATTCTTGTATCCCGCAGTACGAAAACTTAATATCCTCGTGTTTATTTAATGTTTGCCATTTTAGGCAAACTTTTTTTTCTAAAACCACCAAGGGTATCTTCCCCAATAATAATCATAATATCGTGGATAATAATTATAATTACGCATATATTGAATACGGTTTTGTTCTTGAATTAGTGCATTTTGTTGTCTTAATAACTGATTTTGCTCTTCCCTCTGCTTAATTTCAATTCTTCTTGCTGATTCTTCGGCTAATTCTTTATCTAGAACCTGCTGATTAGAATTAATATCATTAAAACAAGCAACTAAATTTTTACCATAATATTTTGAAATACAATTATTTGTTGCTTCAAAAAAATCATCTTGTCGCCTATCCCAATAAAGAATATCATCAGCAAGTAAATTAGCATTTTTAGATTTTATTTTTATCCAATCAGGCTTTTTGCAATATAAAGATAATTTTTTAAAAGCCTCATCTATCTTTGATTGTTCTATTGGCACTATTAATCTATTAACCTCGACAATTGCCGGTAAATAATTTTGAGCATAATATAATTGTTTTGCTTTATAATAATTATTTAATTTTTCCAGTTTATTTGTTGTTACAAAAGCTAATTTCATGTAATTTTCAGGGTTATTAGGAACTTTATTAATTAATGCTTTTGCAACAGAATAAGCAGATTTATTATCTTTTATATGTAAATATGAGGAATACAAAAATTCCTGAGCTTGAACATAATTAAAATCAGAACTTATAACTTTTTTTAAATATAAAATAGCTGTTTTATAATCTTGTATATAAAAATAATTTTCACCTATTTGATAATTTACAAAAGAAGCTTGTTTTATATTTTTAGAATTTATATAAGGTAATAATATTTTGTTAGAAGTTAAATATTCTCCACATCTTGCATATAGAATAGCTAATTTTTGTTCTAATAAATATTTAGGAATAAAACTTGTTTTATCCAAATCTTTTAATAATAAACACTCATCCAAAGCCTTTTTATAATCAAGTTTTCTTTGGTAATAATTTATTAACCTAACTTTATTTGGTATAAATTTTTCACAATATCTATCAGCTTTTTCTAATTGATTTTTGGAAACATATTTTTCGTTTTTTTGAATAGTTTTATAAATTTTTTTATCTTCTTTACTTAAAGATTTTTCGTTATTTTTAGTAAGTGATATGTACGTAATTTCAAATTTATCATTAATTTTATAATATTTTGTAAAATCAGTATCTATATTTTTTGCATCAGCGAATACGCAACAACTAACAAACAAAATAAACAAAATTAATATTCTTTTTAGCATAAATTAAAAACTTCCTTATAAGCTGAAATACATTTTAAAGCTGTTGATTTTGGAATACACTCCACTCCAAGAGAATTTGCAATTTGTCTTATATTATACGAAGCAGATATCATAACAACCTTTGTAGCATTATAACGATTAAATGTTCTAATTTGTTCAACAAGCCATTCCCCAGCATATTTAGGGGAAAAAGTTTCCTCCATTTGCAGGTCTGTAATTATAATATCGAAATCTAAACCTTGTAATAATACATCATACGCCTCAGCAGCACTATTTGCAGTTACAATTTCTACATCGCCAAACAATTCTCTTATAACATCAGAATTAAATTTAACCCAACCATTTACATCATCGACAATTAAAACTTTTTTCATTTTCTTAAAACTTCAGCTCCATCTAAATAAACAAATTCAGGTATAAAATTTTCTCCGCAATTAACAACAATTAAAACTCTTAAACATTTTTTTAAAGCATTAGGAACATCTAGTTCTGTAAAACACGTCATCGCAACATCTTTCCAATCTAAATTAATTCTTGCAAATTTTGCAGGGAATTCGGCATTTAAATCCGAAGTTAATGTAAAAATAACGTGCGATATCATACTTATTTCAATATTATTTTTTTCTACCATTTCCTTAAGAAGTTTTAATGTAGCCTCTTCAATTGCTTTTGAAGTATTTTCTTCTACCGTAATCGCACCTCTAATTCCTTTTGTAATCATATTAAACTACCTTTCTAAATAAAATAAAGCTGCTAAAGTTGATGCGGTTAAAGCATTACCAATTTTTTCTTGTTCTTGAAGCCAAGAATAAATATTGGATTTATCAACTAAAATTCTATCAACAATAATCCCATTATCACTAACGGGTTTTTGAACAACATTGTATTCGTTTATATAGGCAATTGCAATTGTAATAGTTTCGGAAACACAACCAGCAGAACTTGCCATTTTTCGAGTTTTAATTTCAATTCTATCCGCAACTAAACCCGCTTCTTCAAGTAATTCAGCTTTTATAGCATCTTCTATTGATTCTCCAATTCTCTCATCCCCAACAAGTCCTGCTGGTAAGCCTATACAATATTTAGCAACCTTTTCTGCTTGCAATGGTGGGCGTTCTTCCTTTAAAAATAATATTTTTTCATTATTAATTATAGGTAATATCACGACTACATCTTTGGCATTTGGCCTATGAGCATATACCCAATCATGACCAGATTTTGATTTAGTACTCTTTAATTGCAAATATTTTGTATCATACAAAATTTTATTCATTTTTATTCTCCATACAATAAATTGTTAATATTTTCTGCAACAGGTAATTTTATTGAAAATTCTGTATATTTTCCTTGTTCACTTTCAACTGACAATTCTCCTCCATGAGCTTTAACAATCTGCAAAGCTAAATACAAACCCAATCCAGTTCCAATTTTTCTAAACTTTTTAGCTGCAGAATAATATTTATTAAAAATTTTATTTATATCTGTTTCAGAAATACCTTTGCCATAATCTTTTACATTAATAACAATATACTTAGGTATTTCACCAATTTTTATTTCTATAGGCGAATTAGGCTCTCCATAAGAAATTGCATTTGAAATTAAATTTTTTATAACGCGTTTTAATTGAATTTTATCAGCAAAAACCCTAATATCTCTGGATTGAATAAACTCAATGTTATTATTTGTTTTTTCAGCAATGCTTTGCATTTCGTCTATTATTTCATTGATAAAACCTTTTAACATAATGTTTTCTTTGTAAAGTCTAATTTTCCCATCCTTAACTTTATAAGTTTCTAATACAATTTGTACTAAATCTAAAAGTTCTTTATTTGAAGTTTGCATATTTTTTAAAGCTATAGCCTGTTTTTCAGAAATAGGACCAAAGTTTTCATTCAAAAATAATTCAAGCATATTAGTTTCTGCAATAATCGGAACTTTTAAATCATGAGTAAGCGTTGCTACAAAATCTTCTTTTAAAATCTCTAATTCCTTTTGATCTGTGATATTTCTAATAATCATGATAAATCGTTTTTTATTATCTTCTAATTTTAATTCAACTGTACTTGCTACAAAATTAGAAGCCTTTTCATTAAAAATAAAAATATCATCTTCTTTTAAATCTTCAAGAGGTTTATTTTTGGGAATTTTAATATAATCAAAAATATCATGTGTAAATAATTCTTTTCCCGAAACCCCAAACCATTGAGCAACCCTAGAAGTTGCTCTAAGAATTTTATATTTTTTATCAATAATAATCAGTCCATCAGAAAGTGAGTTTATAACTTCTTCTAAAAGCTTATTTTGCCTGTTAAGTTCATTTTGGTATTCAACAATCATTTTTTCTCTGTCATATAACGTTTCAATCATACGATTTATACTTTCTGTTAATGGCTCAGAATTTGGGATATCCATATTTTCAATTTTTTTTGATAAATCACCATAACGAACTGAATTAACTGCTTTTGTAACAATTCCAAAATAATCGTTAACTTTTGAATATTTTTTTCGAACTTTTCTAACAAAAACAAAAAGTACCAATAAAATAAGTAAAACAAAAAGGTTTAAAACATGAATAAACAAGTTACTATCTTTTTGTAAAATATAATTAAACACTTCCATTAGCATGACATCTTGCCCTATTTAATAATTTTATGATAGAATTATATCAGAAAATAAGGTAAGTTTAAATGAATAAGATTTTGGGAATATTATTTACAGGGATAGCTTGGTTTTATGCTTTATCAACTTATGCTGTTGATAAATTTGATATTTTGCCGGATTTACCGGAACCTTTAGCAAATGCCGCACAAGCATCTTCTGTATCTACTACTGATACTGTTAATACAATTGGCACTCAAGCTGTGGGGCATGAACCTAATATTATTTCTATATTCTTTTCTCTTATTTTTGTAATCCTATTGATTTATGCAACAGGTATAATATATACAAAATTAAATAAATTTGGAATCAATGCACTAAAACATGAAATTGGGGAGAAAGCAAGTAGTCATGTTTCTGTAATATCAACCACACCATTAGGAAGTAATAAGACTTTACATGTTGTTGAATTAGATGGTAAAAGAATGTTAATAGGAGCTTCAACAAATTCAATACATTTAATTAAAGATTTAGGTAATTATCCGCCAATTGAAATAAAAGAAGGCGAATATTCTAAGATAGAGATACCTAATATTAGAATTCCAAAGATTGAAATTCCCAAAATCGAAATTCCCGGTTTTACAAAAGTAGTCACAAAAAAACAAGAAGAATCCGAAAATTTTAAAGAAAATAATACCAAAGAAAAAGAAGAAAATTTTGAATTTACAGAAATATACAAAGAAGAAAATCCAGATGGCATTATAGATGAATTATTTAAAACTACAACAGATAATACAAAACAAGAAGAACCAACAAATCAAGTCAATAGTTCTCATAAAGTTGATCCGGACGAGTTTGTTTTGTATAAAAAATATTTAAGTTAGTGGGAGTAAATATGAATAGAAAGTGTGTACACATCGCTAACAAAATAGTTGGAGATAGTTTTCCTTGTTTTATCATTGCGGAAATTGGAATAAATCATAACGGCTCTGTTGATTTAGCAAAGAAAATGATTGATATAGCTATTACAACTGGTTGTGATGCAGTAAAATTCCAAAAAAGAACTATTGATATTGTTTATACGAAAGATGAATTAGCAAAAGAAAGAAAAAGTGTTTTTGGAAATACAAATGGAGATCTTAAAAGAGGTCTAGAGTTTGGAGAAAAAGAATACACTGAAATAGATAGCTATTGTAAAGAAAAAGGTATATTGTGGTTTGCTTCTTGCTGGGATGAACAATCAGTAGACTTTATGGAAAAATTTAATATCCCTTGTTATAAAATTGCATCAGCTTCATTAACTGATGATAATTTGCTAAAGTATACAAAATCAAAAGGAAAACCTATTTTATTATCAACAGGCATGAGTACAATGGAAGAAATTAGACATGCCGTAAACATTTTAGGAGAAGATAATTTAATAATTTATCATTGCACTTCAACATATCCTTCAAATGCTGAAGAAACAAATTTAAGAGTAATTCAAACCTTAAAAAAAGAATTTTCGTGTCCAATAGGATATTCTGGACACGAAAGAGGTGTCACTCCATCTGTTCTGGCAGTTGCACTAGGTGCTAATTCTGTAGAAAGACACATTACTGTAGATAGGACTAACTGGGGCTCTGATCAAGCTGCCAGTTTAGAAATGGCAGGTCTATATCATATGGTAAGAGATATAAGGCAAGTTCCATCTTTATTAGGTGATGGTAAAAAAATTGTTTATCCGAGAGAAATCCCTATTATAGAAAAATTAAGAAGAGTTAAATAGTATGAGTTTAAAAATCCCTAAAACAGTTAAATTTATAATTACAGATTTTGATGGAATTATCACTGATAATTGTGTTTATATTGATTCAAATAAAAATATGTCAAGAAAACTAAATTTTAAAGATATAATGGCTTTTTCAATTTTAAAGAAGAATAATTATAAGATAGGCATCATTTCAGGGGAAAGTAATTCTGCAATAGAAATTCTTAATGAAAAATTTAACCTTGATGAAATACATCAAGGTATAAGAAAAAAAATTGATATATTAAAAAATATTATAGAAAAATATTCTTTAAAAGAAAATGAATATATTTATATTGGTGATGATATTAACGATATTGAATCTCTTGAATATACAAAATATTGTTATACAGTTCCAAATGCAGTAGATAAAGTTAAAAATATTAAAAATATACAAATAACAAGCTCAGAAGGCGGGGATGGAGCTTTTAGAGAAATAGTAGATACAATTATCAAAAATATGTAAACATTTATTGCAAAACTATGCAAACAAGAGCTAAATATTATATAATATAAGTGATATGTATATCGTTAAGAACTTAAAGGACTATAATCTGTCCCATAAGCAGCGTATTTTTGCTGGCTACTTAAAGGACAATGTTGATTCATTTGTTTGTTATGAAAAAGTAACAAACCGTGGTGCTATGCGTCGTTATTTTGCTCCAGATAACCAATTTATAGAATATTCTACAGCTATTGCAGAACCTGCAGAATTATTAGCTAGAGCAATAGTTAGCTAGTTTTATGCAATAAAACTTAATGATTTGCCATGCTCATATAGAATTTGTTATTCTATATTTGAGGTATAGTCGATTGTTAAGGATAGTTATTTATGAAAAATTATAAAAGATTATGGGGTATTATTTTAGGATTTGTATTATCTGTAATACCTTCTTATAGTGCGATGACATTTCCTAATATCAATATAGGAGTTGGAAATGCTAATACGCCGCAAGATTTCACAAATGGTTTACAAATTTTAATTTGGTTAACTATATTAACATTAGCTCCAAGTATATTAATTATGACTACGTCATTTATACGTTTAGTAGTAGTTTTATCTTTAACAAGGCAGGCTTTGGGAGCAGGAACGTTACCCCCAAATCAGGTAATAACAAGCTTAGCATTAATATTAACTTTTTTTATAATGGCTCCAACATTCAATGAAATTAATGAAAAAGCTCTTCAACCATATATGAATAATCAAATAACTCAACAAGCAGCTTTAGATAGAGGGATTGTTCCCATCAGAAATTTTATGTTTAAGCAGACTCATGAAAAGGAATTAGCATTATTTGTAAGAATGGCAAAAATAGAAAAGCCAAAAAATAAAGAAGATGTACCAACATATGTACTTTTGCCATCATTCATATTAAGTGAATTAAAAACAGCATTTACAATAGGCTTTGTAGTTTATTTACCTTTTTTAGTTATCGATATTGTAGTTTCGTCAGTTTTAGTATCAATGGGTATGATGTTTTTACCTCCAACAATGATTGCTTTGCCATTTAAGTTAATAATGTTCGTATTAGTAGACGGTTGGTATTTGGTTGTAAAATCATTAGTAGAAAGTTTTGTCAGATAGAGGTTAGATAATGAATCAAGATGTAGTAATAACACTTTTACAAAAAATGTTTATATTAACATTGGAAATTTCAGTACCAATATTATTAGTTGGTGTTGTATTAGGTTTATTAGTAAGTATTTTTCAAACTGTTACACAAATTCAAGAATCAACATTAACATTTGTGCCTAAAATAGTTGGTTGCGTACTTTTGTTAATATTTTTAATGCCTTGGATGATAAGTATTTTCATAACGACAGTAAATGAATTTATGGATATGATACCTCAATTAATTGGTGGAATTTAATGTTTAATTTAGATGTATTGTTTTCAGTTGGAAATATAATATTGTTTATGGCTATTTTTACTCGCCTATCAGGACTTTTTGCATCAGCTCCTGTTTTTTCTACATTTCCGATTCCAGTACAGGTAAAAGTTTGGCTTGCTGCAACCATTGCTTTTATATTATTTCCAATAGTACAATATAATACACAATTAGTTACACCAAATTCAGTACCAGCATTAACATTGATATTATTTAAAGAATTTTTAATTGGATTTGCAATAGGATTTTGTGCAAATATTATGTTTGTAGGAATAGAATTAGGTGTTAATATGTTTGCTATCCAAATGGGGCTATCTGCAGATCAAGCATTAAATCCAGCTTCTGGAGGAAATTCTCCAGTCATCACACAAGCTTTTACATTTTTAGCTATAATGATTTTTTTGGGTCTGGGGGCTCATCAATGGTTATTTTCTGCCATTTATAACAGTTTTAAACTCATGCCAGTTGGCTATATTTTTGATTTTTCACCTCATTTAGTTCAGCAAATAATAATTATTACAAGTCAAGTTTTTAATATAGGTTTAAGTATTGCCTTGCCAATTTTTGGAGTTCTTTTTATAACGGATGCTTTATTAGGTTTTACATCAAAAATGATGCCACAAATGAATATTTTTATGGTTTCGCTTCCTTTAAAAATATATTTAGGGTTATTATTATCATTGATATTTATGCGACCAATGGCAGAATATATTGCAGTATTAACAGAACAATTTATAGAAAAAATCACAATACTATTTTAAAAAAGAAAGAAAAATTTAAATGGGAAATGACGCAGCAGAAAAAACAGAAGAAGCCACCAGTCGACGGCGAACGAAAGAAAGGGAACGAGGAAATGTTTCCAAAAGTCGTGATATGGATTCAGCCCTTGTAATGGTAGCAGGGGTAGCTTTGCTTGCTTTATTTTCCAGGGGAATGATTGAAAAAATCCAAAGCATGATGAGAGATTGCTTTTCAAATCTTAGTGCAAATCCAATAAATGTAGATAATATTATGGGAATCTTTTTCCCATACTTTAAATATTTAGGGATAATAACTTTACCGTTTATGGTTTTATTGGTAATTTTTTCAATTATAGTAATTAGGATGGATGTTGGACATGTTTTTGCCTTAGAGAAAGCTAAATTTAATTTAGAAAATTTGTCTACTCAAAGAATGTTACAAAATGCAAAAAGAATGATTAATCCATTTGAACCTCGTTCAATGGTAGAATTTGCAAAATCTATCTTGAAATTAATCGTTGTTGGTGCTTGTGGTTATTCGGCTATAAATAGTCGTAAAGGGGATTTATTAGGTTTAGTTGGTTTAGAAATTCCTGTTGCAATTAATATTATAGTATCAATTTTAGTAAATATGATTATTAATATGTGCCTTGCAATGTTAATTCTAGGATTTTTAGACAAAAAATATCAAGATTATGAATACGAAAAATCAATAAAAATGACAAAACAAGAAATAAAAGATGAACATAAAGACACAGAAGGGGATCCAAAAATAAAAGCTAGAATAAAATCAATACAAATGCAAATGGCAAGACAGCGAATGATGTCATCAGTACCAAATGCGGATGTAGTTGTAACAAACCCAACTCATTATGCTGTCGCAATTAAATATGATAAAACCAAAGCACCTGCACCAATGGTTGTAGCAAAGGGTGTTGATTATCTTGCGTTCCAAATAAGAGAAATAGCTAAGGAAAATAATGTTCCAATAGTAGAAAATAGACCTGTTGCAAGAGCACTATACAATTCTGTGCCAATTGATGGTATAATACCATCAGACATGTATGTTGCAGTCGCAGAAATTTTAGCTTTTGTTTATAAACAAAAAAATGAGAACAGTTAGTAAAAGTTAAAGTAAATGGATAATCAAACATTAAACTCACAAATAATTGATAAATTAGAGTTATTGCGTAAAAAGTATCTCTGGAATTTAGCAATAATTATTTTCTCAGTTATAGTTGTAATTGGGTATTTATGGATATATTCGTTTAATATGCAGTTATTAATATGGTCTATAATAATGTGTGGGAGTGGAATAGTTTTAGCTTTAATACATTATGGAGAAGATTATCGAAAAAAATTAAAAAAAGATTTTTTGCCTAGTATTATGAGTTTGGTAGATCATTTCAATATGAGTAATAAGGAGATTTCATTAGAATTATTACGAAATAGTTGTTTGTTTGCTGTTGCAGATGTTCTAGACTCTAAGACTTGCTTGTCTGGAATATACAACAATGTAAAAATAGATATAATAAGTGCTAAGGTTTTAGAATATAGCCCAAAAGTTAATATTTTTAATAATCGATATAATACTAGTAATTTTTTTCAGGTCTTTAAAGGAGTAATTATTATATTTAATATAAAAGAAAATGCAGTTCCGTTAACGATGATAACAACAAAAAATGATAACAGTATTATTTTTCAATCGAGGGTTTTATTAATATATTTATTTTTTATTCCTGCTATTATTCTAGCAATAATATGTTTATTATTATTTGTCGTTGAGAGCTATATAGAAAGGTATATAATAAGTTTTTTTGCTTTATTAATCTTATTTTATGGTGTATATGCTTTTGCTAGTAAATATATGAATGCAAAGAAGAATCGATTTTTTGATTTAAAAAAGGATAGGCTAAAGATTGATGATGCAAGATTTGAAAACAAGTATAAAGCGTATTCATTAGATAAAGTGCAAGGACTTAGTCTTGTAACACATGATTTTATTAAAAGCCTTAATAATATGGGTTTAGCTTTTGGAACTAGTAACATAAAGTGTTCTTTTTTTGATGATAAAGTGATGCTGGCAATTCCAAATGGGAAAAATATATTTGAATATGGGAATCTTTTTACATCATTGAAGAATCCTCAACGTATACAGACTTTTTTTAAAAGGCTAACAAGTATAATAAAAATGGCTGAGTGTTTAAACTCTGAAAATGACAATATGAGATAAAATAACTTAATATTATTGTCAGCAATACATTCTGATGATAAAATATTCTTGGTGGAGGAGAATGCCAATTTAGGCAAGCAGGAGAATGGAGTTAGGAAAATTATCAAAACTACTGAGTAATAATGACATAGTCCTAGCAATAGGCTTAGTTGTTATTGTCTGCATGATGGTAATACCACTTCCTGCAGCTCTATTAGACTTATTACTAACAGTAAATATTTCACTTGCGGTTGTTATACTACTTGTATGTTTATATACTCAAGAACCTCTAGACTATTCATCTTTTCCAACAGTGCTTTTGATCGCTACATTATTTAGATTAGGCTTGAATGTTAGCTCAACACGTTTAATTTTACTGAATGGTGAAGCAGGCAATGTAATTAATTCCTTCGGAGAATTCGTAGTCGGTGGGAATTATGTTGTCGGAGCTGTTATCTTCTGTATTTTGGTATTAATTAATTTTATGGTTATCACAGGCGGTGCTACTCGTGTTGCTGAAGTTTCTGCAAGATTTACATTGGATAAAATGCCGGGTAAACAATTGAGTATTGACGCTGATTTAAATTCAGGTTTAATAAATGAAGATCAAGCAAAAGAAAGACGACGTAAATTAGAAAGAGAAACCGATTTTTACGGTACTATGGATGGTGCTTCGAAATTCGTAAAAGGTGATGCAACTGCAGGTATTGTAATAACAATCATTAATATTGTAGGAGGTCTGATTATCGGCGTTGTACAATTACATATGAATATTCAAACAGCGCTTTCAACATACACAATTTTAACAGTTGGTGATGGTTTAGTTTCTCAAATCCCTGCCCTACTAATATCTACAGCTACAGGTTTAATAGTATCCAGAGCTACAGGTAAAGATGAATCATTATCAGAAGATATTAAAAATGAAATGTTCTCAGATCCTAGAGTATTAGGTGTTGTGGCAGGGCTTTTAGGCTTTATGGGAATAGTACCTGGCATGCCAACCATTCCATTTTTAACAATCGCCGCAATTGTTGGCGGTATGGCATATTTTAAATCTCAGAATAAAAAAGTTGTTGCACAAACTCAAGAAGCAGAAAAAATAGCTCAAGAACAACAGGAAAAATTAGGTAAAAAAGAAAAAAGAGCCAAAGCTACTCGAGAAAGTGTTATGGAATTACTTAATGTTGATACTATTGAGATAGAGGTAGGATATCGTTTAGTACAACTTTTAAATGTAGAAATGGGCGGAGATTTATTAGAAAGAATTGCCCAAATAAGAAGACAAACAGCCTTGGATTTAGGGATTGTTTTACCTTCTATTAGAGTTAGAGATAATTTACAACTATCACCTAATTCTTACCAAATAAAACTTAAAGGTGTTGCACTAGAATCAGGAGATGTTTATCCAGAAAGATATCTAGCTATGTGTGCAGGAGATCCTATTGGTAATTTAGCCATAAATGGTATTCATGCCGTAGAACCAGCATTTGGATTACCTGCATTATGGATAGAAGCTAAAGATAAAGATTTGGCTGAAATGTCAGGTTATACAGTAGTATCAGCATCAGCCGTTATTTCTACTCATATTACTGAAGTTATTAAGAAATGTGCTTCAGAAATTATTTCCAGATTTGATGTTCAACAACTAATTGATAATTTGAAAAAAGAAGTTTCTGAAGATTATGTAAACGATATCATGAAAGACATTTCTATTGGTGACGTACAAGTTGTTATGCAAAATCTTTTAAAAGAAGGGGTTGCCGTTAGAGATTTAAAAACTATATTAGAAACTATAAGTTTACAAGCTAAAATTAATAAAAATCCAAATTTCTTAACAGAACATGTTCGTCAAGCACTTTCTAGAAATATTTGTAAACAAAATCTTGCAGATACAGGCGAATTATATGTAATAACATTAGCTCCTGATGTTGAAAACACAATAGCAAAAGGAGCAAGCCCAGACGGACAAAGTGTTACT
Organism: uncultured bacterium; assembly: GCA_949282215.1. Lineage (GTDB taxonomy): Bacteria > Cyanobacteriota > Vampirovibrionia > Gastranaerophilales > Gastranaerophilaceae > Scatousia. The sequence continues at coordinate 6,244 of CASDPF010000006.1, read as the reverse complement.
CTTGACCCAAGTTTTACAAGAAATATGTTTGATAAAATGAATGTTGAATTAGAAAAAGCTATTACAGCTACAGGTAATCAACCTGTTATATTATGTTCTTCTCCAATTAGATTGTTATTTAGAAAACTTGTAGAAAGAACATATCCGCAAATTGCGATTATGTCTTATAATGAAATAAGTCCTAATGTAAAAGTTAAATCAGTTGGGATGGTAAAAGTTGAAACAGCTAAAAGATAGAAAGGATAAATATGAGAGAACTTATAAAAAATGATCAGATTGTAACGATTGTTCCTCAAGATTTCAAAAAAACTAATAAAGGTAGAATTTTGGAAGTTTCTAATGACGGGTTTAGAATGGAATTAAAATATAAACCTGAAGGGCTTATTGTTAATCATATTTGTGATTTTTACTCTTTTACAGATAACGGATATCTATATTTTGAATCATATATAAAAGCTTTGGAAAATAATGTTATAACAATTGCAAATCCTGTTAAACATAGATTTTTACAAAGACGTAAATTTACACGTATTAAATATTTAGAAAATTTAATTTTAAGCTGTGGTGACAAACAACATGAAGTTAGAACTTTAGATTTATCAGCAGGCGGTATGAAACTAACTACAGCTGACAATATTGATATGGAAAAGCTATATGATGTGTCAATAAAATTAAGTGAAGAACAAGAGATTAAATGTAAATACCAGTTAATAAGAGTTGAAAAAAATGATAATGGTAAATACACAATTTCAGGTAGATTTGTTAACTTAAGCAATATTGATAAGATGACATTAGTTCAATTTTGTATGAAAAAAGACATGGAAAATTTAACAAAAAAAGGTTAAATAAAATATGGGTTATGCAGAAAATATACGTTTATTATTCATAGTAATAACAATGATAGTTATAGGTACAGTAAGTATAGTGAGAGTTGGCACAATTGATCTACATGCAATAGTCACAACTGCGACAATATTAGTACCTGCAATCATTGTAATGGGATATTTAGGACAACGAATCGGAGAAATTGTTGATAATCCAAAGAATAAAACTGACGCTGATTATAAGATTTCTGTATTGAATGCTTTAAAGAAAATGGATAAATCAATAACATTACAGGAATTAAATGAAAAACTAACAAAACAAGTAAAAGAACCTGATTTACCAGATAACGAAAACGAAAAAGAAAATGAAGACGATATTGATGTGTAAGTTTATGATAAAATAAATTTATACAGTTCAGATGAAGGAGTAAAGGAATAGATGAAAGAATCATATTTTCCACAAGAAATAGAAAAGAAATGGCAACATATATGGGAAGAAAATAACGTTTTCCATACGCCGGATAATAGTGATAAGCCAAAATATTATGCTTTATCAATGTTTCCGTATCCATCAGGTAAGCTACATATGGGACATGTGAGAAATTACACAATTACAGACGTAATTGCAAGATTTAAAAAGATGCAAGGATATAATGTTCTACATCCAATGGGATGGGATAGTTTCGGACTTCCTGCTGAAAATGCAGCAATGAAACATGGTGCAGATCCTGCTAAATGGACTGATGAAAACATTGCTTATATGACAAAACAACTTAAAATGTTGGGGCTTTCATACGATTGGCAGAGAGAAGTTACAACTTGTAAGCCTGATTACTATAAATGGACTCAATGGCTATTTATTCAATTATATAAAAAAGGTCTAGCATATAAAAAAGAAGCTGCAGTAAATTGGTGCGAAAATTGTGGAACAGTTCTCGCAAACGAACAAGTAATTGATGGAAAATGCTGGAGATGTGATAGCGTTGTTGAGAAAAAATATCTTTCTCAATGGTTCTTTAAAATTACAGATTATGCAGAAAGATTATTGGAAGATATAGATAAACTTGAAGGTTGGGGCGATAATGTTAAAACTATGCAAGCCAACTGGATTGGAAAATCTCAAGGTGCAATTTTTAGATTCAAAGTGAAAGAAATTGAAGGACTTGAAGTGCCAGTATACACTACAAGACCTGATACTGTGCATGGTATTACTTATTTAGTTGTTGCTCCTGAATATAAAGATATCGAAAAATTAACAACAGAAGAAAATAAACAAGCTGTTGAAGAATATAGAGCTAATGCTCGTAAAATGACAGAAATCGAAAGATTATCAACAGATAGAGTAAAAACAGGAGTACCTTTAGGTACACATTGTATAAATCCGTTCACTGGAGAAGAATTCCCTCTATGGACAGCAGATTACGCTTTAGTAGAATACGGAACAGGTGCTGTAATGGCAGTTCCTACACACGATACAAGAGATTTTGATTTTGCTAAAAAATACAATCTTCCAATGAAAGTTGTTATCCAAAATCCTGAAAATCCTTCAGATTGCAAAAATGCAGCTTATACAGAAGAAGGTGTTTTAGTTAATTCAAATGAATTTAACGGAATGAAAAATACTGAAGCTAAAAAAGCTATTACACAAAAAGCTGTAGATGGTAGCTTTGGGGAATTCAAAACACAATATCGTCTAAGGGACTGGTTGATTTCTCGTCAAAGATATTGGGGAGCCCCAATTCCTGTTGTTTACTGTGATAAATGTGGGATTGTTCCTGAAAAAGAAGAAAACTTACCTGTAATGCTACCTACAGATGTAGATTTTTCAGTTGTAGGCAAATCTCCAATTACTACTTCTAAAACTTTTGCCGAAACAACTTGTCCAGTCTGTGGTGGAAAAGCAAGACGTGAAATGGATACGATGGATACTTTTGTATGCTCTAGCTGGTATTATTTGAGATATTCGGATGCTAAAAATTCTAATATGCCATTTTCTAAAGAACTAGTTGATAAATGGCTACCAGTAGATCAATATGTTGGTGGAATTGAACACGCAATTTTACACCTATTATATTCAAGATTCTTTACAAAAGCTCTAAAAGATTTAGGTCTATTAAGCTTTGACGAGCCGTTCAAGAATCTATTAACTCAAGGTATGGTATTAAAAGACGGATCAAAAATGTCAAAATCTAAAGGCAATACAGTAGATCCTGATGAAATATTTGAAAATTATGGTGCCGATACGGCAAGATTATTTATTCTTTCTGATTCACCTCCAGCAAGAGACTTTGACTGGTCTGATGCAGGAGTTGAAGGCTGCTATAAATTCTTAAATAGAGTCTGGAGACTAGTAAGTGATAATCAGCAATATTTGACTAAAGACTATAAATTGTCATTCCCTCTAAAAAGAGAAAATGATGACTTAGTTCGTGTAGTAAATATGGCAATAAAAGGTATTACTAACGATATTTCTAATGATTTCCAATTCAATACTGTAATCTCTAAGTATAGAGAACTTACCAATGCAATCTATGATTGGAGGGGTAAATGTAAAGGGGATTTATCTGAGGAAGATAAGAATGTCTTAAGCTTTGCGATAATCTCTCTAATCAAATTAATGGCACCTGTTACTGTTCATATGTCAGAAGAAATTTGGTCAGACCTAGGATTTGAAGGCTCTATCCATGATTCTAAATGGTGTGAGTGGGATGAAAACTTAGCAAAAGCTAGTAAAATAACTCTAGTTGTACAAGTAAACGGTAAAGTTAAAGATAAAATTGAAGCTGATGAAGGAGTAAATGATGAAGAATTAAAATCAATAGCTCTTTCCAGTGAGAAAATAAAAGAACTTACTACAGGAAAAGAAATTGTAAAAACAATTGTTGTTCCCAAAAAACTTGTAAACATTGTAGTTAAAGGTTAAAACCAAAATAAAATAAAAAAGAACAAGGGTAAAAATCCTTGTTCTTTTTTTGGTGGGCGTTACAAGACTCGAACTTGTGACCCTCTGAATGTCGTTCAGATGCGCTACCAACTGCGCCAAACGCCCTTATTTTTTTGACATTATTGTTGGTTCAGATGCTACCTCTCCTCGAATGTGACATTTAGTCACATTCTCGTCGGCAGAGTCAACTGCGCCAAACGCCCGCATTTAACTTTCTTTTTTATTATCACATAATCTAAAATTTTTGTAAATAAAAAAGCTCATATCCTTTATAAGATATGAGCTTTTTCTAATAAATTTATATTATAATGAATCTCTATAAATTTCTTCAACAGCCTCTTTTGTTGCTTCTGTCGGAGCTATAGATAATAAACCATCAAGAGAAGGTGTTGTAAACGCTAAATTTACTAATTTTGGAATATCAGCATCTGTAAACCCTTCATCTTTAAGTTTTGCAGGAACTCCTACAGATTTTAACCATTCATAAACTTTAGCAGAAGCTTCTTCTGCTGAATTTATTTTTCCAGCTATAGGCTCTAAAATGTAATTTAGAGTTTCAGCTTTTGCTGCATAAATATTTTTTACAACCGCTGGCAATAGCATTGCAAGTCCTAAACCGTGTGATAATTCATGTTTTACTGCACTCAATGGATGCTCTAAAGCATGAGTGTAGTGCAATAAACCATTATCAAAACAAACCCCGCCTAACATAGCTGCATAAGCCAAATAATATCTTGCTTCTAAGTCATCAGCATTCTCAATTGCTTTAGGAAGATATTTACCAACCAAAGTAATAACTTCTCTTGCAAGAGTTACAGCATAAGGAGATGCAACTTTTGATGTAGCAGCTTCTACAACGTGGTTTACAGCATCTATTGATACATAGCGAGTTTGTTTTGGTGACAATTTAACCATTAAAGCCGGATCATCAATCGCATATGTTGGATAAATACAATCATAAGCTATTGCTGGCTTATAATCCTTCTCTGGAATTGTAACTACTGCAAATCTATTTGTTTCAGTACCGGTTCCGTGAGTTAAATTTATTGCGACAATCGGAGCTGCTTCTGTTGGTTCGAATTTAAACTCATAAATATCATTTGCGTTTTTATCAGTATATTTTAATAAAATCGCAACAGACTTACCTGCATCTGTAGGAGAACCTCCACCAATAGCAATTACAGCTTTTGCTCCAAAATCTTTTGCCATTTTTGCAGCTTCATTTACAGATATTGTTGTTGGATTTGGAGTAACACCATCATAATTTACATAACCAATATCATTTTCTTTTAACGCTTTTTCTACAACATCCCAAGCCCCTGTAGTTTTATAAGCATTTTTACCACTCATAACAATTACTTTATCTAAGTTTTTTGCTTTGAAATCTTTTGCGATGTCATAAATTTTATTTATAGCACCACAACCAAAAAATACAGAAGTTCTAGTTCTGATTTCTCTAACATCATTAATGTTTAAATCTTGTTCCCACATAGGTTCTCTCCTTTCTTAAACACTACTTCATCATTATATCTTATTATCCCTAAATGTAAAGATTTATTAATTTTTATTTCAAAAACGTCTAAAAAATAATAATATTGTAAACTTTAGCCATAAAAATCCAAATTTTGCTTGCAAAATTTGAAACAATGTGTATAATGAGATTTATAACATGTGTGTAATAAAGATTTTAAGCACATGAGAGAGTAATAGTGTATAGGAGATTTATTATGAACAAAGAAGAATTAGTAAAAGAGATTGCTAAAAAAACAAAACTTTCTCAAAAAGTATCATCAGATGTTTTATCAGCAACTTTAGAAATTATCCAAAAAACAGTTGCTAAAGGTAAAAAAGTTACTTTAGTAGGTTTTGGTACTTGGGAAGCTCGTAAAAGAGCAGCTAGAATCGGTAGAAACCCTCAAACTGGTAAAGAACTTAAAATTGCTGCTAAAACGGTTCCTGCATTTTCTGCTGGTAAAAACTTTAAAGAACTTGTAAAATAAGTTTATAAAAAATTTAAATAGTCCTATCTGCAAAGATAGGGCTATTTTTTTATTTTCTCAAGAGGTTGACCTGTAGGTTTTTATTTCTCGTGTAGTTTATCCAATGTCAATCGATCATTTATTTACGTGCGTAGCTTTGTTTTTTTAAATGATTTAATAGTTATACGAAAGAGGTTGACCTGTAGTTTTTGTTTTGCGTGGAATTTATTCGATGTCAACCGACCATTTATTTACGTGCGTAGCTCGGGTTATTTCATTTAATCAGTAGTTTTACAAAAGAGGTTGACTTGTAGTTTGTATTTTTCGTATAGTTTTGCATATGTCAACCGACCATTTATTTACGTGCGTAGCACAAGAAAAAGCTTGAGATGGATAATCTCAAGCGGAAAAAGGGAAAAGGGATTAAAAAGGAAAATCTTACATCTATGAGAATATACCGAATGTTCTCTCGATATTATCACTTATTACTTTTTTTA
>CASDPF010000005.1 GCA_949282215.1 uncultured bacterium | reverse complement strand
TTACCCTTTCCGATTTTATTTCCTTGTTATGTGTATCGGCATAATGGAATAAAAACTTTAATTTTTTACTCTATTTGTGTTACATTTCTTAATAAAATCGAAAGATTGCACTGTTGACAACCATTTAATGGAGGATATTTTGCAATTTGTTAATTACAAAATCCAAAGCTCCTTGTTGTTCTTTAAAAACTCTTTCACAATCTTTGCATGCTTGAGTATAGAATTCTTTATCAGAAAGAAGTTTATGGGCTTCTGAATAGAATTCATCAGGGGTTTTTACAACTTTCCCTGCATTAGTTTTTCCAAGTATTGAATATATATCTTTAAAATTGTGTACATCAGGCCCTGAAATTACAGGCTTGTTGTACACTGAAGCTTCAAGAGGGTTGTGTCCGCCGGTGTGATTAAAGCTTCCGCCAATAAAAGCAAAATTACAGATTGAATACATTTTGCCAAGTTCCCCCAATGTATCAAGAATAATCAAATCTTTTTCTTTAAAGGTGTCATTTTCAGAGCGTTTGCCATAATTTATTCCGGATTTTTCAAGAAGCGGTATTATTGCAGGAACTCTGTTAGGATGACGTGGAGCGAGGAGAAGTTTAGTATCTGAAAATTCTGATTTTAGTTTTTTGAATGTGTTGAGTACAATTTCATCTTCGCCTTTATGTGTGCTTCCTGCAATAATTATTTTATATCCGTCTTGTCCTATTTGAATATCAGCTTCCTTTTTCTTTACGTCAAACTTGAGATTGCCCATGACCTCTGTTTTTTCTGCAGGCATTCCGATTGAGATGTATTTTTCTTTATCTTCAATGCTTTGAGCATATACTGCGGTAAAATTCTTGAAAACCTGTTTGAAAAACGGTGCTGCTATTTTGTATGATTTATAGGTAGAATCTGATATTCTCCCATTTATAATTGCTATTGGTATATTATTTTGTTTACATTTATATGCAAAATTTGGCCAAAGTTCAGTTTCTGCAATCAATACAACTGATGGTTTTATATTAGTTAAAAATTTATCTGTGCAATGCGGGATATCAAATGGAAAATATGTTATAAAATCTGCTATATTTTCATACTTTTTATTTGCAATATCCTGTCCTGTTTTTGTTCCTGTCGTTACAACCAGTTTATATTCAGGGAAAGTCTCTTTGATTTTTTTGGCAAGATTTTCTAAAGCTATGACTTCACCTACTGATACACCATGCATCATAATTACTTTTTCATTTTTATATGGAAAGTTAATATTTCCAAATTTCTCATTCCATCCGAATGATTTTTTGTGTATAACTCTTTCTGCGTAATAAAACGGCAGTGAGATATAAAATAATATTGTGCTTAAAAATCCGTATAATTCCATAAGTTCATTATACACAAAATTAAAATCGGGTAAAATATTTATTATAATATTATATATTTGTTGACTTTAGTTATAAAAATTTATAAAATGTGGATATGGCAATAGTTTATTTAAGTTTAGGGTCTAATAAAGGTGATAGAATCGGCTATGTTCAACAGGCGACAAGCCTTTTGGGTGCTGCTGAAAATATCAGCCTTATAAGAACTTCTGCTTTTTATGAAACTGAGCCTTGGGATATGAATTCAGACACTTGGTTTGTTAATGCGGTTGTGGAGATAAAAACTTCTTTATCTCCTGAGGATTTGCTTACAGAATGTAAACGGATTGAACTGCAGCTTGGCAGAACTCATTCTGATAAAAAAGAGTATGAAGATAGGACTATCGATATTGATATTCTTTTTTATAATAAAGATATTATTAATGAAGAAAATTTGGTTATTCCTCATAAGTTTCTACACTTGCGTGCGTTTGTTCTTGTGCCTATGCTTGAGTTGAATCCTGATTTTATTCATCCTGTATTACATAAGTCTGTTTCTGATTTGCATAGTGATTTAGAAAATCCTGAAATGGTATTTTTATATGGCACGAGAGTCGAAATCTAAAGTTGCAATTGTTGGCGGTGGTCCTGCAGGTTGTTTTTGTGCATATTTTCTTCAAAAAGATTTTGAGGTTACTATATTTGAGGCAAAATCTCCATTAGCGACAATTTTGCCTACAGGTGGCGGTCGTTGTAATCTGGCTCATGCTGAATATGATTTTAGAGAATTAGCTTCTAATTATCCTCGCGGTGAAAAATTCTTGTATTCCGTTTTTTCAAAATTTGGGACTGCTGATACTATAGATTTCTTTGAAAGTATTGGAGTTGATACCTATGTGCAGGAAGATTTAAGGATTTTTCCAAATTCTAACAGTGCTGTTGATGTTAGAAATAAGCTTTTGGATAGCTTGAAATGTGTCAAAATAGTAGAGCAGAGAGTAGATAAGATTGAAGAAAATATAAGCGGTTTTAGTGTTGTTTGCGGAAATGATACACATAAGTTTGACAAAGTCGTTATTTCAACAGGCGGGCATTCCGGATTTTCTATAGCTGAAAATCTCGGGCATAGTATAGTTTCTCCAAGACCTTCCCTTTGCGGGTTAAAAACAAAAGAAGATTTTTTGGAGCTGAGCGGGGTTAGTTTAAGTTCTGTTAAAGCAAAATGTAAGGGTAAAACTTTTACGGGGGATTTTATGTTTACCCATACCGGAGTGACAGGGCCTGTTATTTATAAAATTTCATCGGTTATGGCAAGAGAAAAATTTCCTTATACCGTCTTTATTGATTTTCTTAATGATATTGAATTTGATTTGCAGCTTTTATTGAATGCAAATCCGCATAAGGCGGTTAAAAATCTCATTTCAGAGTTTTTGCCGAAGTCTTTTGCTGAATTTCTTTTAATTCGTTTGGGTATAAATCCTGAAGAAAAATGCCATAAAATCAATGGAACTTTGAGAGATAAAATTATAGATAAATTAGGAAACTTTGAACTTACTGCATTAGGGACTCGCCCTGATGGAGAAGTTGTTACATCTGGAGGTATTGACTTGAAAGAAGTGGATTCAAAGACGATGGAATCAAAACTTTTTTCAGGATTATTTTTCTGTGGTGAAGTCCTTGATATTGACGGTTTTTGCGGAGGATTTAATCTGCAAAATTGCTGGTCTACTGCTTACGTCGCTTCTCAGGGAATTATGCTGTCGCAATAGTATTGTTACTCTCGTTTTTAGCTCTTTCCATTACTTTGTATTCTTTATTGTTTGGAAGAATGTATCTCATTGCTATCATTAGCAGTGGCACTCCGACTCCAAGTGCTCCTATACAAATTCCTAAATTCTTTATCACGGAGATTCTTTTTGTTTTAATTACTTTTTTCAAATAATCATCTACATTATCTTTTGGTGCTTTTTCATATAACATAGAGATGTCATCTTTTAATTTCTTGAACTCATTTATATCAAGGTAAGCTCTTGTATCAATTTTAGCATTTGTAATATCATCATTACTTTTGATTGTAGCTATCAGTTTTGATTTTTTACCCATTTTAACTATAAAATTATCAGGATTTTCGTGGATAAATTTATAAATATCAACATCTGAAGCAGTTTCAGGACATTTTTTAGCATAATCGTCAAGGCTTTGTTTTATTGTACCAAGTCTGAATGCTTCTTTTAAGTGCGGGCTTTCTATAATTCTTGAATCTAAAGCTATTGGTGTTGGTTGTTTTTTATTTAGTGCTTTTTTCTCAAGATAATTTTTAATCATATCTCCGGCAAAGTACATAAATGTCCATGTCCCTGCTTCTTTGATTGTATAGTTTATAAATTCTTGTTTGCTTTCGGAGTTTCTTAGTCTTTCTTCTGTTATCGCCCCGTCTAAAAGCATCATATTTTTTGCAGGATTAAACATAAATTCCTGAAGTCCGCCATTAAAGGAGATATTTTTACCTTTTTGCATTTGTACATCTTTAAATGCAGCTTTTAATTCTAATTTTCCGAAATTTTTATAACTTGCATTATTATGTTTGTTATTTTCTGCAATTTCTTCTTTTGCTTTTTTTAGTCTGTAGTTTTGTCTGTATTTTGTAAGCCCTGTATATGCTGCGATTGCACCTGCTGTTGCAAAGGCAAATTTACCTAATGCTAGATTTTTTACAAGTCTTTCGTTAGCTACAGCTTTTTTGATGCTCTCTGCTATTTCTTTGGTCGGTGCTTTTTCTATTGACATTGCAAGAATTTCTCTGTTTTTGAAGTTTCTTACGTCAAAATTCGGGTCAATACCGAAAAGCTTATATGCTGTGAAATTGGTTACTCCTTTGCAAAATGGAATTCCGCCTATCCAGATTCCCTCTGTGCCGAATTCATCTATAAATCTGTCTTGACTCTCTACATTTTTACCTGTTATATAAGATCCTGCCGTTAATCCTACACTGTTTGCAATATCCTTAACCATAAGGGGTAAAAGTGAGGAATTACTCCCTAATTTTGAATATAAATAGCTTGTTACTGATGAAATCATTTTTTTGTTATTTCTCCATAGGAATACAATTTTTGCATTCCTCTCAATCTGTGTACTACAAGCCCCAGATTAAATTCATTAATTTGACGATTGGGGCATTCGCCTTTATGATTGAGTTTCGTCGAAGTCTTTTTGTCATTTTCTAACCTTTCACTTATTTTCTAACGTTCCTGAATATATTAATTGCTCTTTTTATTCTTATTTTTTACCTTTGTTAACAATAATAAAAAAGAAGACCTTTTTTCAAAAGGTCTTGTTTATGATTTTATTTTTCGACAAAAAGTAAGTGTCTTATTTTTAAACAAGCCCTTTTATTTTACTTACTATACGTCGGTATTGATAACTCGTAATCATTGCTCGTTTATTATATACAGAAATTTTCTTATTGTAAAGTCTTTTATTGCATTTCTTATCTTGCTTTGTTAAAATACTCAGGTAAAGTGCAGGGATAAAAATTTAATTTTAACGGTAATAATTAATTTTTTAAGAACGGTGGTAGTGTGTGATTTTATTTTTAATTTCATTATTTTTGGTTTTTGGATTTTCTTTTTGTTTTGCAAATATTCTTGAGTCAAAAAATCTTATAAAAAATATTATATATTTTTTGATTTCTGCTTTTGCAAATATTGTACTAACATTTGAGTTACTTTCTTTATTTTCTTTGATTTCGCAATCCGGTGTTCTTATTGTCAATTTAGTATTATTTGCGACTATTTTTGCAATTTGGTTATTAAAAGGTTATCCGATTATTAAGTTTAATATTAGAGAGTTTTTTGAAAGATTTAAAAATTCATTGGAGTTGGATAATTCTTTAATATTCTTATTATCAGGTTTATTTTTAGTTTTATTAGTCAGTAGTCTGGTTATAATATTTGCCCCGTCTAATGAGGCTGCTGATTTATTTTATCATGCTGTGCGTCCTTTGTTTTGGATTGAAAATGGAACTTTTAATCATTTTAATGTCTCGGATGCAAGAATTCTGTCTTTTCCTATAAATTCTGAAATTCTTTATACATGGGTTTTGTTATTTTTAAAAAAAGATATGTTCTTGCGGAGTTTTTCCTTTGTATCTTATTCCCTTTATATAGCTGCATTGTGTGGAATTATGAGTGAATTTACCGTATCTTTGCGTAAAAAGTTATGGGTAATTTTTATTGTTTCTTCTTTTACTTCTGTTATTACTTATATTTCTTCCAATGAAACAAATATTATGGTAGCGGCATTGATTTTAAGTTCAATTTATTTGCTGCTGTTATCTTTAAGGAATATCAGGAAAGTTTCCCTTTTGTTTATGGCTGCTCTTGCTTTCGATCTTGCAATAGGAGTTAAGTCGTCAGCTTTATTTATTCTTCCTGCTCTAGTGGTCTGGTATATTTATGTAGGTATCAAATCTGTCGGTAAATCTTTTTGGAAAATTTTTGGCAGGTTTATTTTATTTTTGGGTATTAATTTTTTGATTTTTGCTTCATATAATTATATTCTCAATTTCTTAAATTATGGAAGTTTTATATCGACTCCATCTTTAACTTATTCTCATCAAAATATATCAGGGCTTAGAGGGTTCTTTTTTAATATTATAAATTATATTATTATGTTATTTTATTTCCCTGAATATGATAAATTTCTTAATTTATCAGGCTTTTTTGGAAATTTACAAAAAGATTTATTTGGACTTTTTGGTAACGGATTTCTTATTGGCAGATATTCAAATAATCATTTCGGGCCTTTTATTATATCTGATAGAGCGGGTTTGGGAATCGTCGGTATTTTAGCATTTTTGCCTTGTTTGGCTATTGCTGCGGCCGGTTTATTTAAAAAGTCTTTTAATAAAAAATTTTTGGTAAATTCCTTTAGTTTATTATTTTTAATTTCTTTTATAATAATGGCTTATAGTGTTGTGTATATGTCATTTAATATTCGTTTTATAGTTACGTTTGCACTTGTATCCGCACCTGTACTTTATTATTCATATAACAGAAATTTATCATTCTATAAGTTTTTGATTATATTAGCAGCTTTTGTTTCATTATGGTATGTACCGTTAAATATTACTCATAATAATATTTTTGATATTTTAAAATATTCCCGCAGAGGTTATTCTATGCGGGAATTCCATGAGGTTTTATTGTGCGGGGGGCTTAATTCTGGGAAAAATATATACTGTGAAATGCGTGATTATGTAAAAGGGCTTGGAAAAGATAAGAAAATTTTGTATTTTCCGCAGGAAGGAGAAGCTCTTTTTATTTTAAAATTGCTCCAATTTGACGGTTATAATATCGATGTGGATTTGGTTGAAAATGCTGAAAATATTGATTTTAATAAGTATGATTATGTAATTATACTTAATAACCAACAATCATCTACTCTTTTTCATAATATTAACAAACTTAAGTCGGGATTTTATCGCGGTGATGAGTTTTATTGTCAATATAATGCGGTGACAGGAGCTTTAGTTTTAGATAACGTTAAATCGAAACCATATATTTCATATTGCAAAATTCAGAATGATTTTTTCTCTCACAGAAATTTTAAATTATTTGATATTTTGTTCTATTCAGAATCATTTGATAATTTTAATAGTTCATATATGTATTTTGTTTATGAACAAACAAAAAATCCGCATTAGCGGAAAACTTGAATTCTTATCGGCGGTTTGTTATCATTATTTACTGAGGAGAGGTTATGCTGTTATTTTTTATATCATTGATTTTTATATTACTTACATCCTTTTTTATAGTGGCAGTATTAGAAAATCGAAAATTTAGCATTGCTGTTATATATTTTTTATTAACTGCTTTTGCGAATGTTGTTCTAACTTTTGAAATTCTGTCATTGTTTTCTGCAATATCCTCAGTCGGCGTAGTTTGCTTAAATTTAATTGGATTGTTTTTGTCGTTTATTTTTTGGTATAAGTCAGGAAAACCGTTATTTGAATTTAAGTTCAAGACTCCTTTAAATACTTTTTCCAACACCTTATTAAAAGATAAATATTTGTTGGTATTATTTTTAAGCTGTGCTTTTATGTGCTTGGTGTCCTTGTGGTTAATAAGCTTTATGCCTGTTGTTAATCCTGATGCGGAAGGATATCATGTTTTAAGAAGTTTATTTTGGATATCAAATGGCAATTTAAATCATTTTAATATTGCCGATGCCAGATGTCTTGATTTGCCTATTAATTCTGAGATATTGTATGCGTGGATTTTGCTTTTTATGAAAAAATGTGTCTGGTTTGGAATTTTTTCATTTTCAGGATTTATTTTGTCCATGCTTGCTTTATATGGAATTTTAAGTAATATTGGTTTTTCGTTGCGTAAAAAATTATGGGTAATTTTTATCACAGCTTCTTTTGCATCTGTAATTGTCCAAATTTCAGGTACTGAAACAGATATAATTGTATCTGGTCTTGTACTTTCCAGTATCTGTTTATATTGGAATTCATTAAAATCCGGTAAAAAAATCCCAATTTATATGTCCGCTCTTGCATACGCTTTGGCTGTAGGTACAAAAACCCCATCAATTATGCTTATTCCGGGCGTTGGAATTTGGATGATTGCGATGAGCGTGTATTATAAAAAGAAAGAATTTTTTAAACCTTTTTTGTTATTTTTGCTTTTTGGAATTATAAATTTTATTTTATTCGGAGCATATAATTATATATTGAATTTAGCAGATTATGGAAATATTGCAGGTTCTCCCTCTCTTCTGTCCGCTCATCAAAATCATCACGGGTTAAAGTCTGTGCCTGCTGATTTTATCAAGTATATTTTTATGTTTTTTGATTTTACTGGATTTACCTGGAGTAAGACATTAGGAGTTCATATCATTAATATTAGAGATTCACTTTTATCTTCTTTAGGATTGTTTGTTTCTCGTGACGGATTAAATTCTTCCGATTCGTCATTGTCAAATAATACTCTTTTAGAACCGTTGATGGGATTGGGAATTTTAGGTTTTTTGGTTTATTTACCATCTCTGTTTTATTCGCTCATAAAACCTTTGATAACAAGAAAGAAAAAAGATATTTTTATATTTTTATTTGCTCTAATTTTGTTTGTTACAATTTTTGTGATGTCTTATCAAATACAGTATATGACATATAGCATAAGGTTTTTGACTTCTTTTTGTGTTGTTTGTGCTCCTGTATTGGTACATTCATATTGTAAGCAGAATAATCCGTTAAAATTTATAATTGTATTTTTTGCGGTATTTAATCTTTTGTTTGTCTCTACTCACCTTTGGGCAAGAGCTGCAACACGTATTTTTGCTTATTTTAAGGAAGGGGCAACAGTATCTCAAGTTCGTGAGATTGCAACTTGTTCGGGATTTTTTAAGGATATTCATAAAAACCCTTCTCTTATGAGAAATTATCCGATATTTAATATCGCTTGCGGTATAAGAAATAAATTGAGACTAATTGATAAAAGAAATAAAATTTTGTATTTTTCCAATTCCTCAGATACACTGCTTATAATAAAAATGATGGAATTCAGCGGGTATAATATTGATTTTGAACTTGCAGAAAATGCCGAGAATATAAATTTTGATAAATATAATTTGCTAGTGACAATTGATGATATACAAATTTCTACAAACGTAAAAAAATATGCCAGCCGTAATTCGGGATTTGATTATATTACAGATGGAATTGTCTGCTCATATATTGATTTAAATGATATGCCTATAACTTATACGTCAAAATATTATCCTTATAAAGCAATATGCAGATTCACGAATTATTTTTTTGAAAAGCATGGATACAAATTCTACAATGAATTTGCAGTAGATTACAGAGAAAAGGGAAAATTGTCTGTTATAAAGTTTAAATTTTATGAGAATAAAAATAATCCGATGATTAACCCATTAAATTAAGTCTGCGACCTCTTGTCGTAAGCATGCTTTGAGCTTGGGCTTTAATTTCTCTTGCTTTAGCTGCGACTTTATAGTCCTGTGGCGATGGATCTCCCGGAGCCATGGCGGAACGAATTACAATATTTGCTTCGTCAATGGTTTTTTGCGGGTTATTCGGATTTAATACAGGCATTTTTATAGCTACATGACCTCCTACAGGAATCCCATCGGAATTTTTTTCGATAACTATAGCTCCGGCTAAAGCTCCTCCTGCGGATTTATGAGCTTGTTCATGAGCATAGATTTCATTATAATTTCTGTTAATTAACTCTTGCTTTTGCTGATTATTATTTTGTTGAAGTAAGTTTGAATAAAGATTTCCAAATCTGACATTCCTAATCATACGCCTAACCTCATACTAATTCAGAAACATTATACTACATCAATAGTAAATATTCAATCCAATGTTACGAATTATAAAAGCACTAAAAAAGACGCCGTTAAGGCGTCTTATTCTAAAATGGTACTCCCAGGGGAATTCGAATCCCCGTCTACACCGTGAAAGGGTGTTGTCCTAGGCCTCTAGACGATGGGAGCCTGACTTTATAGGGTAATTTGGTGTCTTCTGCGTCCTGTACTCAGGTGCCGCCCCCTTCCACGTTTTCTATAGTACCAAAACAAAATTTTTTGTCAACAACTTTTTTCTAATTTTTATTAATATAAAAATTTGAGGCTAAAATTAACTAATTTTAAAAGAACTTATAATAAATTATAAAATTTCTAAATTGTTTGTAATACGCCATTGCCCTCTTGAAAGATTTTTATTTTTTATGTAAAATATATATCATATAAGTAGAGATAGGAGCTAATTAATGTTTGAACGTTTTACGGAAAAAGCCATAAAGGTAATAATGTTGGCTCAGGAAGAGGCACGCAGGCTCGGGCATAACTTTGTCGGTACAGAACAAGTCTTGCTCGGATTAATCGGTGAAGGTACCGGTGTTGCTGCAAAAACCCTTAAATCAATGGGGGTTACTCTTAAAGATGCCAGAGCAGAAGTAGAAAAAATTATAGGCAGAGGTTCAGGTTTTGTAGCTGTGGAAATTCCGTTTACGCCTCGTGCTAAACGTGTGCTTGAATTGTCTTGGGATGAAGCAAGACAACTTGGACATAACTATATAGGAACTGAACATCTTTTACTAGGGCTTATTCGTGAAGGTGAAGGAGTTGCAGCAAGAGTTTTAGAAAATCTAGGTGTTGATTTAAATAAAATCAGAAGTAATGTTGTAAAAATGCTCGGTGAGTCAAAACCTCAAGCAACAACATCAGGGTCATCCGGTTCATCTTCATCATCTTCAAGCGGTGGAAAAACTAAAACTCCAAGCCTTGATGAGTTTGGGCGTGATTTAACTCTTGCAGCTCAGGAATTGAGATTAGATCCTGTTGTCGGCAGAGAAAAGGAAATTGAACGTGTTATTCAAATCCTTGCAAGACGTACTAAAAACAACCCTGTGCTTATTGGTGAGCCGGGTGTTGGTAAGACTGCCGTGGCAGAAGGACTTGCTATTAGAATTGTAAATGCTGAAGTTCCTGATATTCTTGATGGAAAAAAGGTCATACAATTAGATATGGGACTGCTTGTCGCAGGTACCAAGTATCGTGGTGAATTCGAAGAACGTTTGAAAAAAATTATGGATGAAATTCGTCAGGCAGGAAATATAATTCTTGTTATTGATGAAATGCATACACTTATCGGTGCGGGTGCTGCAGAAGGTGCTATTGATGCTGCAAATATTTTAAAACCTGCACTATCAAGAGGTGAAATCCAAGTAATCGGTGCAACAACGCTTGATGAGTATAGAAAATATGTAGAAAAAGATTCGGCTTTAGAAAGACGTTTTCAATCTGTTATTATTGAGGAGCCGACTATTGATGAGTCTATTGAAATTATAAAAGGTTTGAAGCCAAAATATGAAGATCACCATAAACTTTTAATTTCTGATGAGGCAATTGTTGCAGCTGTAAAACTGTCCAGTAAATATATTACAGACAGATTTTTACCTGATAAAGCAATTGATGTAATTGATGAGGCTTCATCTAAAGTTCGTTTAAAAGTTTCTACCCTTTCACCTGAAGGTAAAGAACTTGAAAAAGAACTTCGTGATTTGATTAAAGAAAAAGAAGAAGCTATCAGAAATCAGGAATTTGAAAAAGCTTCTCAACTTCGTGATGATGAAGCCGATTTGAAGGATAGAATTCGTGAAATGGCTCAAAAATATAAAGAAGAACATGAAGCTAATAAGCCGACAGTGACTGCTGAAAATGTCGCTGAAGTTATTGCGACTATGACTGGTGTCCCTGTTACAAAATTAACTGAAGGTGAAAGCGAAAGATTACTTAAGCTTGAAGAAACTCTTCATGCTCGTGTAATTGGTCAAAATGATGCAGTTGTTGCTATTTCAAAAGCAATAAGACGTGCAAGAGTAGGGTTGAAAAGCCCTAACAGACCTATAGGTAGTTTTATCTTCTGTGGGCCTACAGGGGTCGGTAAAACTGAACTCGCTAAGGCTCTTGCTGAAGCTGTATTCGGTTCAGAAGATAACATGATAAGAGTTGATATGTCAGAATTTATGGAAAAACATTCAACTGCAAAACTTATCGGTTCACCTCCTGGTTATGTAGGTTATGATGATGGTGGTCATTTGACTGAACTTATCAGAAAGAAACCTTATTCGGTTGTGCTTTTTGATGAAATTGAAAAAGCTCACCCTGATGTATTTAATATCATGCTTCAAATCCTTGATGACGGTCGTTTGACTGATTCTAAAGGACGTCATATTAACTTTAAAAATACTATTATCATCATGACTTCAAACGTCGGAGCAAGCATGATTACAACGACATCTAAATTAGGTTTCTCTACTTCTGATGATGAGTCAAAAGACAAATATGAAAAACTTAAAGATACAGTTACTGAAGAGATGAAAAAAGCTTTCAGACCTGAATTTTTGAACCGTATCGATGAGACAATAGTATTTGCACATTTGACTCAAGATGAAATCAGACAGATTGTTGATTTAATGTTGAAAGACTTGTTTAAACGTCTTGCAGAACGAGAATTGTCTGTTGAGGTAACTGATGAAGTAAAAGATCATCTCGCTAAGAACGGTTATTCCGAAGCTTATGGTGCAAGACCATTGAGACGTCTTATTCAGCGTAAAATTGAAGATAATTTGGCGGAGGAAATTCTGTCTGGTAAGTATGAGCCGGGCGATACAATTAGAATTACTCTTGTAGATGATAAAATTGCTTTTGAGAAAGCTACAAAAAGAAAATCAAAGGCTAAAGAAGAAGTTACTGCAGAGTAGAAATTAATATAAAGAGCCGATTTTTAAAATCGGCTCTTTTAGAAATTATAATTTTAAGGGTTGGATGGCTAAGTTTTTTTATAAAGCATTAAAAAATAATAAGATAGAGGTAAAAGGCTATATTGAAGCCGAAAATCCTCGTGAAGCTCGTGATAAAGTTCGCGGGTTAGGTTTTTTGCCTACTAATATTTATGAAGAAACTTTTGAAAAGCCTAAAGTCGAGAATACTGAAAGTAAAATAAAAAGTTTATCTTTAAATGAAAAAATATTTTTCACTTCCGAATTACAGGTCATGCTCTCATCAAGTATTCCAATAATTGAATCTCTTAGTACTGTAGAAGAGCATGCTCATAAGCCTAAAATTAAGTTCATTGCAAATAATATAAAAAATAAGATAATGAACGGCAGTACTTTTTCTGAAGCTTTGAAAAGTTATGAAAATGTATTTGGAGCGGTGTATTTGGGACTTTGTACTGCAGGAGAAGAGTCAGGAAATTTGGATAAAACTCTTGAATATAACTTGGCAGTATTAAAAAAACAGGATGATTTAAAATCAAAAGTTATCAGTATGTCTGTTTATCCTGCTATTACTGTTTTAATTCTAATAGCTGTGTTTATAATATGCGGTAAATTTGTTTTTCCGGCTTTTATTAATGGGGCGAATATTTCTGCAGGTGATATCCCGTTAACTGTTAATTTTGTTGTTAGTACTTGTGAATATTTGTTTAAATATTGGATGATTGTAATTATTGCTCTTTTTGCTTGTGTATGGGGTATAATTAAGATTTGGGCACAAAGTGTTTTCAAAAAGTTTGTTGATGCTAGACTCTTAGAAATTCCGCTTGTTTCTGATTTTATACGATATATTAATCTTTCATCTTTTTTCACGGTATTAAATGTTGCTTATGAATCGGGGATAACAATTGTTTCATCTTTGGAATTAGCGATTAGCACTATTTCTAATTCTTTAATAAAACAAGAAGCTGAATTATCTAAGAATCTTGTTATGAGAGGAGAAGAGTTATCGCAATCCTTTGTTAAATCAGAGCTTGTTCCGCCTATTTTTAATACTTTGATTGTGACAGGTGAAAAAAGCGGAAGATTGGGGCAGATGTTTCGAGATATTGCTTTAGGGATTGACAAGAAGCTTGATATGGTTATGTCATCACTAGCTAAAGCCTTTGAGCCGACTTTAACCGTAATTATCGGTATCGTTGTCGGCTATATTGTAGTTGCCTTTTTCCAGTTGTATGGAAGTATGATTGGTACAATGTTTTAGTTTTCTTTATTAAAAAATCTCATTATTTTATCAATCAAACCTTCTTCTTGAGCCATTTCGGTGTTTTCAAGTTTTGCAAGCTTTCTTCTGATTGGTTCTGTTTCAGGTGAGTCTCCTGTGATTGATAAGTATTTTTGATAATATTTTACAGCTTCAGGTTTATTTCTGAGTTTTTCGTATATTTCTGCAATTTGTCTTATTAAAACAGAATTTCTTTTATCTGTTTCAAGAAGCTTTTCTAAGTATTCAACTTGAGTCGCATAATCGCCGATACTTTCTCTGAATTCAGCAAGTTTTTTTAATGCTGTTTTATTTGTCGGTTCAAGCCTATACAATTTTTCATAAAATTCAATAGCATGATTTTTTTCACCCGTGCTTTCTAACAAAACGGCCAAAGAATTTATTAGGTCAGCATCATCATCTTTTAATTGATATGCATTTAATAAATCATTTACAGCAATATCTTTATTCCCGCGTGCAAGATTATATTTTCCCCAATTTATATGAGCGTTATAGTCATCTTGTTTACCTTCGTATATCAAAGCTTTCATTTGGAAGCCTAGTGCTGTATTAGGTTGGAATTTTTCGTATTCTATTACATTTTCCAAAGCTTTATCAAATTCTTTTTCTCCGTAATAGTATTGTGCTTTTATTACATAAAAGTCAGGATTTCCGATGTATTTTTCTTTGCATTTTTGAATTTCTGAGAAGGCTTCATCTTTTTCACCTGAAGCCAGAAGACATTTAATTCTAAGTAAATCGTCGTTTGTTATATCTTTAGCAAGTTTCGGCTGATTATTTTTTAAGTATAATTTAGCTAATTCTTCTTTTATGCTATCTGTATCAAATCCTTCTTTCCTTGCTCTTTCAAGTGTTTCTATTGCACTTCCTACGGCATTTTCTGATAAGTAAAGATTTGCCAGTTTTTTATAGACTTCTTCATGAGTATGGTCAAAATCAAGAATTTTTAAATATTCATCAATTGCTTTTACATTATTCCCAACCTGTTCATATAATGAGCCTAGAACAAATCTTGTGGAGCATTGTGCTTCTTCATTATCAGCCGCATGAGTTAAAGCTTTTTTGAAATCGTTAATAGCATGTTCCAGCTGATGCATAACCGAATGCATATTACCCCGATATATATAATATTTGAATTTATCGGTTGTAACGTAAATATCCATAAGCTGTTCATAAGCCATTACATTTGTTGCATCCATTTCTAAAATAGCAGAATAGTACTCCGACGCTTCATCTTTTTTACCAAGCATCATTGAAATATGTCCAAGGCGTTCTAATAGCCCTAAATCTTTAGGGTTTGTTTCGTATGATTTTTTATATTCTTCGTATGCTTTATCGTATTGTTCATTTTCTTCATATTGTTCTGCTAATTGTATGCTCATTATAGTTATACTCCTTTTTTATTTATTATATATGAAAAAATTCTTGAGTCTTCTCCGGTTGGGCTAATTATATTTATTTTGGGTCTTTTCAATTCCGTTATCAAGATAAAATTTTACAGAGTCTATGCTTCTGTCGAGGACTTCTTTTAATGTATCAAGCTGGTCTTTAGGGAAATTTTGTAAGACATAATTTTCAGATGGAATATTCGGTTGCGGTCCTATTCCGATTTTAAGTCTTGCAAAGTCTTTTGTCCCTATGTGTTTAATTATTGATTTAATCCCGTTATGCCCTCCGTCAGAGCCGTTTGCACGGTATCTTATTCGTCCTAAGTCAAGTGCAATATCATCATATATGATTAATAAATCTTTTATATTTATTTTATAGTAATCCATAACTGCTCTGACAGCTTCTCCTGATAAATTCATAAATGTTGTAGGTTTGGCAAGTAGGATATCTTCATTCCCTATTTTTATTTTTGTAATGTATGCTTTTAGCTTGCTTTCTAATTTAAAGCTGTAACTTTCTGTTAATGACCATCTGTCAAGCACCATAAATCCTGCATTATGACGTGTCATGCAGTATTTATCCCCGATATTTCCTAATCCTGTTATAAGTTTCATATATCTACCTTTTATATTTATTATTTTAACCTAAATAAATATTGCCGCTCTTGTTTACCATGTTTTCGCTTAACAAAATGATAAAAAAGTTTTAACTTAATAGTGAATTTAATTAGAGAGGATACAAAAATGAATTCTAAAGACAAACCTATTGTGCAAGAAAAAAGTTCTGAAAAAGTAGCTAGATTTCTTGAGAAAAATGGATTACATAAAAAAGATTTTGCTGAAATGATAGGGGTAACACTTTCTTATGTTTATAACCTTATAGATGATACGATTCCATTTTCAACACGAGGTACTACTCTTGAAAGAATTGCTACCGTTATGGAAATTGAACCGGAAGAATTTGAAGAGTATAAAATTCCTCAAGAGCCCAGAGTGATAGACGATTTTGTAGAATATTTGCATACTGAAATGAAACATAAAAAAATGTCTGTTGTTAATTTCTTAAAAGCTTTTCCTAGAAAAAAACGTTTGGAAATTGTTGATATTTTAAGAGGAAATCTTCCAATTCCTATTGATTATAAAGAATTGACAATGATTGCTCAGGTTTTAGAGATGAATAAAGAAGATGTTTATAATATGTGGGAACGTCGCATGAAAAATGTACTTGAAACTAATGGCATGAATATTTATGCTAATGCTGCTTTAGTCAATGCGATGTTTGATTGTGCTAAAAAATATATAAATCTTAAATAAATACTAATATTATTTATTGAGTTTACTTTAATTAGATTTAGTATTTATAATGAATATTCTTTTAGCTCGATTTTGTAATATTTTCCGAAATTCCCTCCGTAATTAATAATTATATCTTTTGGTGTATAATATATTTTTGCGGAGGGTTAGGGAATTTAAAATTTTAAAAAACTCAATTGAAACTAAACTGTATATTCACTTACTATTTTTTTTAGCTTATCCGCATAAGTTTTATATTTTGCAGAATTTACTACTAAACCTTCTGAATTTGTTTTTATATTGCAAACAAATTTTTTATGTTTATTTGTTCCGATTACGTTTAGCAGTTGTGAAATTCCGTTATATCGAAATTTGTCGTAATTTTTTAAGATAAGAATTACCGGAGTCCCTAATGCAAGACAAGGAAGTGCACAATGTATTCGAGTTGTAATTACCAGTTTTGCTGTTGCATATTTTTTAATCAAATTTTCAGCTTCAGTAAAACATTCACCAATATCTGTTCCCAGAGGATAGCTGTGTTTGGTATGTTCAATTGTATAATTTGCGTATTGAGCTAATATTTTTTTGAGTTCAGTATCAGTCCTGTTTTGTTCAGTTTCATCAATTGTATAATCACAGAAAATTATTGTATTTTTGCGTTTATTATCTTTTTGTTTATATTTTAGATCAAGAGTTGTAGTCAGACAGCTTGAAAAATAAGCTTTTATGCCTTTAAACATTAAGAAATTTCTTGTTGTATAATCTCTGCAGCCGATAGGTTCGTGTTGTTTTAGATAATTAAGCGTTTCTTTCGGAATTGTATATAGATTGTTTAGGTGGACTGCGACTAATAATGGGTTAATTTTATCTGAAAATCTAATATTGCCATCATGTATCCAATACCAAGCATTTGCAATTAAATCTATATTCTGCCCATTGTAATAAGCTATTTTGTCCCTATCTATCAAAACTGGAATTTGGGTATCCGGCAGATATTGTTTGGCAGCAAGACTTTGTATATAATCACCTATATTTATACTATCTGGTTCATAACCGCAGTTATTAGGTATATTATAATCATATTTATAAAGTCCAAATTCATTATATTTATGTTTCAAATTTTTCGGGTATGCTTCAAATAAAGATAATATTTTGGTTGTAAAAGATTTTTTCGCAAGTGATATTAAAATTTTTTGTAAAATTTTGATAGTCATAATAAATCTACTTTCTTTTTTAGTTAAAATTTGCTTGGAGTATTAATCCAGCTAATGTACTTATTCCAAATAAAATTGATATAATTAAAACAGTATCTTTTATCTCAGAATTTTTTCTGAATAAAATCAGCATACCGAGTCCTGCACTTGAGGATAATCCTGCTATTACAGAACCAAAACTTATTGCATGCTGTATGTATAGCATTGTAATTAATATTGATATAGCACAATTGGGAATTAGTCCTATTGTTGCAGAAATTACAGGCTGCAATGGTGAATTGTATAGAAATATTTGTTCAATGTGTCCTTGAGTTTTTGCCAGAATGAAATTTAATATTAAAGTCACGATGAATATAAATACAAAAATATTTAAAGTATGCTTCAGAGGATGTAATATAAGTATTCGCTTTTTAAATCTGTCATTAGAAATTTCATGTTTGCAACATCCTTTTTCATCAATCTGAACTTCTTCATTAGTTTCTATAGTTGATTTTTTATTCTTTAGAGGTGTCAATACAAAATCTACAAAATATCCTGTTATTATTGCGAGAATAAATTTTGTACTTAATATTGGTAATATAGTTTTAATCATTTCAGGATGAGCAAGCAATACAGGAATTGCTTCATCTGATGTAGATATATATACAGCAATAAGAGTCCCCCGAGTTATAAGTTTTTTTACATATAGAGTACTTGCTATTACAGAAAATCCGCATTGCGGTACAAGTGCTGTTAATGCTCCCAAAAAAGGTCCGCTTATTTTTGAATGTTTGGGTAAATTCTTTATTTTTTTTGAAAAATAAATCTCAAAAAGTTCTATAAAAAAGAATATAACAAATAAAAAAGGTAATAAATTTATACTGTCAATTAAGGCATCTTTTATAAATTCCGCCAACGCAAGTTGCTCTATTATTCTGTTAGACCAACCTAGTATATATGAATTAAAAGTATTTAATCCTTTGACTATTTCTATAATCATAAATCACCTTTACTGTAGTATTTTAGCATAAAAACCGAATTTATTTATATATTTAGGTAAATCAGTTTTCGTTAAATATTACAAATAAATTTGTTAAAAATATGAGCATTAAACTAAAAATCAATATAAAAATTTGCGCTTGGCGCGATTCGAACGCGCGACCTATCCCTTAAAAGGGGAGTGCTCTACCTGCTGAGCTACAAGCGCAATTTTTTTATTTGCAATGCTATTTAATTTTCTTTTAATCTTAGGGGTTAATCAGTTTATTGGAAAGTCTAATCTTCCAGTCAAGAGCTTCCCGCCCCATTCCGGCACCACCCTGTCGGCCAGTCCCAGTAAGATTAATTTAACAAGAACAAAATTTATTGTCAATAGTTTTTATTAAATTTTCTTATCCGATTTTTGTAAAAGTTTTTTCTTCTACCGGTTTATTAAATCCGTGCTTTTTCTGGTGGCGTTTAAAGAAGTAATATCCGCCAGATGCGATGGCTGCAGTTCCAAGGATGCTGAATGCAACAATCTTGCCTAATTTTGATGTTGATGCTGCTACTGTTGCATTTTCTGCTTCTACAACAATTTTTTCTGTTGCAGTTCC
Source organism: uncultured bacterium (assembly GCA_949282215.1). Taxonomy (GTDB): domain Bacteria; phylum Cyanobacteriota; class Vampirovibrionia; order Gastranaerophilales; family Gastranaerophilaceae; genus Scatousia. The sequence goes on along the minus strand of CASDPF010000005.1, from coordinate 81,509 downwards.
AAATTTTCCGACTAAACGTTTCATTGGCGATTTGTTTCTTGCTTCCATGCCCTTATTACGTTCGAATATTTCATTCATATAACGGTCGTTGGCAGTCTTGCCTCCGTTATAGTCGGCATTTTGGTGCCAATCCATTTTGTCTCGTTGAAGACCTGCATTTTGTACCATTTCTTTATATGGTATAACATTTTGTTTTTTTAGTTCTTCACTTAATTGTTCTTGGATTGCTTTTCTAAATTCTTCATCGCTGGATTGCATTGCCATTGTGATACAATCTTTCAGTTCAAATGTCGCATTTTTCCAACGTGCTCCGTCTAAGACATTTGCATCATGTCCCGGATCTCCGTTGAAGTTCAGTTTTTCTCCTAATATTTCTTCAAGTCTTTCTCTTTTTAACAAGTAAGGGTTTTTAGTTAAGAAACCTCTCATGTTATTTATAAAATCTGGAGAACCTCCTGTATTAATTGAAATACACGGAGTAGCTGATGCAAATGATTCTAACGGCGTAATTCCGCAAGGCTCAAATCTTGATGAGAATAATGTCCAAGTTGCACAACCGACTAATCTGTTAGAGAAGAAGTTGTTAACATACATTATATTCCCTACGTATTTTCCGTTATCAATTTTTGGTAACTGGACTTCAATTAGGTCTTTAATCCATTTATATTCTTGAGCTCCAGAATCCCACGTCCCGGCTCCAAAAATAGCTTTTGTTCTTAATTTTACTTCATCAGGGATATTTTTATCTTTCAAAAATTCAAAATATTCTTTTATTGCACCTACAGAAGCAGGGAAGTTCTTCTGAGGATCAGGTCTGCCCCAACCCATAAAGAGTTTATCACCTGTCTTAAATCCTGAAAGATGTCCTATTACTGTAGCTCCATTGCTTATTTGAGCGTCACTGCAAAATACTTTTGTTACCCCGTTTTGTCCGCCGGTCTGGTAGGCATGGTCTATTATATTAAGCAGCCATTTTGTATTATTTTCTTTAGCTTTTAATACTTCATCAATATTATCTTTTATTATTTTTCCATCTTTATCTAATTCGTATTCATAATTATAAGTTTGGAAGCCTCGTTTTAGTTTTGAAAGGATATTTGGATGACCTTTTCTATGGAAATTTGCTTTTGGATTGTCTAATTGTAAGTTTGCAGGGGTACTTCCGTTTGTAACGTCGTGTGTCTCAATTTCAGCAAGCTTGTTTGTCATACCTAATGCAATTTCAGGTGTGTCTGGGTTTTTCATTTCTTTACCGTAGTTCATTGATACTGTACCTGCAGTAAAGTTTTTACCATCTTCTTTTACTGCGGCAACAGGTGTCATTGAGATGTTATAAGTTCCAAAGTCATCCATAAAGTTTTTAAAATACGGATCAAAGATTTGTTTTGCGAATTTTGCTTCTGCTGTTAGTTCTTCGCCAGGTTTAGGACAGAATCTATCCCAATTTTTTTCTATGTATTTTAAATCTCTTATTTGCGGGTGGTTTCTTAATTCTTCTACATCTTGTTCATTTGCCACAAGTCTGAAAAATTCAAACGGATTATTCATCCACCCCTGATAATCTCGACCTGGATTGTGGAAAGTTCCGTGAGCTTTTATTCCGCCATTGTAGTATTCATTTCCTGCTGCGGATTTATCTGCTATATAGTGCATTACCATAAATGCAGGACGGTCGTGTAACCAAAAGTTTGCAGGGTTAAAATTCCCGTGTTCTTTGGTATTTAACTGCGGAAGACCTTCTACAAGTGCTCTGTTATTGTCAGCATAAAATACGTTGGTACTTACATGTTTTATACCATCATGACTTCCTTCTGTTCCATAAGCTCCGTAAGCTCCATAGGCACCATAGGCTCCGTAAGTCCCGCCACCTTTTGCATTGATGCCATAAGCGTTTTCAAATTTTGCTAAATCTTCCGTGTGAATAAAATATGTTGTGTTTCTTTCAGAAACAGCTTCTGCTGCGTTTTCTCTTATTTTTGCAAGTTTATCTTTATAATCTTGAGTTTCTATTGCTTTGTAAAATTCGTCATCAGTTTCAGCTTTAATCTTTTTTAATTCTTCATTAATTTTGTTAAGATATTCTGTTTCAAGTTCTTCAATCTTCGGATTTGGTTCAAATGAATACGGATCCTTTTGAAAACTCCTGTTATCAGCTTCGTTTAACTCTTTCAATTGTTGTTCATAGTGATTTTCAGCTTCAAGTTTTTCTTTAATTTTTTTTATGTGTGGTGCTAAAATTTCATCTATAGTTTTTGCTTCAAGTTTTTTTTCTGCGACTACTACAGGATCTGCAAATTCATCTGTTCCGAAAAATCTGTACTTAATTTCTTTTAATTCATCTATTGCAGTGTCAGAGGCACGTTTGAATGAGCCTGTTACGTTTTCATCTTTTAATACTACGAATTCGGATTTTCCTTTTGTATCAGGTTCAACTTGAATAACATATTCTAAGTTTTCAGCTTTTAAATTGAGCCGTTTAGCTACTTCTTCCAAAGATTCATTTTGTCCTGCTTGGTGAAATTTATTTTGAGGCAGGTGTCTTTCTGTTATATGTCCTTTATCATCTCTTGTTACTTCAGCAACTATAACTCCGCCATCTGGATTTCCGTAAGAATGATAAGGGGAGAAATCTCTAACATCGGCTTTTTCGTTTAATCTCCAGTTATTTGGTCCTTCTTGTGCGACAACTCCTAGTCCGCCATGATTATATGCATTTAACCCGTATCTTTTATTTTCTGGAGCATCGGATACGAATTGGTTAATATTTTTTTCAGCACCTGTAAATGTCAGAGTGATATAAGGTACTCTGTTTTTTCTTGCTATAAGATCTATAAATGCCGGTGCTACAAAGTTTAATGACCTCACATTGCTATTGTAGTTTGGATTTTTAATAGCAATTGATGGTGTGTTGTTTTGTTGTTTCTCTAAATTACTCGCATAAATTTGCGGTATAACCGAAGTAATACGCATTGAATACCCCTTTTCTATTTAACCATGCTGCAGAAAAATTCATCCTCTGCATTTATAGTAAAATGCTGACAAGTTTTTTTTCAACAGCTAGCAGGGTAATTGTTACAAAATATTAAGTAAACTTTTTTCAATAATTAAAGTTTTTTGTATAACTTTAAAGTAAGATTGTTATGTACAGAGTAATTGTTATTTTTAATATGCAATTCTCATTTGAATACATATTATTATAAAGGGTGTATATGGATAGACTTTTTGGAATTTTGGGTATTATTTTAATTTTTATTATTTGCTTTTTGATGTCAAATAATAAGAAAGCTATAAATTATAAAACTGTCGGGATGGGGTTTTTATTGCAAGTCGGGCTTGCAATATTTATTTTCAAAGTCCCTCTTGGCAGAGCGTTATTTATGAATGTCGGAATGTTTATCCAAAAGATTTTAGACTTTGCAAAAGAAGGTGGTGCGTTTGTTTTTGGACCGCTGATTGATAGTGAAAAACTTAATCTTGTATGGGGATTGGGAGCTAATGTTTTTGCTCTGCAATTAATATGTTCTCTTATTTTTATGATGATTTTAGTTAACATATTATATTATTACGGAATTATGCAGCGAGTTGTTCCGCTTTTTGGCAGAGCCATGAATAAAATTATGTCTGTAAGCGGTGCGGAAGCTCTATCAAATGTCGCAAGTGCTTTTGTAGGTCAGATTGCTGCTCAGATTATGATAAGACCTTATTTGGCAAAGTTAACCCGTTCTGAGTTACTTGCGTCTATGGCAGGCAGTATGGCGTGTATTTCAATGGCTACTATGCCTATTTATATTGGTATGGGAATTCCGGCTCATTATCTTTTGGCATCATCCTTTATGGCCGCTCCGGGTGCTCTTGTTATTTCAAAAATTATTTATCCTGAAACTCATGTGCCTGAGACCAGTGAAGACTTTGAAATTTCTTATAGTAAAAGAAAGCGACCTTATATAAATGTATTTGATGCAATTTCAGCAGGTGCGTCTGAAGGTATGAAGGTCGCAATTAATGTTATTGCGATGATTTTAGCCCTTGTTGCTTTAGTTGCAATGATTGATTGGTTTTTAAAAGGTTTTGGTATTCTTTTTGTAAAATATTTGCATATTAATTTCTCATCATTTGATATGACGCAGTTATCATTAAGAATGATTTTGGGTAAATTATTTGCTATATTTGCTTACTTTATGGGAGTTCCGTTACATGAAGCAACTACGGTTGGTAGTCTTATGGGAACCAAGCTTGTATTAAATGAAATGGTTGCTTATGTTGATTTAACAAATCTTCCGCAAGCTCTTTCTGAAAAAAGTTATTTAATCACTTGTTTTGCTTTATGCAGTTTTGGAAACTTTGGGTCTATTGCAATTCAGCTGGGCGGTATTGGCGAATTGGCTCCTAACCAACGCAAAAATTTAGCAAGACTCGGTGTTAGAGCTTTAATTGCGGGTACCTTAACTTGTTATATGTCTGCTGCTATTGTGGGGGTATTGTTTAATTAGTTTTCTTAAATAAATCTATAAATTCTATTTCAAAGAAATCCGCAATTGCTATGATTTTATCTAATGGCGGGATTATTCTCCCATTTTCTACTTTACTTATATATGAAGAATCACAGCCTATTAGTTCTGATAGTTGTTTGCATGAGCATCCGTATCTTTTTCTTAGTCGTTCTAAATTATGGCGAAATATATTTAGTATATCTTCATTCATTAAACAATAATCCTATAGATTTAATTCCGTAAATGGATTCTAAATCCATTTTGTGATATAATTAGATTAAAGGAGGATTTTTTTGATTATGAAAAAAGGTTTCACTCTTGCAGAAGTGCTTATAACAATTGGTATAATAGGAATCGTTGCAGCTATGACATTGCCTGCTATAGTTGCCAAATATCAGGAAAAGGTGTTAGTTGAAAGATTAAAACAGACTTATTCAATTTTTTCACAGGCTTATTTAATGGCTATACAAGAAAACGGACCGGCTGAATTTTGGGATATTGATCCCGCTATAACACTTGAAGGTGCAGAAAAACTTTATGATTATTTTGCACCTTATTTAAAGTTAGGAGAACCATGTCGAGGCGAATACGGATGTTTTGTGGAGCAGTATAAAACTTTAAGCGGCGGTGAGTATGGTTTTTCTCCTAAAAACCATTCAATGTATGCTCGCGGTATTTTGGCAAACGGTGTTGCTTTTGCTATGCCATCGCAAGGTACTGGATGTAAATTAACGACTGAAATGTATAAAGATATTTGTGGGGTTCTTTATGTTGATTTGAATGGGTATAAAAATCCAAATCAAGCTGGTATAGATTATTTTGGGTTTTACATCACTAAAAAAAGTATTTTGCCTATTGGTCTTTCAGGATGGCAAGGAGGTGATAACGGGTATACATGTAAATATAAAGGTACATCAAATGGCAATGGTACAGGGTGTACAGCTTGGGTCTTAAACAAAGGTAATATGGATTACTTACGCCGTGATATATCCGCAGAATGGGATTAACTTATTTAGGCAAGTGATCTGCCCAGTGCTCATCCAGATCGCGAATGAATCTATGAGCATCAATTACATCGTCATAGGTTATCGGATCAGGTCCTTCTTGGATTTCCAGAGCCAGTTTTGACTCGTCTTTTACATCTATGCCGGAAAAACCTAAAAAAGCTACACCAAAGCTTTTCCCGCAGTTTTTGCATACCAGATGAGTTACAGTAAGTCCTGCCTCTTCTCGTTTTATAATAAAAGATTCTTCGTCAAATCCTGTTTTACATTGTGAACAGCATAAATTTTCAAATAATGCTTTCAGTTTTTTTTCCATCTTTTTCCTCTTTCTTCTATTATATGAAAAATTTTTTAAAAATTTTGTTAAAAAGTGTTAAATTGATAGCAGGCATGGGCATAATATTACATGTAGACTTATAGGAGAAGTTCTAATGGAAGCTATCAACTTAATTCTGTTCGGATTTATCGTTTACACTGCATTAATCGTAGTACCAAGCATTTGGGAAGAATTAACTACAGAAGGATAAATCTTTAAAATAATAGACGATTGAAGTGTTGATTTGTTTCAAAATTTTTATCGCCAGTTGAGAGTGTGTGGTCTTTAAAAAGTGTTTAATATACGCTTGTTAGTCAGGCGTATGGTATGGTGTGCTTTTTGAGTAATAATATTGACCAGTATCGGGTGTTTTGTGGCAAAAATTTATATTTTTCGTTCAATAAATTCTAAATCATATCCGAGAATGTCGGCAATTATATAAGCCTCAGCAAGTGTAAGTCTGTTTAATCTGAGTTTATGCGAAATCCTCTGAAAAGTATATCTTTCGCCGGTCTTTTCTGTCATAAGTTCGGCGAGTTTTGTTATTGTGACACATTTTAATGCCAGAATTGATTTTATTTTTTCTCTTATATGCATACTCCTAATTATAGTGTTCTTGACTTGGTTAATAAAATATGTTATTAAATGATTTATATATTAATTATTTAATTTCTATTTTAATTAAGAAATTAAGGAGAAAAAGATGCAAATATATTTTTGTCGGAATACAAGATTTTTACATAAAGGGTTTACTTTGGCTGAAGTGTTAATTACTCTGGGGATTATTGGTGTGGTTGCAGCAATGACGCTGCCGTCACTTGTTAACAAATATAAGGCGGTGGAGTTGGAGACTCGTTTTAAAAAAGCTTATTCTGCTTTAAATCAGGCTTGTATCAGAATGGTTTTTGAGGAGGGTTATGTTATTCAAAAAACTTCTACCGTGGATGCAAGTCCGTTTCGCAATATGCTTCAAAAATACATAGCAAAATCCACGGATTGTTCAGATTACAAGTGTGGTGGTCCTTATTTTAATTCGAGAGCTACTTTTATTAGCTGGGCAAAGAACACTTATCAAACATATACCGGCGGAAGTGGCAATTCTCTTTGGTGGTTTATTGACGACGGTTTGATTAGAACAAGGGATGGTATGCTTTTGTATATAGATGTAAGTGAGTATGAATCGTTTTTGGTGACAGTTGATATTAACGGATTTAAGGCTCCGAATAAGTGGGGACATGATTTATTTACATTTATGTTTGATACGAATACTGGCAAGTTAACTTTTCCAAAAAATACAAAGTGGGATGAAAGTGAGGATCCGGAGATGTACGGTGTTGTCTGTGATAGAAATTCCTCGTCAGGTTTAAATGGCCTTCTTTGTGCACAAAAGGCTCTGTCAGAAAAGGATTACTTTAAAAATCTACCTTAGTTAGGCAGAACTTCTTGCAGGCATTCCAATGCCACATCTGTTACGAAAGCCATATCCTTGCGTGAAATTATTAGGGGTGGATTGAAGTAGATTATATCGCCGAGCGGTCGGAGAAGTACGCCTTTTTTTAGGGCTTTTTTATAGATTTGATAACCTGTTCTGAGTTTCGAATCAAATGGCTCTTTTGTTGTCTTATTTTTAACCAGTTCAATAGCGTTTATTAATCCTATATGTCTTATATCGCCAACATTTTTATGTGAGGCGAACTTTTCTTTTATAATTTTATTAAAGTAAAGTGCATTTTCATTGGCTTTTTTCAATACGCTTCCGTCTTCCAAAATGTCAAGAACGGCATTAGCTGCAGCACAGGCAAGCGGGTTTCCGCTATATGTATGTGAGTGCATAAATGCTTTATGTGTATTGTATTCATCGTAAAATGCATCATATATTTTTTGTGTTGTAACAAACATTGCACAAGGCATATAACCGCCTGTAAGACCTTTTGAAAGACACATGATATCAGGCGATACGCCTGCATGGTTAAATGCAAACATTTTCCCTGTTCTTCCGTATCCTGTAGCTATTTCATCGGCTATTAAGTGTACATTATATTTATCGCATAGTTCTCTTAATTTTTTTAAGTATAGCGGCGGATAAACTTTCATTCCGGCAGAACCCTGAAGTAGCGGTTCTACAAGTAGTGCCGCGGTTTCATTTCCGTATTTTTCAAAAGTTTCTTCCGCTTTTTGTGCACATTCACAGTTACAGTGATCTCTGTCTTTTCCGTAAGGACATCTGTAGCAGTCAGGGCCTTCTATTCTTACTATATCCATTAATATAGGCTTATATAGTTCAGTATATAAATCACAATCCCCTACAGATAATGCACCAATAGTTTCTCCGTGGTAAGCCTCAGATAATGCCATAAAACGTGTTTTTTGAGGGTTTCCAGTTTGCTCGTGGTATTGGAAGCTAACTTTCATTGCTGCTTCAATTGCTGATGAGCCGTTGTCTGTAAAGTTAAATTTGCATAGTCCCTCTGGCAGAATTTTGGCTAATCTTTCGCAGAGTCTTATTGCTTGTTTATGTGTAAAATTTGCGAAAATAACATGTTCTAGGGAATTAAGCTGTTTTTTTATTTCTTCATTAATATGCGGGTTACAATGTCCGAGAAGATTGCACCACCAGGAGCTTATTACGTCCACATATCTATTTCCGTCTATGTCATAAAGATACACCCCTTCCCCATGATCAATTACAATTGGAGGTAATTCTTCATAATCTTTCATTTGTGAGCAGGGATGCCATATATATTTTACATCTCGTTTCGACCAGTTGCTATTCTCGCTAAATTCCATTTTATATCTCCTTAAAAATTGATAAAATTTCTTCTTTTTCTATATTAAGATTGTTTTCATTTTCTTTTACTTCGGCAATGACTTTTACTCCGGTAAGTCTTTCTATTTGTTCTTTATTATCTCTCTGCATAAAATCATTTTCGTTATATTTATTCAAAATTATTCCTTTTATGTCTATTCCGCAATTTTTGATGTATTCGACAGTTAGTACCGCATTATTAATTGAACCCAATTTTGCATCTGAGACAATAACTATATCCAATCCAAGAAGTTTTATTATATCAGGCAATATAATTTGTTCATCTTTTAAGTTAAACGGGCATATAATGCCTCCAGCACCCTCTACAACAAGATAATCATATTCTTCTTTTTTATCTTGAAAGTCATTTAGTATTTTTTCTTTTTTAATTGATACTCCTTCAATTTCAGCGGCTAAATGCGGTGATACAGCTGTTTTAAATATATACGAAGCAAAATCGGACGGGTTTGCATTAATACCTGCTGTTTTAAGTACGAATTCACAATCTCCGGGGATTAATTGTCCGTTTTTTAATTCCGCTCCGCTTAATGCAGGTTTATAGTACCCGCAATTTTTCCCTAGTCCTCTCATTCTTTTTACAAGAAGTGCTGAGATAAATGTTTTTCCTACATCAGTTCCCGTTGCTGTTATAAATATACCTTTACTCATTTTACCTCTCCCATAAAAATAACACCCTTAGTTTAGAACCAAAGGTGTTATTTTTCAAGTTATTATTTACTTTTATGTCATAGCTCTATAATGAGCCGCCACCGCCGTCATTAAAGTAGTCATAGTGACGAATATCATCGTAGTTATTAACAGGTTCTGACGGACCTACTGGTTGAGCCTTAACTGCTTTAGCAGTTGATCTGTTCCTTAACAATGCATCAAAGTTAGGTTCCATTGTCAATTCAAAGTGGAAACGTCCGATTTTGTGGTCAGTTTCCCAAGAGTGGTTAATTAATGGGAAGCCCCAATATAAACGACCTGTTAAATCACCAGGTAATTGAACTCTCAAGCCCATACCAAGTGATGCCATAAAGTAATTGTCATCATAGTAATCTTCACCGGTAGAAGGGAATACTCCGCCAAAGTCGGCAAATACAGCACCTTTAATATATTTACCAATGAATGACATTTTTTCTTTTGAACGAGGGCTTGTGATTTCACGTGGCAATAATGGGAACATCAATTCGTTGCTGATGTAGAAACCGTTCTTACCAATCATAAGACCTTCAGAATATCCTCTTACAGTTGCCAAACCACCTGCTTGGAATTGGTCAATATATGGAATATGCTTGTTGTTAGGTATAACTTGATAATTTGCTCTCATTTGACCTATAAAACCGTGAGAGAAATCATGCAACCTGACAGCACCACCTGAAATTTTTACATAGTTTGAATCATTATCAAATATTGGAGCTGCATAGCTTACACCTTGGTTTAAATACCAAATACCGTATTTAGTATCTTTACGCATATTCAATGCTACATCAACACTCGTAACCTGATCCAGTCCTAGCTCGTCGTCAAGTCCAAAGTTTTTGAGGAAGCCCATTGTAGTTCTTGCTCTTTTGTAGTTTAAAGCAGTATAAGTCTTTAATTCAAAACCAGGTTTTCTGATAATCGGTTGTGAATAGTAAAGTGAATACATATATGCTTTACTTCTTAAGTCTAAGTCAGAAAATTCACCGTATCTGATTTTTGAAAGTCCTGAGGTAAACAAGAAACCTACTCGTCCATCTTTTCTGTTAACTGGGATGTTATAATCAACAAACGGGCTGACAGAACCTCCACTGAAATAAGATCCTATGGATAACTTATCTCTGTTGTGGAAAAGGCTGTCTGCGTAAATCATTGCACCGCCTCTTAGATTACCTGTGGTGTAACGACCTGCATTATCCATAACTCCAACTAAATGGAACGGGAAGTTTTCGTGAGCCGTAATTTCAATATCAGTAGTTCCGTCTGCTTCACCGGCTTTTAAGTTAGCTGAAAGGTTTACTCCTTCATTGTAACGGTTGAAGTCCAAGATATCTTTTTCTAATTCTACAATATCAAACAAATCCCCTTTTTTCTGAGGCAATCTGTCTGTAATATATTTATCTCTTGTATATTTATTTTCATGAACGGTTATGTTACCAACACGGCTTTCAACAAGCTCAATGTATATATTACCGTTCGTAACAGTCTGTTCCGGTAAAAATGCTTTTGCTGTTACAAAACCTTTTGATGCGTATAACTGGTTAATTTGATTTACTACGCTTGTTATATCACCGATAAATACGTTTTTACCAATAATAGGTCTAATGATATTGTCAATTTCCTCTTTTGTTAAAATTTCAGAAGGCGAAACCTCTACAGAATTAACATATACGCCTTTCGTATCGATATCCTCGACCTGTGCTTGCATTAACGAACCATTCGGATCATAGTTTTTTATGACCTGATTCTCTTTACTAGGATTCTGAACAGCATTTTTTCTGCGTTCATAACGATTATAATCGTCTTGTAAATATTGTTGATCTCGTTTAAATTCCAAAGAATCTGTATTGTGTTTATAATTTGTGCCACTTTCCATCTGGATTTGGTTTAAAATCGGGATGTCAGGTGCCGCAAATACTGGGGTAACAGATGCAGGAATAGCAAGGGCAAATGTGGCACATAGACCCAATATTGCCTTTGATAAATTCATTTTAATTTGATTCTTTTCCATCATACACCTTCTGTTTGTACTGTATATTCAGTTTATTTCTATTCTCTAACTTAGATATTTAAATAAAAACAAAATCTAAATTTTTATTGCGATATATTTACAAAAATTTATAAATTAGCAACTTTGGTAATTGACCTGTTATTATTATAAAGGATTGCTAATGAGTTGTAAAGATGCTTATAAAAAGTTCACATTTTTAAATGAGGTGTATTTATTAAAATCATTATAATAGTGTACAACAGCTCGTAGAATACAGAGGTTATAAAGGAGGAAAAATGAAAAAATTAGGAATGGTTACAATTGGTCTTGCAGCATTTGTGATTGGTATGACTGTTAATAACTTTGCAATGTCAGATATTCCGCCAAGTTATAAAGTTGCGGTTGTTGATGTATCAAAAGTTGTTGCTTCTTCAGCTCAAGTTAAAGCTCTAAAAAAAGAACAGCAGGCAAAAGCTACTGAAATTGTAAAATATGTTGAAAAAGCCAGAAAAGATGTTGCTGCTGTAACTGATGAAAAGAAGAAAAAAGCTCTTGAAGATAAATATTCTAAAGAATTATTAACCAAAAGAGATAAATTAGAAAAAGAATATACTACTAAATTAACAGCTATTGATAAAAATATTTCTGCTACCATAGAAACTCAAGCTAAAGCTAAGAATTATAATTTAGTTTTGGCAAAAGGTGTAGTCCTTTATGGTGGGGATGATATTACTGCTGATATAATCAAAGTTGTAAAATAGTAACTTTAGTATTAGAAGTAATTTAGAATAAAAAAACTCCCGATTTTATAAATCGGGAGTTTTTCGTTTATTAGTTTAGATATCTTTATATGAACCGATAAATTTATTTGAATATATTGTATGTAATATCTCATGTGCTTTATGCGAGTTCGGATATTCAAGATATTCATTATAAAGTTTTTGTATAGAAGGATTCATATGTGATTTTCTTAAAGGGAGTTCGCTGTCTTCTTTGTATAAGCCTTCAGCTCTTTCTCCTTTTATTTTACTGTCATCACAGCTTCTAGGCTGGCCTCCTCCGTTAATACAGCCTCCAGGACAAGCCATTACTTCAAGCATTTGGAATGGTGCTGTTCCTGCTTTAATTTCTTGGATTGATTTTTCTGCTTCTTTTAATGTAGATACAACTCTTACTATAAGTTTTGTGCCTTTTAAATCTAACTCAACATCTCTTGAGCGATTTTTAGTTCCTCTAAGAGGTCTGAAATCTACATTAGACAAAGGTTCTCCTGTTGCAAATTCATAAGCTGTTCTAACTGCTGCTTCTGCTACACCGCCAGAAGCTCCAAATATAGTTGCAGCACCCGAATATTCGCCAAATGGAGAATCATGTTCTTCAGGTTCTAAAGCTTCAAAGCTTATTCCGGCTTCTTTTATCATTCTGCCGAGCTCTTGAGTCGTTAATACATAATCTGTATCAGGTCGCCCGTTTCTTGATAATTCAGGTCGTTTGCATTCATATTTTTTAGCTGTACATGGCATAATAGCTACTACTACAAGATTTTCACGTTCAATTCCAAGTTGTTTAGGTAATAAATCAACTAATACCGGTGAAAGCATAGACATTGGAGATTTGCAGCTTGATAAATGATGAAGCATATCAGGGTGTTGATCTTCCAAATATTTAATCCATGCCGGACAGCAGGATGTAAATAATGGCAGATTTTGACCTGATTTTAGTCTTTCTAAAAATTCTGTAGCCTCTTCCATAATAGTTAAATCTGCAGAAAAATTAGTATCAAAGACTTTGTCAAAGCCTATTTTTCTAAGTGCTGCATTCATTAATCCTATAGTATTCTCACCAGGTTTTAATCCGAACATTTCACCGAGTGCTACTCTTGTTGCAGGTGCCATTTGGACTACAACGGTTTTTTCTTTATTTGTAATTTCACTCCAAACTTTTTCAATTTCTGATTTGATGGTTAATGCTCCTGTAGGGCAAACCGCTGCACATTGCCCGCAGTTTACACAATCCACCTGTCCGAGAGGTCTGCCGTTCATTGGTTGTACAACGGTTTTTGAGCCTCTGTTTGCAAAACCTAAAACTGCGTGTCCCTGAAATTCTGCACAAGCTCTTACGCAAGCTCCGCATAGAATACATTTATTAGGGTCTCTTACCAATGATGGAGAGCTGTCATCTATTGGCAAGTATTCATCGGGTTGTTTTTCTGCATATCTGATTTTTCTTATCCCATATTCTTCTGCGTATTTTTGTAGCTCGCAATTTCCGGATTTATCACATGTTAAGCATTCTTTGTCATGATTTGCAAGAAGCAGTTCAAGAACTGTTTTTCTTATTCTTCTTGTCTTTTCAGTGTTTAAATGAATTTTTAACCCGTTTTCAGGCGGCATAGTGCAGGATGATTGGATTCCACGTCCTTCTACTTCTACAACGCACATTCTGCATGCACCAAATTGTGTTAAATCAGGACGGTAACAGAATGTCGGAACATTCATTCCAGCTTTTCTTATAACCTCAAGCAAATTCGGTTCATCTGTAAATTCAACTTCTTTACCGTCTATGAATAATGTTTTTTTATCTGTCATAATTTATTTTCCTTTTACTTATTATTATTTGTTATTCAAGAACTATTGCTCTAAATGGACAATTAGTTAAGCAGGCTTCACATTTAATACATTTTTCTTGATTAATATGGTGAGGTTGCTTAACTGTACCTTCGATAGCTCCGACAGGACATGTTCTGGCACATTTTGTACATCCTTTACATAATTCAGGTTGAATTACAATTTTTTTCATTGCTGTACAAACTCCGGCCGGACATTTTTTGTCTTTAATATGTGCAATATATTCATCTCTGAAGTATTTTAAAGTTGAAAGTACTGGGTTTGGAGCTGTTTTTCCAAGACCGCATAAAGAACCTTCTTTAACTGATAATGCCAGTTCTTCCAATAAGTCGAGGTCTTTCATTTCACCTTTACCTGCTACAATCTTTTCTAAGATTTTAAGCATATTTTTGGTACCTTCACGGCAAGGAACGCATTTTCCGCAGCTTTCATGTTGAGTGAAGTTCATGAAAAATCTCGCTACTTCTACGATACAAGTATCTTCTGCCATAACAACAAGACCGCCTGAGCCTACCATTGCTCCGGCTTTTATTAAGCTGTCATAATCCATTGGAATATCGAGATGTTCTTCTGTCAAACATCCGCCTGAAGGTCCTCCGATCTGGACTGCTTTGAATTTTTTACCGCCTCTGATTCCGCCTCCGATATCAAATACGATTTCTCTTAATGTTGTACCCATAGGAACTTCAATAAGACCTGTATTATTTACTTCACCTGTTAAAGCGAAAGTTTTTGTACCTTTTGAAGTTTCTGTACCGAATGATGAGAACCAATCTGCACCTTTTAGCATAATTACAGGTACATTAGCGAGTGTTTCTACGTTATTAATTAATGTAGGTCTGCAAAATAAGCCTTTATTTGCAGGGAATGGCGGCTTCGGTCTTGGCATTCCTCTTTCACCTTCTATTGAAGCAATTAGAGCTGTTTCTTCACCGCAAACAAATGCCCCAGCACCCTCTTTTATATGAAGAGTAAATGAAAAATTACTACCCATAATATTTTTACCTAAGAAATTTCTGGCTTCAGCGTCAGCTATAGCTTTTCTTAATCGTTTAATAGCAAGTGGGTATTCTGCACGTACATAAATATAACCTTCATCAGCACCGATAGCAAAAGCTGCTATTGCCATACCTTCAAGAAGTTTATGCGGATCCCCTTCCATAATACTTCTATCCATGAATGCTCCAGGGTCGCCTTCGTCGCCGTTACATACCACGTAAGATTTTCCACCCTTATTCGCTGCTGTAAATCTCCATTTGCGACCGGTCGGGAAGCCCCCGCCTCCTCTGCCTCGAAGTCCTGATTTTTCAATTTCTGTAATTACAGCATCAGGATCGTTTTGTTCAATGACATTTGCTAATGCTTCATAACCTCTTACTGCAATTGCTTCATCAATGCATTCAGCATTAATATGTCCGCAGTTAGCAAGTGCTGTTCTTGTTTGTTTTGCGTAGAAATTAATATCTTCTGATTTGTGAACATGTTCATGTGTTTTCGGGTCTGTGTAAAGAAGTCTTTCTACAGGTTGGTCATTAAGTATATGGCTTTGGTAAATTTCTTCTACATCTTCCAGTTTTACTTTTACATATACTACGTGTTTGTCAGGAATTAGTACAAGAACTCCCTGTTCGCAAAAACCATGACATCCTGTAGGGACAATTGTCATTTTATCGTAGTCTGTTAATGGTGATACATCTGCTCCAAGTTCTTTAAATTTTTCAATAACTTTTAATGAGCCGTTTGCAACGCATCCTGTTCCTGCACATACAAGAACTCTCAGACCTTGTTTTTTTATTTCTTCTTGAGCTTTTGCCTGCTCTTGTTTGATATCAATATTTAATGCTGTTTTTTCCATATTATCTGTCCTCTTTTAAAAGGGTATCCAAAACTATTTTTATTGCATCTGATGTCATCTGAGGATAAACTTTTCCGTTTATGACAACAACCGGTGCAAGTCCGCAAGCTCCGAGGCAGCTTACTGTTTCAAGCGAGAATAGACCATCATCAGTTGTCATTTTACCGTCTGTCAGGTCTAGTCTTGCCTTAATAGCATTTAGTACAGGCATTGAACCTCTTACGTGGCAGGCTGTACCGTCGCATACTTTAATTTCAAATTTACCCTTAGGTTCAAGTGAAAATTGTGCATAAAAAGTGGCTACTCCATATACTGTTGCAGGAGATAGCCCTTCCATTTTTGTTCCGATATAAATCATTGCTTCTTCAGGAAGATATCGGTATACTTCTTGAACTTTTTGTAAAATCGCTATCAAATTGGACTTTTTACCTTCGTATGAATTGATGATTTCATCCAGTTTTGATGTGTCGATTTTATGAGGATTTCCTACACTCATTTCGCACTCCTATTATCTATATGTATAACACTATGATTGTATTTCCTTTAACCCAAAAACAAGTACAATCTTAGTGTTATTATCGCACAGCATGAGTCTAAAATCAAGTTAGTTAAGATTTTCTAAATGGATTGTTTAATTTAAAAAAGAATTTTATGTTTTTTATAAATTGCTGCATTTTGGTCGGTTTCGGAGGCTCGTATATCTGCTTAATGCCATTATGTGCGGTATAATGAGATAGTGTTTTTTTTGATGTCTTTGGTGTTAACATACTAAACCTTCCGTTAAATGTAATTCGTTGTGTATACATTTTTTATCTCCTATTTTTCTGTATAAAAAACAAATATTTAAAAATTTGCTTAATTATTAAAAAATGTTATATAAATTTTTTACACAAATTATTTATAGGGCATTTTCCACATTCTGGTTTTATCGGTTTGCAAATGTTTTGTCCGTGCGTCACAAGAAGAGTATTTATATCTATCCAGTATTTTATCGGTAGTTTTTCCCTTAATGCAAATTCAGTTTCTTCAGGAGTTTTTGTCTTTACGTATCCAATGCGGTTAAATATTCTATGAACGTGAACATCTACGCAAATTGCTGGCTTATTAAATCCTCTGCTCATAACAAGGTTGGCTGTTTTTCTGCCGACTCCGTTAAATTTTATCATTTCTTCTATTGAGTCAGGAACTTGCGAATTATATTCATTTACAAGTCTTTGAGATAATTCTACTATTTGTTTTGCTTTGTTTGCATAAAAACCTACAGGATAAATTGCTTTTTCAAGTTCTTTTAAGTCGCATTTAGCAAAATCTTCAGGCGTGCGTCCCAATTCCAGCATTCTTAGTGTTGCAGGGTATGTCGTTTTGTCATTGGTTCTTAGACTCAAAATACAGGATATTAAAACAAGATATGGATCATTAAATGTATCCATCAGCTTCACGAAATCACTTTTAGGCTCATCGGCTTTTTTAAGTAAATCCACTATTTCATTAATATTTTCAGTTTCAGTTAGTTGAGGCATTACTAAAACTCCTTATTATTTTGAATAATAACATTAATCAGGAGTATATTCAATCACATCTTTGATGTCACATTTAAAATAGTTACAAAGTTTATTTATTGTACTTAATTTGACATCAATATTTTCACCTTTTACGAGTTTTGAAATGGTTGCTTTGCTTAAATCTGTTGCTTCAGCTACTTCGTAACCCTTTACTTTATGCTGCCAAATTAGTTCATATAGCTTTACTGTAATCATGTTTTTAATTATACCTTTATGATGACAACTTGACATAAAAATAAATTACAGTAGAATAAATTCATGTGTAGTTAAATAAAATTTAATAAATTTTAATTGTGAGGTTGTATGAAAAAAGGTTTTACTCTGGCAGAGGTATTAATTACGCTCGGAATTATAGGGGTTGTTGCTGCTATGACTATACCGGTTCTTATTGGAAAACATAAAAAGGTTGAGACCGTTACAAAATTAAAAACTGCTTATGCAACAATTAATAATGCTTTTAAACTTGCTGTAGCAGATTATGGAGATATGAGGAATTGGGAGTATATTGACAATTTCGACCAACCTGAAGCAAGAAAGGCTTTCATTGATAAATATTTAATTCCGTATGTGAAAAATGCTAAACCTTCAGAAAGAGCCGCTTATGAAGCATCACAAATGGGATATCCTAGATATCCTTCTCCTTATTATCCTCACCAACCTAATGGTAGTAATGTTGGAATGAGTTCTGCAAATTATTATCCTATCAGCTTGTTAAATGGTATTTTTTATTATTCAGGTTTTGATGGATATGGCAGACTGGTACTCCATGTGGATTTAAATGGAGTGAATAAACCTAATCTTTATGGGTATGACTTATTTATGTTTGTTCTTGTTCCTGATAAAAATGTAGTAAAAATGTCAACTTATCAGTATCCGTATAAAACTGACGGTGTTTATACATATTGTAGAAATACTAGTGCTGTTGGATGTGGACTCGTTATAGAGAAAAATAATTGGGATATTCCTGACGATTATCCTATAAAATTCAATTAAGAAAGTAGGGCTTCTATATCAATGTTGATTTTTAGTTTTAGTGCGTAGATACTATCTTTATTGAATTTTTGTAATTTAACCGCATCTTTTTCCGTTGTAACTATATTGCCTTTGATATTTTCTATATCCTTTAATTCATATTGATGATGGTCATCAAAAGGAATCATTTCTTTTATTGTATAGTTTTCAAGAAAATCAAAAAACTGCCCTGGCTGTCCTATTGCACATATTGCCGTAATCTCACTATTTTTGGGAAGTCTTTCTCCTGTTTTAATATTATAAATATAATCCGGTTCTGTTTTGCATAGAAAAGTTGGAATTTTCATTCGCTTTGCGGTTATTTTGGTGATTTTTTCAGCTCGAGTGTGGTCGATATTTTTGCTTACTATAACCATTTTATCAATTCTTTTAAATGCTTCAGAGCCTTCTCTTAGCGGGCCAGCAGGAAGCAGTTTTTCATTTCCGAAGCCTTTTTCACTGTCTGATAGCACTATATCAAGATCCCTGTATAGTTTCCTGTGTTGGAATCCGTCATCAAGGATTATATAATTTGCTCCGAACTTCTCTATAGCATATTTTGATGCTTTATAACGATTTTTAGACGTGACAACTATTGCACCTTTTGCATTTTCGGCAAGCCAAAATGGCTCATCGCCTGCCAGATTTGCATTATAATATGTTTTTTCCCCGTCTGATATTAGATTAATTTGTTTATTAGAAAGTTTTCCTCCATATCCTCTTGAAATAATGGCAGGTTTCTCTTCCTTGGCTATAAGGTATTTTGCTATTTCTGCTACAACAGGAGTTTTTCCGACTCCGCCTGTTGTGATATTCCCTACAGAAATTACATAGGCGTTAACTTTTTTCGGTTTAATAATTTTTTTATCATAGAGAAGATTTTTTAATCCGCTTCCTATTCCGTAAAAAATTGATGCGAATTCCAGAAGTTTTACAAAAGCTCCTTTTGCTTCTTTATTATAGTGAATTTTTGTAATTTCTGTTTTTAAATTTTTCATAATTTCTACCGTAAGCGTTTTCAGATTTGATTAAAGTTAGAACATTAATCTGAAAAGAAGGAAACGTTTATTTAATTTTTCTGAGAATTTTCTTAGATTACAAGCAGTAGCTGAAGTTTCTTCCAATAATGTCTGCAATTGAGTCTTGTTTTCAGGTGTTACCTGATTTACTGTAGCAAGTGTTGTTGTAATTTGTGCCATTGCACTGTTTGCGTTATCTACTGTCATTGTAAGTTTGCGTTTTAGTGCGGTGTCTTTTGTCATCGAATTTACAAAAGCACTGATTTCATTAATATTATGAGCGATAGTTCTTATGTCCTGAGCCATTTGCTGAGCTTCTTGTTCATTGCCCATAATCTTGTTCAAGTTATTAGCTAATTGTTCTACTGAATTTGAGGCTGAATATATTGAACGCTTAAATTCAGGGTCGCCTATTATGTTGTTTATGTTTTCTGATAATTTGTTAAAGTCATTTGTTGCTTGGTTCATTAGTGCCATTAATTCGTCGATATCACCTCTCGAATCATCAAGCAGTTTATTTACTTTTTCTACCGTAGTGGATGCTTGAGATGTTATATCATTGAGGTTAATAACTGTTGCTTTTAGTTCTGCTATCGTTTGATCTGACAATAACTGATTAATTTTTTGGTTTGTTTCAGTTAAAGTTTCTGCAGCTTTGTATTGCCAATCCATAAAGTCTGCTATTCTCATAGGTTCAATGATTGTATATTTTGAATCTTGCTGAGGAAATGGCAATACGGTATCGTCAAGTGTTGATATTCTAAGTTTTTTATTGCCGCTTTTTGTCGTTATAGTTTTTCCTTTTACAAATTCAGGAAGAAGCAGCCCGGGAAGATTAACGGTGTAATCTATTTTATAAGCATATTTTGTTTTTATTCTTTCTCTGTCTGCAGGTGGAATGGCTTCTGTTGATACTGTTTCTATATTTTTAATAATTCCGACATCATGATATTTATCACTAAGTTTCATTTCAACTAAGTCGTCTTTATACAAAATATCTTTACTATTCATAGGTATATATAGAGTTTTAGTCTTAGGAGGTGTAATTTCCAAGAAAAGTTCTCCTATAAGCCCTGATTGCTGAATACTAAACAATGATGCAGGAGGGATATCTATATCAGGTTCTGTAATTACAAATTTGACCTTTACATAATTATTTTCACCTGTAATTACTGGGGTCACTTCTTCAACCTGTCCTACTCTTAATCCCATCATTTGAACTGCAGAGCCAGGACGCATGCCGTTAACATCCTGAAATTTTACTTCTATCCTTTCAGCTGATGATAATGCACGACCTTTAACCCTTAATACAATTCCTAAAAGCAATACCAATGCTATTAGAGTTAATAGTCCCACTTTAAATGATGATGAAAATTTCATATATCCCTTTCCTTAATAAACAGATTTATACGAGTATTGTATCAAAAACTGTTTTTTTATGCAAAAAGGTTACAGATAATTTGCAAGAATATTTTTTACATAATTCTGAGTTTCCGGATATGGAGGAACTCCATCATATTTATCAACAGCACCAGGACCTGCGTTATATGCGGCAAGAGCTAGTATAATATTTCCGTTATATTTGTTAAGCATTGATTTTAAATATCTTACTCCGCCATCAACGTTTTGTAACGGATTGTATGCATCTTGCACCCCTAAACCTTTTGCAGTTGCCGGCATGAGCTGCATTAATCCCATTGCTCCGACTTTTGAAGTTGCTTTTGCGTTGAAGCCTGATTCCTGTTTTATTAAAGCTTTTACTAACTTTTCATCAACACCATGTTTTTCGCATACTTTTGAAATCATATCTAATATCTGCGATTTGGCTGTTGTATTTACTTGGTTTGCAGAACCGATAGTTGGAGTTGCACTTATTTCTTTTATTGCATTATTGAAAGTTTGCGACGGGGCATTTTTTATTATATTGGCTTTTACATTCATGGCTTGAGGACATAGAAGTAAATTACCGAAATCTGTTGATTTACTTGACTGTAGAATGTTTTCAAATGATTGTACATTTTTTTTGTTTGCAGGGTAAATTGCATCCATAGGATTTTGGGCAGTTGGTTGTTGCGGTCCGTATATTTGATCTTGTATATTGCGTACTTGATTGCTTAAAGCTGCATATCTTTGCATTGCAGCTGATTTACCGCTTGATGACAATAAATTCTGTATCATTTTTGAAAACATAATTACACTCTACCCTTGTCCTGATACCCTTATTATATGTTTAAACTACTACCTTGATATCATATAAACTAATGATTTTTTTATTTAAGTCAATATGAGGAAGTGACTCCAGCGGATGTTTTGTTTATGTAGTTTACCAGAGCCTTGAATACAAACGGGTGCAGTTTCCCTTCTTTTACATCTTTATATATGATGGTAAGTGCCGTCTTTTCGTCCATAGCTTCTTTATATGCTCTTTTTTCTGTTAGAGCGGAATATTTATCCGCTATTGATACAATTTGTAAGTTTAAGTCTGCATTGAAATTTTTGTCTGCAAACGGATAACCTGTTTTTTTAGCGTTTTGATGATGGTTTTTTATTATGTTCAAGGTAGTTTTATCAATATCGCTGTTTTTTAAAAGTTCATATCCTAAAATTGAATGTCTGTGCATAATTTCAGTTTCAAATGCGTCTAATTTTCCGTTTTTATTGAGAATTTCTTCAGGAATCAATGCTTTTCCTAAATCGTGTAAGTAAGCACCGTCTGATATTGATTTTAAGTTAATTTTATTTTTTAGCGAAAAAGGTAAATTGTCTGCAATTCCTTCTGCGATTTTTTTCGTGTCTGAAGCATGGTTGTTTAGCAGATTGTTTAGTTGCTGCATGTTTAATTTGGCAGGTACCCCCACTTCATTAAGAATTTTTTCGATTTTGGGATTGGTCTGTATTGCTTTTCTTAAATAAAATTCTGATGTGTAGCGGTTTGTAGAATTACTTTCAAATTTATCAGATGTAAGTTCTCCGTTAAAACTTACATTTGATTTCTGATAATTTATTCCTAATTTGTTTACGCTTACTCCGTTTTGAAACAGAGGTCTTAAAAATTCTATCGACACTATTTTTCCACACTAAATTTTATAGACACACTACCTATGTATTTATATAAAGTTTTTTTATATAATTGAATTTACAGTTTGTATAAAAATGTTAAGATAAATTTGCATATAAAAAATATATTCAGAATTAATCTTATTAAAAATTTAGGTGTTAAAATGAAAACTATGAAAAAAATAGAAAAAGTAATTGTATGCGGACTTGGAGCTATAGGTGCAATTTATGCCGATAAATTTCAGCAATATGATGCCGAAAATTTTAGAGTGCTTGTTAATGAAGCCAGAAAAGAACGATATTTAAAAAATCCTATATCTTTTAATGGTAAGCTTTTAAATTTTAATTATTTATTACCTTTTGAGACGGGTTTTAAAGCTGATTTGATAATTGTAGCAACAAAGTTTAACGGTCTTGATGATGCAATCCGTGAGATGAAAAATTGTGTTAAAGAGGATACGATTATTATATCTTTACTTAATGGTGTGACAAGTGAGGATATTATAGCTGCAGCTTATGGTAAAGACAAACTTCTGTATTCATATTTTATAGGGCATAGCTCAGTTCGCACAGGTAATTCAGTTATCCATGACGATGTGAATAATATTGTTTTCGGAGCAGAAAATAATTTAAATGAAAATGTCCTTAGGGTTAAAGAATGTTTTGACAGAGTCGGTATTTATTATACGATTCCTGAGGATATAAAACGTTCTATGTGGCTTAAATTTATGTTGAATGTCTCTGCTAATCAGCCAACTGCAATTTTAAAGATGACTTTTGGTGAAATGCTTAGAAATCATAATTTTATGGATTTTTCAATTAAAATTATGGAGGAAGTACGTGCTATTGCAAAGGCTGAAGGTATCCGTAATACTGATACAATGATAGAAGAAACCGTTCAGCACCTTCACACAATGATTCCTGAAGGAAAAACTTCAATGCTGCAAGATGTTGAAGCCGGACGAAAAACCGAGGTTGAGATGTTTGCAGGTACAGTGATAGAATTCGGGAAAAAACATAATATCCCTACTCCTTATAATTCAATCTTGCGTAGTATGATTAGAATTATTGAAGAAGACAATCTATTGAAAGCCAATGAAAAACTTAGAGTATAGTTCTTAATTAATACTCAATTGAGTTTTGTTGTTCTATCGCTCGGTTACGCATGTTTTGAATTTCATTTAATTTTTGATTAACTTCATCTTCAATACTTTCTTGCTTAATTGTTGAAGTATTCAGATTGTTTGATGTTGAGCTTTTTATTGATGGCATTAACAAGATAAAAATCACAGCAAATATTAGGAGTGTTAATAATAATCCTATAGCTCCGCTTGCAGATAATTTTTTCATAAGACTCCTTTATTTTAGTTTATTTCTTTTTATAAAAAGAGTTACGGCTTCTTCTATTGTTTTAGGTGTATTCAGATTATCTTCAGGCATGGAGGCACTATGAAGACTGTTTTTTACAAAGAATTTGTTATATATAGATAATCCGGCCCAAATTATAACAGACGATAACAGGACTCCAATCATTGTAACAACAAATTTAGATGCAGTTATTGATATTCCGGTTGCTGGTTTTGTTGGAATAGAATCAGCAACAGCAGGTACGTGCTGTGCTATTTCTTCTGTGCATATACCTGCTTGTGCTGATAATATCATTATTAATCCGAGTAGTGCTATTATACTAAGATTCTTTAACTTCAACTTTTTCCTCACTTGTTGTTTTCTTTGTTCTTGTACGTTTTGAAGCTCCTCGATTTGGTCTTCTTGTTCTTTTTTGTTTTTCTTCTTTCACTTCTTCAACAGGTTTTTCAGCCTCGGAGTCTGATTCGGAAGTCGCTTCTTCTTGAGTTTCATTTTTTTCTTCCGGTTGAGCCGCATTGTCTATTTTTGTTTCTTCAATCGGTTTTTCCTTAACTTTTGGTTCGTTTATTGCGGCTTTT
Source organism: uncultured bacterium (assembly GCA_949282215.1). Classification (GTDB taxonomy): domain Bacteria; phylum Cyanobacteriota; class Vampirovibrionia; order Gastranaerophilales; family Gastranaerophilaceae; genus Scatousia. Next base: position 57,121 of record CASDPF010000005.1, on the reverse strand, counting down.
GCTTCCAGAACTTCTTCTGAAATTTCAGGTTTGATTTCTTCGTTTATTTTCAAGACGGTCTCTGCTGTATGAACTTCATCCGTCACAGCAAGAGGAGTTTCAACTTTTGAAGTATCTTTCTTTTCAAATCTTGATTTTCTGCCTTTACGCTTTTTCTCTGTTTTTTCTGCTTCCTGAGATGCTACGACAGACGGATTTTCTACCTGAATTTCAGGTGTTGGAATTTGTTCTTGAATTTCATTTTCAACTGTTGCCTCTTCCATTTGAGGTTTATTATTTTGTTTATTGTTGTTATTGTTTTTCTTAAAGTTGTTTACAGGCAGTTTTAATTTAGCAGCTTTAGCTCTGTATTCCCCTTCTGCTGTCGGTGTTGCAAAATTAAAGTCAATCACTGAACATCCGCTTCCTTGACAGTGTGGACATTTCTTTGTAAAGATTTCTGATAAAGATTGACCTTGACGGTGACGGGTAAGTTCTACAAGCCCTAAGTCTGATAATTGTCCGACTTGAGGTTTTGCTTTATCCGGTTCAAGTGCAATTTCAAGTTCTTCTAACATTGCAAGTTTGTCAGCTCTGGACATCATATCAATGAAGTCAATAATTATCATACCGCCGATATTGCGAAGTCTTAATTGTCTTGCAATTTCATGTACTGCTTCTATATTGGTTTTTAATATAGTTTCATCCTGTGTTGATGAGCTTGTAAATTTACCGCTGTTTACATCGATTACGGTTAAAGCCTCTGTTTGCTGGATGAATAAATATCCGCCTGATGGCATATTTACTTTTACGTTTAATGCGGCTTTTATTTCTTTATGTATGTCATAAGCTATTAATAACGGTTCTGTTCCTTTATATAGAGTTACTTCTATATTTTTGTTTATGTGCCAGTTTTGAAGTATATTTTGGACACGACTTAGTGCAAAAGCTGTATCTACAACAATTTCTTTTACATCTTCCGTACATGCTTCACGAATTACTCTATATAGTAAATCTTGATCCCTATAGATTAGGTTTGGAGGATTTAGAGTTTCTGCTGATGTTATTATGTTATTCCATTTTTCTAAAAGAATTTCCAAATCTTCCTGAATATCAGCTTCAGATTGTCCTTCAGCTTCAGTTCTAATAATTACGCCGACTCCTACAGGTTTTATTAAGTTCATTATTGCTTTAAGTCTTGCACGTTCTCTGGAGTTTTCAATTTTTTTACTAACGCTGACGCCTGGTTCATAAGGCATTAATACCAAAAATCTTCCCGGAAGACTTATTTCTGTAGTAACTCTAGGCCCTTTATGCCCTGTTGGCTCTTTAACTACTTGAACTATCAATTTCTGTTTCGGTTTAAGTTTTTCTTTTAAAGTTCCTTTACCCATTACATCCTGAGCATGCAAAAAACCCATTTTGTCAGTACCGACATTTACAAATGCCGCATCTATACTCGGAAGGATATTATCAACTGTTGCAAGATAGACATCTCCAAGTAAGACATCTCCTCTATGGATAAAGAAATCTGATACTTTACCGTTTTCCAATACTGCAGCAATGTTGTCTCTCTCAGCAATAATAATCTTTTTACCTTGCTGTTGATCTTTAAAGTTTCTGTTGTTTGCCATTTTAAAATCCTTATAATTCTCTTAAATCTCTGTCAAAGAAGCGTGTACGTTTAATATTAAACGATACATCAGGTGCAATTATATTCATTAGAGCATCTGCCCTTAACGCGGGAATTGTATTTTCACCTGTTTCTTGACCTGTTTTTAGTACTATGAACAGACTGTTGCCTTCATATCTGTAACTTTTTACAGCAGGTCTTATGTCTGTTTTTTTGATTAAACCTTTTTTGTTTTTCTTCTCGATAAAAATTTCTTCGGAAGATAAAACTTTGTCTGTATTATACTTTAATTTTTCAAAATCGTAAAGGTTTTCGTTTGCGGAATTAATCTCATATTCAGCCCATTGTGCAGTTATATCAATAGCAGGAGCTGATTTATCAATTTTAACAATACTTAGTATTTCAGATTGTGGCGGTAGAACTTTTTCCAACTTTAGTTTAAGTTCTTCTGGTTTTAAATTGTCAAATAACTCTACATCCACAAATTCTGTAAGACTTTCAGCAAACAAAGGCAGGGCTATGCCCATCGAGACTCTCATTGACGGGTTAAAACCTTGAGAAAATACTACATTCAAATCGGTTCTGGATATTGCTTTTAAGAATGTATTTTGCCAATCCAAGTGTGAAAAATATTTTAATATACCTGTTTTTGTAATTTTGATTCTATATTTGTAAATTGGTTTATCGTATGGTTTGCAGGTTTTTGGATCTTCTTTTTCGATATTAACAATATTCTGTGCTTCTTGACTTGCTTTAAAAGGTTTATCCATAACTTTATGTGTTTTTAAATTTTTGCATACTCCGCAATCTACACATTTTGTTTGGCAAGTAGGTACTATATGCTCAGAATTTGCATTAATCTCAAATGCTTTTTTATATTCGTTTATGAACCATTTTTTATCTACTCCGATATTTATAAAATCCCAAGGAAGTGGTCTTTCCAAATTATACTCTTTTTCAGCAAGCTCAGTTAAATTAATGCCTAATTCTTCTGCTGTAGTGTACCATACGTCTTTATTAAAATATTCTCCCCATGCATCGAGATAACAGCCTTTTTTATAAAGAGTTTCTATATATTTGCATAAACTACTGTCACCCCGAGTTAATACAGCTTCCAACTGGGATACAAATTTTTCGTGATAATTAATTTTTACACCTTTTATTGTTTTAATTTGTTCCTTTAAATATTTTATATGTTCGGTTACTTTATCCAAGTTCATTTGCGGACACCACTGAAAAGGAGTGAATGGTTTTGGTACAAAAATTGATAGGGTACAGGTCAAATCCATGACATGTTTCAGCCCTTTTTCTTTTTTTATGAGTTTGCAGCGATATCTGATTTTTCTGAATAGTTCAGCCATTTCATCCATATCTTTTAAGGTTTCTGTTGGAAGCCCGCATATAAAATAGAACTTAATTCTTGACCAGCCGTTTTCATACAAAGTAGTAACGGCATTTATAATCATATCTTCTGTGATGTTTTTCTTTATAACATCTCGTAAGCGTTGACTTCCTGCTTCCGGGGCAAGTGTCATTGTTGATTTTCTGACGCTTTGAACCAGATTTGCAAGCTCCAAATTAAATCCGTCAATTCTTTGACTTGGAAGAGATACGGAAATCTTTTTCTTATTGAAATCCAGAGCAAGCTCTTTTATTACTTCATTAATATTTACATAATCATTTGAGGATAATGAAAGTAGGGAGTATTCATCATATCCTGTATTTTTAACCAATTCTTTGGCAATTTTGATAATATCTTCAGCCGAACGTTCTCTTATTGGTAGAGTTACATGTCCGGGCTGGCAAAAACGACACATACGCCCGCATCCTCTTCGGATTTCTACAACTGCTCTATCCTGCACTGAAGAAGAAAACGGTATCGGATAGGATTTGAGTGCAGTGTCATAAGTTAATTGAGCTATCCTTTTATTTACTTTACCGCCCGTAAGTTTTGACCATCTGCCTGAAACTTCACCTTCACATAGAGCTTTTATTCTATCGTTACGCGGAAGATTTTTTGTTTTTTCTAAAATTTCGCAAACCTCAAGGATACTGTCTTCCCCATCTCCAATCATAAATACATCAATAAAATCAGCCAATGGCAGAGGGTTAAAAGCACAAGGGCCTCCGGCTATAATAATAGGATCTTTATCGTTACGTTCGTTATTTTTATATGGAATCCCAGCCATATCAAGCATTTTAAGTACTGTAGGATATGACATTTCATACTGAAGTGAAAATCCTACAGCGTCAAAATCTTTTATTTTGCGTTTGCTCTCAAGTCCGTATAATTCTTTAGGTTTGAAATCGGGTTCCGGTGCATAGATTCTATCTGCCATATAATTTGACTGGTTATTTACCAAGTTATATAGAACCCTTACACCAAGGTTGCTTATCCCTATTTCATACTTGTCTGGGAATGCAAATGCAAATCTTACATCAGTACTGTCAAAATCTTTGTTAAATGATAAAAATTCTCCGCCTACATATTGATACGGTTTATTACATCTAAATAAGGCTTCGTGATAATCTCTAAAAAAACAATTCATTTTTATTTTCCGTTAAGCTAATTCATCGGGAAAATATTTTTCAATTTCTATAATTTTCCCATCAAGAGTATTTTCTTCAAAAGATTTTATAAATTTAAATAAATCATTATTCGGTACATCGTAATTGTATAATACGGTCTCACCTTTGTACTCCCGCATAACTCTCACTATGTAATGACATCCGTTAGCATATTTCAGTAACAATTCAGAATTGAATTTGTTTCCGTTCGCATCTTTGTCAATCCTGACATAATTAAATCCGGCATAGAATTTGACCTTTTCCTTAGTTGCAGGTGGTAAGTCTTTATTATGCCTTGAAAATATATTTGTTACTTTTTTATTAATTTCATCTGTCATACTATAATTAAACATTATTTTGTTTTTATTGGCTAAATGTTAAGAAATGATACAAAAATATAGCCATATGGAGATATTTTTAATAGTTAACGTGTAATTTTACATTATACATTTTATACTCTATTTATAGGCAGAGGAGGAAAACATGCAATTTAAAAGTGTCCAAAATATTGTGGATATGTTTAGGGGTAAAAAAGATTGGATTGACCCGCATAAGGTTATAAATGTTTCAACAGTTGGAAATAAGTTTTTTTATAAAGGTCAGGATGCATCGGATATTATAAAAAAGCATATTCTGTCACCTAAGCCTGAGATGATATGCAGGTTCGGAACATTAGAGTTGGATACTATGCGTATAATGCTTGAAGCTAAGGGAAAGCTTCCGAAATATAACAGGTGGCACAAGGCTTTATTTTCTAATACTGCAGGTTTTTTCCCTGCAGAAGATTATCAAATGACCAGATTTGCCTGTGAACAGTTGGAGATTTTAAAATATATTGATGTACAGGCATGCCGGTCTGAAAGATATGAGCTTTTTGCAGCTAAAAAATATTCAATTAATGCAGAGCTGGTTGATATTGATGTTATATCTTATCCGTTCTTTTATGAAAGACCTTGGACAATGGCATTAAGTGGGAAAAAGGTTTTGGTTATAAACCCTTTTGATGAAACTATAAGAAAGCAATATTCTAAGCGGGAATTGCTGTTCAAAAATCCTGACGTATTACCTGAATTTGAATTGATAACATACAGACCTGTTCAAGGTATCGGGTATAGTAAAAAGAAATTGGCTTATAAGACTTGGTTTGAAGCTTTGGATGTAATGAAAGAAGATATTAAAAATATTGATTTTGATATTGCGATTATCGGAGCAGGAGCTTACGGTATGTTTTTAGCACAATATGCAAAATCAATCGGTAAAAAAGCCGTTCATATGGGAGGGGCAACTCAGCTTTTGTTTGGAATTAGCGGTAAAAGGTGGGATCCATGCTTTGGTGGATATTATAATCAGTATTGGACAAGACCATCAGTCAGAGAAACGCCTGATGGTGTTGAACTTTTTGAAAACGGAACAATGGCTTACTGGTAATTAGATTTGTTTCTGTTAAAATAAATTTATAACTATTATTTTGGAGGAAGAATGGTAAGGGTTAAGTTTGTTCAAAATTTAATTAACCGTTTTAGGGGTAGAGACGCTTCTCAACTGCACAAAGATTATTATGGTGATAAATTTATTTATTTGAAAGATGATTCGCAGGATTTGATTTATGAAAAACTAGTCTCAGGTGAGCCTTGTTTAATTTGTAGGTTTGGAAGTACTGAATTGAATACGGTTCGTCAGTTCTTTGAACATAGATATCACAATACACGCTATAGCAAAAATCAGCGTTATATAATGTCAACATTATCAGGCTTTTTCCCAACTGATGATTATAATTTGAATAAGTTTGCCTGCGAAATGATATCAATTACAAGAGATATAGATATTCTTGGATGCTGGTTTCGGCCTTTTGAAGAAGAAATGTGTACCAGATATCTGAAAGATTCGGCTAAACTGGTGCATTTAAACTCTATTTGTCCAATTTGGTTTAATCGTCCTTGGTCGAGAGCATTACGCGGTAAAAAAGTTCTAGTAATCCATCCGTTTGAACAATCTATTCAAGAACAATATAGAAAACGTGAAAAATTATTTGCTAATCCTGATATATTGCCTGAATTTGAACTTATTACAATGAAACCGGTGCAGAGTATTGCTGATAATAAAAACGATTTACCTTACGAAACTTGGTTTGATGCACTAAATGATATGAAATCCAAAATAAAAAATTTAAATTTTGATATTGCATTAATAGGGGCAGGTGCGTATGGAATATTTTTGGCTCAATACATAAAAGGACTTGGAAGACAAGCAATTCACGGGGGGGGGCGACCCAATTACTCTTTGGTATAAAGGGTTCCAGATGGGACAATATACTTGAAAATTCTTTCTATAATGAATATTGGACTCGACCTCTTGAAAGTGAACGTCCGAAAGGTGCCGAAAAAGTTGAAGGCGGATGTTACTGGTAAAAAGTTAATTTTCGATATTTTTTTCAATGTGTTCAATTATATCAAGAGCCAGTTCATGTCGTAAATCTTCCGGTGCATGTTTTAGGTATTCCATGGCATGAGATACTTTTATATTCTTGTCATACCAGCGTCTTAAAATATATTGGTATTGTTCTTCCAAACTCATTTTGAAATCAATGTCTTTAAGTTTATCAATTACGTATTCAGCACATAATGTTTGTAAATCTTCCGGTGCGGTTTCCCAAACCGCTACAGCTCTGCTTACTACAGGATCAATATCGTACCAACGTTTTTGCTGCTCCATAATTATTCTCCTATTATTTTCTATAAGAATATTATAAAATATCAAAATTGTAAATTTGTACCAAAGTTTTTTATGTGTTGTATAATGCTGTTATGAAAAAGGGAATAGCTTTATTTTTATTAACAGCTTTTTTAGCAATGAATAACCTTGTATATGCAGATCCGGTATTTGAGGGACATGCGGAGAAAACTGACCAGCTTCAAAAGCTTCAGGATGAATTGTTTACCGGTCAGGTAGAGACTCTTGAACGTTCTGATGTAATTCATATGACTGTATCACAAGTGCTTGATTCTAATATTAATATAGAAGGGGATGAGTTTTTTGCGGAAGTTGTTAATGATGTAGAAGGAGATTCCGGAGTTATAATTCCAAAAGGAACTATCGCTCATGGTAGAATTTCTCAGACTGAGGCTGCTAAAAGATTAGGACGTCCTGCTCAGATTTCTTTGGATTTCGATTATTTAATTACTCCTGATGGGAGAGAAATTCCTATAGAGGGTAGAATGTCTACGAAGTTAAATCCTGTAGTCCAAACTTCCAAAATTGTTATGCAAGATTTGGGATATACTGTAGCAGGCGGTGCTGTCGGAGGTTTTTTAGCCCTTAATTGGCTTGGAATTGAAGCTGCAATTGCATCACAGGGTTATACTCTGGCTGGCGGTGCTGCATTAGGGGGGGCAATCGGACTTGGTGCTGCACTTATGAGAAAAGGACATGATGTTCTTATTGCACCGGGAGATGAGATAAAAGTTAAAGTTAATACTTCTGTAACACTGCCCGTATATCGTGAAACTGCTCTTATGCAGCATGAAATGTTTTATCCCGGGTTGGATATTATGATAAGTGATATTAAGCATGAGGAAGATCCATTCGGTGAAGCTAATACGATTACTTTAACAATAATGATTACAAATATGTCAGATAAAACATTCTCGGGGTTGGATTTGGCTCTTGTAAACGATTACAATGCAGTGTTCAGACCTTCAATTTTCGGGGATACAAAGCTTATGTTCAAGCAGATTAAGCCCGGAGATAAGGTAGTAGGCCATATTTCATTTGCTGTCGATAATATTAATCGTAAGTTTTGGCTTACATTCTATGACAGACGCACTAAAAAACCGTTATCAAAAATTTCTATAGACAATGCTTATAGAAAAGTTTCAGCTAAAACTAAGAAAAAAAATGATAAAGTCAGAAGTAAAAAAAATAATTTTAAAAAGGTTCCGGATGTTTTGGAAATGGAATTGTAATAATACTTTGTATTAGCTTGCATTTCAGAAATTTTATGTTACAATGTTAGTAATTAGTTAGAAAAAGAAAGTAGAGGAATTGTATGGTGTGCGGTAAGTTAGAAATTGATATTTTAAACTCAATTTGGAGAATGACAGATGAATATGAAGATAGAGATATTTCTATTCAAGATGTTGTTGAAGACTTATCCGAAAATGGTGTCGAACGTGCTTATACAACTATAAAAACTGTCATGGACAGGCTTACTGTAAAATGCATTCTTGTCCGTTACAAGGTTGGTAAAAAATTCTTCTACAAAGCTACCATGAATAGACGTGAAATGGCTGTCGATTCTGTAAAAGAGCTTGCAGCACAATTTTTTGATTCAGATTACGTAAGCTTGATTAGATTTGTAGAAAAAGAATTTGATTTAGTAAAATAATATGGATGGTGAATTTAATAAAAGAGAGTATGTTGCTTTATTAATACGAAAAGTTTTAATAGGAGCGATTACTGTGGGGGAGGCTGTTAGAAATTTTCCGTTTGATAGCGGTGATAAGAGTCTTGAGGCAGCTTATCATGCTCTTGTGCATTATGAGGCTGACGAGGATTTAAGAAGGCGTGATATTCTCTATCGGGAAGAACAGGATGATTATCTTGAGATGATTTCTCAAACTTTAGAAAAAAGTGAGAGTTTACCTGATAATATTATCAGAAATTATGAAAAATATTATTCGGAAAAAAGTATTCCTCACAGCCATGATAAGGCAGGAAGCATTCGTAGTTTTTTAAGGTTTTTGAATATAAAATAATTTTTCATCTTTCTATAATTTAATAGGGTAGTTGTCAGGGATTTTCCAACCGTTACATTGTATGAGTGCAGCACAGTAGATGTCTCCATATCCGTATCTGTCATCAATGTTATTCAGGCAGAGATTTTTTGCATTAATTCTTGTTCCATCAGACATAACAAAGTCACTGTTTTCTATAACGTCACATTTTGGAAGATATAAGTGTTGTTTGTTATTTGTGTATGGTTTAACTGCACCAATATAAGTAAAATCATTAATATTAGATTTTAATGCGACAAATTGAAAGTAGTCTATTCCCCGGCGTATTTTATCAGATGAGATATTTAAATCAATACGTATTTCCATGCGTACTCCGCCGGAATCACTTGCAAATACGTGGCTAGGTGGTAATATCTGTAAACTTACATTATTAGGTAAAATAATTTTGTAGTGAGTATTATATTTAGATTCAAGCAGTTGTGAACCGTCTGCTGAGTATATATCGGTTTGGCAAATGCGTTTTGTATCATTTATTTTACATTGTTTGGCTCCATTTAAATACGGGATAATATATTTGTTATAGAATTTAGTTTGTTCTCCTGATTCCCAATTTAAAATTGGCCAACTGTCAATTTTCCCGTTATCTAATTGTGAACGCTCAAATAATTGAGTTAATATTACATAAGTTGATTTAAGTTTATTTTCAACTTGTTGTTTTCGATAACTGTGAATTAATGCAGGTAAGGTTATTGCTGCAATAATTCCAATAATCCCGAGTGTTATAAGCGTTTCTGCTAAAGTAAATCCTTGAGTTTTTGTATATAAAAATTTGGCTGAATTTAGTGCTATATCTGAATTTTGCCTAGAGTTGCCCCCCCCCCATGACTGTTTTTAAAGCTATAATTGACTTTTTCATTGGTATCCTCCTTTTTTTATCATTTTATCAAAGTTTTGAAATTATTTCAATCTTATGCTATTCTTGGTTTATGATTGATTTATTAATTTTATATATTGTATCTGGACGTGAATTCACTATGTATGCTATCCAAAAAGGAATAGAAAGTGAATTCGGTGTATATACAAGACCCAGTTTTGGTGCATTAAAGCCAGCTTTGAGAAGATTAGAATTTAATGATTTTATTACTACGCGAAAAATGATGTCAGATGGCGGGAAGCTTTCTGTGTATTATTCAATTACGAAAAAAGGTATGCAGGAATTTAAAAAGTTAGTCTTAGAACCACTGAGTGACAATCCTATTCAGTTTATTGCTAATGCTAAAATAAAGCTTTCTTGTGCAGAATTTTTGGATTATGCAGAAAAAAAACAATTATTTTTTGATTTGAAGTCGCAAGCTTTGAAATTTAAGCTTTGTGCCGAAAATATTTTGAACGATGAATATACTGATAAAAATTTTTATCAAAAAATACTTTTAGATAATTCTGTTTGCGAGTATTCAAATTTGGTAACTATTATAGAAGGATTTGAAAAAGATAATGAGTGCAATCGTTAATAAAGTGATAGATGGCTCTATTGCTCAAGAGTTAGAAATTGAAGCAGGAGATGAAATACTTTCCATTGATGATACTCCTATGCTTGATATGATTGATTATAACTTTTTGTGCAAAAGTGATTTTATTACGATTGAAATAAAAAAGAAAAACGGTGAAATTGAGGTTTTTGAGTTAGAAAAAGATTATGATGAAGACTTAGGTATAGTATTTGAAAGTGCTGTATTTGACAGAGTAAAACCTTGTTTAAATAAGTGTATATTTTGCTTTGTTGACCAGCAGCCAAAAGGCTTGCGTGATACTTTATATGTAAAAGATGATGATTACAGACTTTCTTATTTGCAAGGGACTTATATAACTTTAACTAATTTGACTGAAAAAGATAAAGAACGCATTCAAAGAATGCATTTAGGACCGTTTTATGTTTCAGTCCATACAACAAATCCTGAATTACGTGTAAAAATGTTAAGAAACCCGAATGCAGGTAAGGCTTTGGAAAATTTAAAATGGTTCAGAAAGAATAAAATTCCATTCCATGCTCAAATTGTTTTGTGTCCCGGGTATAACGACGGTGAGGAACTTGAAAGAACGCTTTCTGATCTTGCAGATTTAAAAAATACGGTTTTGTCTGTAGCGATTGTGCCTGTCGGAGTTACGCAATTTAGAAAAGAATATTTAAAACAAGTAGATAAAGAGTGTGCTGTTAAAACTTTAGAAATAGCTTCTAAATATAAAAAAGTTTGTTGTTCTGATGAATTCTTTCTTCTTGCAGGACGGGAAATTCCGCAGGCGAAGTATTACGGAAATTTTTCTCAACTTGAAGATGGTGTAGGTGCTATAAGACTTTTGCTTGAAGATTTTAAAAAATTGTCAATTCCAAAAAGTATAAAGAAACCTACAAAAATTCTTTTTGCAACCTCTTTTGCTGCTAAAACAGCTATTGAAACTGTTTGTAAGAAACTTGATAAAGTAAAAAATCTTTCAACAGAAGTCGTACCTGTAAAATCAAACTACTGGGGGCAGGATATTACAGTTGCAGGACTTATTACTACCGATGATTTGATTGAATCGTTAAAAAATAAAGACTGTGACTTTGTTGTAATCCCTTCTGTTATGCTAAGACCATACAGTGAAGACTTTTTGGATGGCAAAACTCTTTCTTATGTAAAAGAAAAAACAGGGAAGAGTTTTTTCGTAATTCAAAATATTTATTCTATGAAAGAATTAACTGATTATTTAAATACTCTTTAATCTATTCATAAAGTTTTTCTATATCAAATTTATATTTATCTAAATTATCAAATTCAAAAAAATCTTTTAACGAGATATTCATTGCTCTTGAAATTTTAAATAATACGCTTATTGTAACATCCCGTTTGCCAGACTCAATCATTGCAATATGTGAACGTGAAATTCCCGATTCTAAAGCCACGTATTCCTGAGTGAGAGTTTTGCATAGCCTTATTTTTCTGAGATTTTCTCCTAATGCCTTTTTAAATTCTTTGCACATATAGTTATTTTATGATATGTTACTGTAGGTGACTGTCACTAATAGTGACATAAATATAATAAGGAGGACTATATGCAACAAAGATTATTGTTACACAAGACAGGTTTTACTCTTGCAGAAGTGTTGATAACGCTGGGTATTATTGGTATTGTTGCAGCAATGACGCTTCCGATTCTGAATGCAAAGTATCAGAAAAAGATTATTGCAACGCAATTAAAAACGTCATATACACTCATTCAACAAATATTTGAGCGTGCAAAAGCTGATCATGAAGATGCAAGTTATTGGATGGAGTCATTTGATATGGGAACTTCTGCGTTTGATGAGAATATTAAAATGTTTGTTGACACATATTTTTTGCCTTATGTTCACGGTAAGTTTGTAAAAGGTACTGCTTTAGAGATAGGATATAGTGATTATGTCGGAACTCTTTCAAATCCAGATAAAAAAATACAAACTTATGATACTCAATATATAAAATTAAGTCACGGACCAGTAATAAATATAACATTTAACAACAATGGGGTTCAATTTTCAGACATATTAATGTATGTAGATGTTAACGGACTAAAAAGACCGAATATTAGGGGGAAAGATATATTTTTATTTAATTTTAGCTTTAAGACAGGCAAAGTCACTTTATATGGATATAACAGAAAAAGAACAACACTTATAAATAATGATTGCGGAAAATCTGAATGGGGAGATCAATGTTGTGGTGCGATTATCATGCTTGATAATTGGGAGATAAAAGATGATTATCCATGGAAATAAAAAGCCTCTCATTCTTGAGAGGCTTTTTATATTATTATTAATATCTTTCTAAATATCTATCGATTTCCCATTGAGAAACGTAAGTTCTGAAAGAATCCCATTCCTTTTTCTTTGAGGACATAAACTCATTGAATGCGTGCTCTCCAAGTGCAGCACGCCCGACTAATGACTTATCCATCAAGTCTAAAGCCTCAGCAAGACTTCCTGGGAGAGAATCAATTCTTTGCTTTTTACGTTCTTTAGTCGTTAATTTATATATGTTGCTTTCTACAGGAGCTGGCGGATCAATTTTGTTTCTAACACCGTCAAGGCAAGCTTCCAATATAGCTGCAAATGCAAGATATGGGTTGCAAGCAGGATCAGGTGAACGAAGTTCTACTCTTGTTGCGTTACCGCGTTTTGCAGGTACTCTTAATAATGCACTTCTATTTGCAAGTGACCAAGCAAGATATACCGGAGCTTCATATCCGGGAACCAATCTTTTGTAGCTGTTTACTGTCGGGTTAAGAATCGCAGTAATACTTTTTACGTGTTTTAACATTCCGCCAATAGAATATTTCGCTATATCTGATAATTGATATTCAGCTTTTTCATCATAAAAGGCGTTCTTGCCGTCTTTGAATAATGAAACATTACAATGCATTCCGGATCCGTTAATTCCGAAAATAGGCTTAGGCATAAATGTTGCATGCAAGTTATGTTTTGCTGCTATTGCTTTTACTGCAATTTTGAATGTTGCAACATTGTCTGCTGCAGTTAATATATCAGCATATCTAAAGTCTACTTCATGCTGTCCGTCAGCTACTTCGTGGTGCGAAGCTTCAATATCAAATCCCATTTCCTGTAATGTTAATACTATGTCAGAGCGGACATCTTCACCTAAATCTTCAGGTCCCACATCATAATATCCAGCACTATCCTGTGTTGTTGTGGTGACATTTCCGTCTTTATCTTTTGAAAATAAGAAAAATTCAGCTTCAGGCCCTACATTCATTGAAAAGCCCATCTTTTCAGCCTCTTTCATTACTCGTTTTAAATTACATCTAGGACATCCTTCAAAAGGTGTGCCGTCTGCGTTATAAATATCGCAAATTAATCTTGCAGAATGTATTCCTTCATGTTCTCTCCAAGGCAGGATTTGAAATGAATTTTTGTCTGGATGGAAGAACATATCTGATGTCTCTATGCTTCTAAAACCTTTTATAGAAGAACCGTCTAACATGATTTCATTATTCAATGCTTTTTCTATATGTTGAGATGGAATTGTCATATTTTTTACTTGACCGTTGATGTCAACAAATTGGAGTTTGATGAATTTGATATTATACTCTTTAATATAGTTTTTAATATCTTCATCCGTAAAGTTTCTGTTGTCGAGTCTAGTGTGCATAAATTCTTTCATGTGACCTCTTTTCTTCTAAATACTTAAATTAAAACTACGTATCTTATTAGAATACTTTTTTTCTAAAAGGTCAAGCATTTTTATATTAAGAATGTATAAAGACGCGGGTTTCCAGATTTTTCAAAAAAGTGATTTTTTTACTAATAATACAAAAATTTATTTTATTTTAAATATTTTTTATACATACAAAAAGAAAAACCCTATCTTTCGATAGAGTTTTGGAATTCTTTTTTGTAATTCCTCGTGTGTAGAAGGTTAGTGTGTAGTAGGTAGTGTAGTTAGTAAGTGTGTGTTTTATGTCTCGTGTTTATTTAATCGATATTGCTTACATATTAATAAAGTATTTTAAGAATATATAATTGCTATATCTACTTTACTTCGTTACAATTCTTAATGATATAGCTTGTATGTTAGGTATGACGAGCCTTTAAGAGGTTAGATTTAAGTTAAATTTATTTATACATAATAAAAAACCCTATCTTTCGATAGAGTTCGGAATTCTTTTGTATAATTCCTCGTGTGTAGAAGGTTAGTGTGTAGTAGGTAGTGTAGTTAGTAAGTGTGTATTTTATGTCTCGTGTTTATTTAATCGATATTGCTTACATATTAATAAAGTATTTTAAGAATATATAATTGCTATATCTATTTTATTTCGTTACAATTCTTAATGCTAATCTTCAAAAACTGCTTGAGGAAAGACTTCTTCTATTAAATTATGAGCATTATCAGGTGTGAAAAATCCGATAGAAAACTCTGCAGTATTTTTCCCTAGCTGCTGAGCTTCAGGAACTTCAATCGGGGGACCTGCAGGGGTTGAGCGTGCAGGGTTTTTTGGATTGGATATAATGCCTGTACTTCTTAAAAGTGTGATAGCTAAGTTATTTTGGAATACTTCATATTCAGTAAGTCCCTTGGTGATAATTCCAAACCCTTGAGAGCCTACATATCTTTGCATTGGAGCAAAGTTAGATTTTGTTTCAATACCTTTGACTTTTGGGAGATGTTTTCTCATGTCATAATCAGGATCAAATGAGCGTTTGATTATTGAATTAAGGTCTTCTGAGTAAGTTTCAGTTATAGGTTTTTGCAGTACAAACCTTACTTGCCAAAGTTTATTTTTTAGTTGATTATTCCATTTTATTTTAAAATTGATAAGGTTTTCGGATTTAAAAAACTCTACATCGAAAAAGCTTGTTTTTATTATGCTGTTTTCAATGCTGATAATTTCAGCAAATTCACCATAGTCATCTTCTTTTGGGGCAAAGTTATATGTATCACCCAGATCTTCTCGTCTTAGGAATTCAATTTTGATATCATTTGCAAAGATATTTCCGTCTTTTACGCATATATTAATATCCGTTAAATGGGTTGGCTTTTTGCGTAATGTATAGATTTTCGTATAGTCTTCGGTAATTGGAATTCTTTGCGTATCGTA
The DNA here is from genome assembly GCA_949282215.1 of uncultured bacterium. Lineage (GTDB taxonomy): Bacteria > Cyanobacteriota > Vampirovibrionia > Gastranaerophilales > Gastranaerophilaceae > Scatousia. The sequence goes on along the minus strand of CASDPF010000005.1, from coordinate 41,578 downwards.
TAGCAAGCTATTCTCAAATCCATTATTGGTATTTATAATTTCATATCCGTCAAGTTCTTTATTGCTCAGAATTTCCGGAGTTTTAAATTTATATGTAAGTCTTAGTTCTTCTACAATAGCGTTTGCAATTTGAAGAATTTTTTCATATCTTGTGATATTTTCTCTGTGGACGGCATCCGTTGAGCATCCGCAAATCCCATCGTGAGCTTGATTTTGTAAGAGTAATTTGTATGCATATTCTATTATGCTGTTGTATTTCTCCCCATAGTGCTTTTGAATTCTGTTAGCAAAATCAAGTTTATATGTACATTTCGTGTTAAGCTGTTTAATTTTTGTTCTGGCAGAGTAGCTGCCAGGGAGAATAAATGTTTTAGAGTTATCTCTTAATTCATCGTTATATTCAAATTTATTGAAATTGTTTTTTACCAGTTCAAAATATTCAAATGGAGAGCCGATTGTTATTTCATAATCTTGCAATATTTCATTAATTTTATTTACCTGTTCTGTAATGTCTGGTTCAACTCCGAGATGGTCTGCCCCGATAGGCAGAAGTAGTACATCAGAGGATTTTTCTGCAATTTTATCAAGGTTTCCTTTTAGCCATTCAGCTTTTTGTCCAATGGATATATTTGCAGAAAAAATATCCATAAAGTACCCGCGGATGAGATTTACAGTATTAATACCGTTAAATTTGAACTCGGAAGGGATATCTCCACAGCCTCGCCATACCACGCATTTATCAATTCCGTATTTTAAAAATAATTGCGGAATATTTTTGCTATGCCCGAAAGTATCTGCTAAATATCCTATAAAGTCACTGCAGCCAAAATCTTTTGATATTTTTAACCCAATTTCAAGGTTTTTTTCAAAAGTTGTCTTATCTGTTAAGAATTCATCAACCAGTGTATAGCATGGACCTATAAAAAGTTTTTTCTCTTTTATTAGTTTTCTAATTAAATTTTCTTTTTCGGGTCTGATTTCAAGATAATCTAATAATGCTGATACCTGACCGTCAAAATAGAACGACGGAATCTTACTTTGTGCAAGCATATCCAAAACATTATCAAATACTCTTAATAAACGTAGTCTGAAGATTTCAAATTCCCTGTACCATTCTCTGTCCCAATGCGTATGAAGATATGCTATAACTTTCTTTTTCATATTTATCTTTATACTCTATTATTCTTAATCAGGCAAAATTTTAACAAAAAGTTATTAGCTTATTGGCGAATGTGTATAATGTTTGGCTGATTTATATTTTTTGAATAAATCAGAGGGGTATATTATGAAAAAATTAGCAATAGTATTATTAGGGCTTTTGTTATCAGTAAATGGGGCATTTGCGACAAGGTATGTTACTACAACATCTTATCCAAGTAATCCTGCTTATAATCCAAGTATATACAATAATCCGTATCGAGCATATCAACGTCCAGTAAGGAACGGTTACGGGAAACATCCGCGACCTATATATGACAGACCTTACGATAATCCCAGATACAAAAATCGTTACGGTGTAAACTACACTCAAACCAATTCAAGGCGTTCAGGCCTGCTTAATTCTATAAGTAATATGTTTTTCGGAACCCCGACAGGCATGACTCCTCAAGTAAATCCTTATTGGGATAGTGATTTTAATGCTCCAAACGGCAAACAAACAGATTTTGCCGGTCGTAACGGGTGGTTTCATACAAATGAACAAATCGGTTCTAGTACCGGTGTACATATTATTGACTAATCAAAATTCATCATTAAATATATCATACGTTTAGATGTTTCTGAACTTGCGGTTATATAACATAATAATCACAAGAAAGTATAGTCTAAAATGCCTTTTCGTTACCGATTACAAAAAGTATTAGAGTTCAGAATCCGAAAAAAAGAAGAACAACTGTTAGTGGTGCAAAAAGCACAGCAAGCGGTCTTTATAGCGGAAGAGAACATAAGAAAAAATAACGAAGAGATTGAGGCTACTAAACAGAACATGCGACAAGCTAATCCTATGATGTATGAGACGTATGATAATTACCTTATTCATCTTTGGGATAAAGCGAAAGAACTCGAACAAATTCGTGTGGAAGCTCAAAGACGGCTTGATATTGAAAAAGAAAAGCTGGTAAAACTTGAGCAGGGTGTAAAGGTTCTTGAAAAGCATAAAGAAAAAAATAAAGAAGCTTACATCGCAGAAGAAAAAGCTGCAGAATTAAAAACTTTTTCTGAATTAGGTGTCACAAGGTTTTACAGACAAAATCTTGAAAAAATTGAAGAAGAAGAAAAAGAAATTCTAAAACAGCTTGAAGAACTGGAGGATAGTTAGTAACAATGATAAATGTAGATACAGCGGCTACTGCAATTTTCGGTAATAGCGGAGTTTCAACAGGCAAATCGTCAGTTCAAAAAAGCTCTGATAATAAGTCTTCGTTTCAAGATGAGTTAAAAACCGCAGAAGCAGATGATATAAAAGAAACAGAACAGTCGGAACCGGAAACTGAGACAAAAGAAGTTTCACAAAAAGAAGAGACAAAATCTGATAAAAAAGAAGAAAAATCTTCTGCAGATAAAAAAGATAATGAAATGTCTAAAAAAACAGACGAGGCAGAAGGTGAAAAAACTGAAACTTTAAAAGGTGATGTTAGTATGACAAATACCCAAAATTTAAACGGGGATGATTATGCTGCACTTTCTGATCAGGTGAAATCTTTTATTCTTAAAAACGGCGGTCAATTCAATATGAATGCCGTAAATCTTATGACGGCAACGACAAGAGCTGAAATAGCAAATGTAGCACCTTCTGTAGATTATTCTTCAATAAAAATGTCTGATACTGATGCAAAATTTTTCTCGGATTTAGTTAATAAAACCGATATGTCTGCTCAAAGTGTTGCAACCGAGTTTCAAAAAGCTTTGAACGGCGGTAATGTACAACAAGTCCAATCAACAGCAAAAGCAACCGCAGCTTTGATTGCAAATCTTCAAGAGTCTGCTAAGACAAACCAACCATTCAGAATTGATTTTGATCAAGATGTATCAGTAATTTTAAAGGTTGATAAAGAGGGTAAAATAAATGCCAATTTTATTCCCGGAGATAAAGCAGTAGAAGCTTATTTGCGTAATAATATTGACTTTTTAAAACAAAGATTCAATGAAGAAAATATCGCATACGGAGATTTAAATTATTCTAAATCCCGTCAGGAAAAAGAAAAACAAAATAGAAATAATAAGGAGCAGGATAATGAATGATTCATTTATTACAGCGATGAATACTCAAAAATCGACCCAAAACTGGATGGATGTTATTGCTGATAACATGACAAACATTTACACTCCGGGGTTCAGAGAAAAACAAGTTAATTTTAAAACCTTCTTAGGCGGTGCTATTGCTGACGACTATGATAAAAAAATCAGTCAAGGTAAATCAACTCCCGGTACCTCTAATGATAACTTGTTCCTTGAAGGTAAAGGCTTTTTCCTGACAAAAACTGCGGATGGAAAAGATGTCTATACTCGTTTGGGTGAATTTACCTTTGACGGGGAAGGTGTTTACCGTGCTAAAAACGGAAACACTGTGCAAGGTTATATATTGAATGATAAAGGTGAAATTATGCAGGGTACAAAGAGTATTTCTGCTGATTTGTATCAGGAAACAGCTTTAAAAGGCGGTGCTCTTGATATTCCTACAACAAATATAAAAATGTGGATTGACCCTAATAACGGTAAGTACCTCGGCAAATATGATGACTTTGAAATTAAAGAAGACGGTACAATATATGGGAAAGCTGACAACGGTAAACGTACGGTTCCTCTTTATCGTATAACAACAAGGAATTTTCATAATGCTGCAGGTTTGTATGAATTCAAAGAGGGTCAGTTTATTGAAACAGAAGAATCCGGTAAACCTCTATTAGGTTATGGAGCAATTCGTTCAGGCTTGTTAGAAATGTCAAATGCCGACTTTAAAGGTAATATTTCTTATTTCCAAATGGCAAAATTGCAGTTGGAAATCTCAAATAAGCTTGTATCTACAAATAAAGAGTTGCTTGAGGAAGCTCTAAGATTAGTTGGAAGCTAATATTAAGTTCTCCGAACAATTCTGTTTGTTCGGGTTGTATATAGACACAATAATTCAAACTCCATTTATGAAGAGGGATTTTATCCCTCTTTTTGTTTATTTTTTAATTCTAATTCACAATTAATTATTTGTGCAATTATTTTCATTTCTCTGTATGTTATTGTTTCATTTCGGAGTTTATTTGATAAATTTGCCAGTGTATATTGTTTATTTAAAATTTTACCGAGTTCTTCCGCTATGTATTTTAAAGTAAGACCTTTTGTATATAAAATTTCTTTTAATTCTGTGATTATTCTCATATTTGATATGATTACACATTTTTTTTAATTGTGTGTAGATTTTGTGTGAAATCCTTGACATGAATAAACTAATATGTGTATAATAAACTTATAAATTTAATATTAATAACTGGAAGTTTATAATAAATACTTTTTGGAGGTAATGAGAATGAAATTAAAAAAATATTTTTCAATGATATTATTGTCAATTGTTCTTTTTAATGTATTACCGGTTTTTTCACAAAATCAAGCATATTCAACTAAAAATAATTTATTTTTACCGGCAGAGACTCCTGTGGTTGTAAAAAGTGAGCATGCAATATTACCCAAATATTTTAGAAGCGGATATGATGTTAGGTTTTCTGTTGTAACTGATATTAAGGATTTAGAAGGTAATGTGCTTATAGGGAAAGGTACCCCTGTATCAGGTAAAATTTCTAAGATTAAAGACGCAGGATGTATTGGGAAATCTGGGTATATCTTAGTAGATAATTTCCAAACTGAAACTGTGGATAATGTTGTTATTCCGCTTATGGGTTCTCTTTATGTCAAACCTAATAACAGGATGGCATTGTCAATAGTTTTAAGTTGTATTATATTCCCATTATTCTTATTTATGAAAGGTGATGAAGCCTATATTCCGGCTGGGACATCAAAAGTATTGTATACGGGTTCAGATGTTTATATAAAGTCTGTCTCTCAGGACTTGTAATTTGACAATCTTGTAAAAATTGTTTATACTTAGTGCAAGATTTAGTATAGATATGAGTGTTTTATACAGTTCAAAATTTAAAGATTCCAAGAAAATTATCACTATTTTGGGGCTATCGTTTAGTTTTGGTTGGTGGCCGGTTTGTTCAAAGATATATGATTTTGGAATTAATTTGCCTTCATTCATAAAAGTTAAATATTTGTATATACTTGACTTTATTGAATTTGCATCGAAGTATATTGACTATTCTGATTATGATTTTGAGGGTGAAAAATTTATTTTAGATTATAAAAAACTTATTTCAGGTTTGGATGAGAAAAGTATTATCAATGTTAATAATGCTATTTCTGTTTATAAAAAATATTCCTGCTTGAAAAAACAAAAACATGTTAGTATTTCAGATTTGGAATTTTTATATAATCTTTTATCTCCGACTGAAGATGAAAAGTTGTTTATAAAAAATAACTTTTACTCAAATATTGTAAAAGTAGATAAAGATTCTTATGCGTATGAGAATTATTTATTACCAAGAAATCATTTTGAATCAAGTGTTTTTTATCATCGTCACAGTATTGATGAGTTATCTTCTCTTAATTTAATCAAGGAAAAAAGTATTATAGATGTTGGAGGTTTTATCGGGGATTCGGCGTTAGTATTTTCGGCTTATACAAATAAGTTTATATATTCTTTTGAGGCTTCTCCTGAGAATTTTTATTTGTTGCAAAAAACTATTGCGATGAATAATTTAAAAAATGTTATTCCGGTACAAAAAGCTCTGGGTAGTCAAGTAGCTCAGAAATTATGTATTTGCGGTAATGGTTCTTGTACAAAAATAAGCGAGGATTATGAAAAAGCTAAAAGTAGTTTATTTGCTATAGAATCTACCACTTTAGATAGTTTTGTAGAGGAAAATCATATTGATGTAGGGCTGATAAAAGTTGATATTGAAGGGTTTGAACAAGAATTTTTAAAAGGTGCTGAAAATACTATCAAAACTCAGCGACCTGCACTGCTAATCAGTATATATCATAAGCCTGAAGATTATCTTTATATAAAACCAATAATTGAATCTTGGAATTTGGGTTATAAATTCAGAATAATTTGTCCGCCTGAAAATAGGCTTTTTGAAACTTTATTGGTTGCCGAAGTTGCATAGTTGCGTTGGTTTTAAAATTATGTTAAAATTGTTATATATAATTATGGAGATAAAATATATGCAAAAGTCTGATTTAACAACTATTTTCGGGGGGGGGGCTACCCTGATTTAAGGTATTTCCTGTATTTTCTCCAATTTCGTTTTTTAAATTACAAGTAATGCATGCATTTTATAAACTGATAAATTGGCAAAAACTTAAATCAAGACAATTGTCACGTGATTTTGTAAAAATTTGATTTGTATGCTTGTAATAAAGAATTGGAGGTCTTAAATGTCTAGGAAACTGGGTTTTACTTTAGCGGAAGTGTTAATTACACTCGGAATTATTGGAGTAGTTGCAGCAATTACTTTGCCTATGCTAATTCAAAATTATCAAAAAACAGTACTTAAAAGTCAGTTTAAAAAAGTTTATTCGGAATTTTTTAATGCGATTAAACTTGCACAGAGTAAGAATGAAGCCCCGGTTTATTGTTATTATTGGCAAAAGAGTCCATATCCTAGTGTAGTTTGTATGGAGTATGACAGTAAATACGGTACATGTAGTAAATGGGCAATGCCTGATGGAAGTCCTTTACCATCAAATTATAATGGTATTTATAATGATTGTGTTGATTTTTTTTATAGCAAGCTGTTTGGCCATGTGTTAAAGTATGCAAAACATTGTAAAAATAATGCATTGTTGAATGGTTGCCTTACTGAGCAATATCGTGGTGTTGATAAAATTAAAGCTGAAATTGATGACAGCGTAGAGTATAATCCTAATATGGGATTTAGTGACAGTGTTTTAAAACAAACCGGTGAAGCTTGGGTACTTATCGACGGAACTGTTATTGTAAAATGGTGTGGATATATGTGCAAAACCCCCATATTTATGGTGGATATAAACGGGCATAAACGACCGAATAAGTGGGGGTATGATATATTTTCTTTTATTTTTCGAGGAACTGAAAATAATGGAATAACCGAACTGGCTCCTTATAATTACTTTTATGAAGAAGGAGGTTTTTCGGATTCTCAAATGTTATGGGAAGCATACAGGTAAAATTACTTAATATAATTGCTACATGACGCCTTTTGAGATATCCTGTAAGTATGATAAAACAATTGCGATTGAAAGATTATATTTTAATAGATGAATTAACTGCGAATTTTCACGAGGGTTTGAATGTAATTACAGGTGAGACCGGAGCGGGTAAGAGTATTTTGATTAGTGCAATAGATCTTGCCTTTGCACCTCGTGTTTCAAAAGATGTCATAAAAAACGGCAGGGAAAAAGCTGTAATCGAATTAGTTATTGAAAATAAAAAACATGATTTATCGAAGCTTTTTCAAGAAAACGGAATTGACGATTTTGGGTCTGAAATAATTCTTTCAAAAGAAATAACTCAGTCGGCTGTGAGGACTCGTTTAAATGGAACTTTGATTAATCAAGATTTTTTGAAGCAGATTAAATCATTATTTCTTGATATTCATTCACAGCACCAAACTTATGTATTTATGCAGCCGAAATACCATATCACACTTTTGGATAATTATGCAAAGGATGTCTATGGACAGCTTTTAGATGATTATATGGAGTTGTATAAAAAATATACCGATACCGAAAAGCTTTTAGATGCTGCAAAAAACTCAGCTGATACTACAGAATCACAGATTGATTTTTTGAAGTTTCAAGTAGATGAAATTGAATCCGCTGAAATTCAGTCTGAAACAGAGGATGATGATTTGAATTCGGAACTTGAAGTTTTAGAGAATGCCGAAAAGTTAAAAGAGCTTACAGGATCTTCTTATTGGGCAATAAACGGTGATGATGGCTCGATTATGGAGGCTTTGACGAAAATTAAACAAAATATTTCTAAAGCTGCTTCTCTTGATAAAAATTTGGAGGAATCTGAACAAAATCTTGTCGATGCAATTGAAAGACTTCGTGATGTAGGATCTGAACTCCGTGAGTATAGCCAAAATCTTGATAATGATACAGAAAGACTTAACGAAATTCAGGAACGTCTCTTTCTGTTGGATAAACTAAAACGCAAATATGGCGGAACATTAGAAGATGTATTGAATACTTATAAGAAGCTTTCTGAGGAGCTTTCCGGAATTGAATTTTCTACAAAAAATATAGAGGAGTTGGAAAAAGAACTAACTGTATTAAAAAATGAATTAACGGCTCAAGCTGAAAAAATTACAGAAAAAAGGATAGATTATGCTAAAGTCCTTTCTGTTTATATTCAAGAAAAGCTGGAACATCTTGAATTGCCGAAAGCTCGTTTTGAAATTTCAGTAACACCAAAAGAATTATCTTCAGATGGTGCTGATAATGTTGAATTTTTGATTTCAACCAATGTATCGGAAGAATTAAAACCTCTCGCAAAAGTGGCGTCAGGCGGTGAAATTTCCAGAGTAATGCTTGCTATCAAATCAATTTTTGCTCAATCTGATGATATTGATACGGTTATTTTTGATGAAATTGATACGGGTATTTCCGGCAGAGCTTCTCAAAGTGTGGCTGATGAAATAAAAGAACTTTCTAATTATCATCAGATTATATTGATTACTCATCAGCCGATTATCGCGTCAAAAGCTGACAAACATTTTTATGTAAGAAAATCTCAAGATGATGAGACAAAAGTGGAGGTATATGTCCTTACCGGTGATAACAGGATAAAAGCTCTGGCTGAACTTGCCGGCGGGGATATTAATGAACAATCTATAGAGTTTGCAAAATCTCTAATTGAGGCATAGTGTAATAAAAAGAGGGGGTATTAATGAATTGTCCAAAGTGTAACATTGAATTTGGTTTATATAACCGTGATGGTTTGAATATCAAATATTGTAAGTCTTGCAAAGCTATGTGGATTAAGTTCCCAACGTTGCAAAAAATCGGGGAAAAACTTGATTTGAAGATTCCTCTGATAAATCCTGCAGAAATGGAAGCTATAAAGGTTAAGGAAGAACCTAGAATTTGTCCTGAATGTGCAAAATCTATGGATAAAGTCTATTTTAACGGTATTGTCGTTGACAAATGTTCTGAATGCAACGGAATATTGTTTGATAACGGTGAATTATCAAAATATTTTAATTTGTTTCTTAAAAAGCCTGTTGGGGTTATTGATAATTTAGTATTCCTTGAAAATGCTTGTAATTCTATAAAAAATGATGTTCAAGAAGCTCCTGTTAAAGAGCTTGAAATTCAAAGCAAAGAAAAAGAACGTAATGTCATTTCTGTAAACGGATTTTTTATGATTTTTGTAATGTTAATTTGGGCATTTTTTATTTGGACATTTTTCGTATTAAATTTACCTTTTATCGCAATAATACTATTGATTTTATTAATTGTGTCATTGCCGGGGTATAAGTTGTTAAAACCTCAAGAGGCACTTGTATTGACTTTCTTTGGTAAGTATATCGGATCTTTAAAAGGGGCAGGTTTTCATTATGTAAATCCGTTTGCTCAAAGTGTTACATTTTTTGCTCCAATATCATTAAAAGCAATGACTCTTGATAACGGTAAACAAAAAATTAACGATGAAATGGGTAATCCTATCGAAGTTGGTATTATTGTTATCTGGGAGGTTCAAGATACTGCTAAGGCTATGTTTAATGTTGAGGATTATAAAACGTTCTTGGCAGCTCAAAGTGATTCGGCTTTAAGAAATATTGTTAGAATGTATCCGTATGATTCACCAGAGGATTCGGGTATTCAATCATTACGCGGTGATAGTCAGGAAATTTCCGCAAAATTAAAAGCTGAAATCCAAAAAAATGTTAAAGTCGCAGGATTAAATATTGTTGATGCAAAAATTACTCATTTGGCATACGCTCCTGAGATTGCGGTTGCAATGCTTCAAAGACAGCAGGCAGCAGCGGTTGTAGATGCTAAAAAAGCTATCGTTGAAGGTGCTGTCGGAATGGTTGAGATGGCTTTGAATAAACTTAGTGCAAATAATATTGTTCAATTTGATGAAGCCGAAAAAGCTAAAATGGTGAACAATTTGCTTGTAATTCTTTGCAGTAACAGAGAAGCTCAACCGGTTGTGAAAAATAATTTATAACAAAAAGCGGGGCGAAGCCTTTTGGCTTCGCCCTTAATTTAATCCTCAATAAAATCTCTGAAATGTTTTAGTTCTTTAACTTGTCTTATTTTTTTCAGTGCTATGTCTTCTAATTGCCTTATTCTTTCTTTTGAATATCCCATGTTATTTCCGAGTTGTTCTAGTGTCATAGGTGTATTTCCGTTTATGCCGAAACGGCAGTTTATAATTTCCCTTTCTCTATCATTTAGTGTTTTTAAAAGATTTTCGATACTTCCTTTCATTGCATTATTTTTTGCATGAGTATCCGGAGAATTGTAGCTTTTGTCTTCTATATAATCACCTATGCATAAATCCTCTGTCACAGGGGTTTCTAAGCTTATTGGTTCTTTGATTATTGCTTTTTTTATAGCCTGTATATTTTTTATTGTAAATCCCAGTTTTTCACAGATTTCATTATCGGTAGGTTCTCTTCCCAGTTCAAATGATAGTGTTGTATAAACTTTTTTATATTTTCTTATTTTATCTGCCATATGGACAGGAATTCTGATTGTTTTTGCATTGTTTGCAATAGCTCTCATTATAGTTTGTTTAATCCACCAGGTAGCATAGGTCGAAAATTTGAAATTCCTTGAGTAATCAAACTTTTCGGCTGCTTTAATCAATCCTAAAGACCCTTCCTGCACTAGATCCATAAACAGAACCCCCTGACCAATATATTTTTTAGCAATACTTACAACAAGTCTCAGGTTTGCTTGTACCAGTTTCTTTTTTGCTATTTCTGCTTTTCTTTGTTCTCCTTCCTTTATATCTTTTCCCAGTAACTTTTCTTCTTTTGAGTTCAGTAATTTTATTTTTCCTACATCTTTTAAGTACATTTGCAGAATATCATCTTCTTTTGCAATTGAGCTGAAGGTTTTTGGCTGATTTTCAGATAACATATTCTCATTTAAGTCATCATCGGTGTCGGATAAAATATCTTCGTTTCTTTGAATTGTAAAGTCGCTGTAAAGGTTATCAATTTCCTCGCTAATCTTAGTGTTCAGTGTCATTAAAATCCCTCTCTTTTGATTAAACCTCTCTTGATATATTAGGTAAGACGATTAACTCAAAAAAATGTTTCATTTTATGTTTATTTAATTTTTAATTGTAAATATTTGGTTTTTTATTTAGTATAGATTTAAGGAGTAATTATGAGCGACGAAAAAGACTATAAATTTTATATAAATCAAGGAATTGAATTAACTAACAAGGGCGAGTTTGATGAGGCGATTGTGGCTTTTGATAAAGCGATAGAATTGAATACCAACGCTGAACTTGCTTATTTCTCAAAAGGTATTGCTTATCATAATTTAAATCAATTACAAGCAGCTTTTGAAAGTTATACTAAAGCTATTGAGTTAAATCCGAAAATGATTGATGCTTATTTTAATCGAGCTCAGTCGATATTATCCTTTGATCAGCCTGATGAAAGTGAATTAGGAAATGCTCTTTCTGATTTAAAAAAAGCGATAGAGCTTGATGAAAATTTCTTGGATGCTTATTATTATGCAGCAGTTGTTTTGAAAAAATTAGGTCAGTATGATGATGCTGTAAAATATTTGGATATTGTTATTGAAAAAGATCCATTGGCGGTATATTCCAAAGCACTTAAAAAGTTGATTTTACAAAAATATTTAAATAAATAGAAAAAAAGGAGGTTATTTATGGATTTGATGAATTTATTTAAAGAACGGCATTCTGTAAGAAAGTTTTCTGATAAAAAAGTTGAAAAAGACAAAATCGATGCAATATTGGAAGCTGGCAGATTAGCTCCTACTGCAGTAAATTTCCAACCTCAAAGAATTTATGTTTTAGAAAGTGATGAAAGCTTATTGAAATTGAAAGATTGCACAAGATATCATTTTGATGCTCCTGTAGCATTACTTGTTTGTTATGATAATACGATTAGTTGGAAGCGTGCATACGATAATAAGGATATGGGCGAAGTTGATGCAAGTATTGTATCCGCTCACATGATGCTTGAGGTTACTAATTTAGGGCTTGGTACAACATGGGTTGGACATTTTGATCCAAAGGCAGTTATCGAAAAATTCAATCTCCCTGAAAATATAATACCGGTTGCATTATTCCCTATAGGATATCCGGCAGAGGATTCAGCTCCAAATCCAAGACACTGTGAGCGATTAAATTTAAATGAAACCGTAAAGTTTATATAAATTAAAAAATCCCTAATTTATTTAGGGATTTTTTAATAGCAAAAAATTATATTCATGAATTTTATATTATAGGATTATAAAATTATTGGAGATATAAAATATCAATGTTAGTTAAAGCTCTGCAAAATCCTGCAAAAATGATAGTAAGGCATTACAATCGAGCTAAGTGTATTAGGGTAATGGGTGGAGTATCGTCAGTCATGAATTTAATGATTGGTGTAAATAATGCTAAAAATAATCAGTTTTCTAATATGCTTATTTCTTATGGATGCACTTGTTTGTGTCTAAAGCTTACTCATGCTTGTCATCAGATGGTGAAAAGTCTTAAGCCTGAATATATGAATATAATAAAACGTGCTAAACAAATATATAAACACAAATAAAAAACTGGAGCGTACGAGACTCGAACTCGTGACCCCGACACTGCCAGTGTCGTGCGCTACCAACTGCGCTAACGCCCCATTTGCTGTTTTATAAAATCTTTCAATGCCTTTTGTTTAAAGATAATATATTCTATTTTGTATTTAATTAAATATGATGATAGCTCTATACAAAAGTGTCAAATTTATTATACTATAAAATTATAATAATTTGTTATAAATTTCCAGAACTCGAATTATTTTCGAATTATTTTGGATTTGGTATATTCTTACAAGTGCCCATTCTGATGTTGAATTAAGAGTATCTTTATCAATGTATCCTTGGGCTTGTGCATTTTTTAAATTTTTATCTATTGTATTATATAATTTTCTTAGTGTTGAATTATCCATTCTGTGGATTGGTCTTGAAAAATAATCAGCTAATCCCCCTGAATTATCTTCAAGTGTTTTATATAACTTTTCCAGTATATGTTTTGCATCTGAAAGCTCAAAATTAAGGAAAGCTATAACGTCATTTTTTGTGCCATGTCTGTATATATATGTTTTGACTTTATCAAAATTTTTCAAATAATCAATGTCCCGTGTTTCAAATTTATTATTGATTATTGTGTTAATATAGTTTCTGATTTCTTTTGTGTCAATTCCAAGTGCTTTTGCTAATAATATAGCATCGCCTTTTTTAGTAAAAGAGTTTTTAAACGGTTTGAATCTTATTAGCGGTCTGTTTTTCATTAACTCTTTGAATTCTGAAAGAGTAATTTCTTCTTTTAGTTTTTCTTTTATTTCAGACTTATTCTGTTTTATAAATTCTGCTTTTTGCTTATCTGTAAGTTTAGTTGAACTTAAAATTTCATAAATTTTAAGTTCATCAATTTTTTCGCAACTATTAATCGGTATAATTTTATCCATGTTTTCTCATAAAAAAACACCCTCTATGGGGTGCTTTGTTTTTTAATGGTGGGCGTTAGAAGACTCGAACTTCTGACCCTCTCCTTGTAAGGGAGACGCTCTACCAACTGAGCTAAACGCCCTTAATCTCGGGGTTTGTCTTTCGACATTTATTATCGTACCAAAAAAACTTTTTATGTCAACAAGTTTTTTATATTTTAGTCATCAATAAGTTTAAACTCTTTTGGTAGGCGGCTTTCTACTTCTTGTATAAATTCAGAAAATGACATTCCAAAGGCATTTGCAAGTTTCCATAGGGTTGTAATTTGTACATCTCTTTTCCCTTTTTCCAATAGTGCTATGGAGCTGTTTGAAATATCATATTCATAACTAAAAAGAAGTATGCCTTTGTTTTGGTTGAGTCTTTTTTCCTTGATTAATTCGCCAATCACATTTAGTAAAAGCTGTTTTTGCGGGTCTTGATTTTTTCTTATGTATTGCATGTTTACAATTCTAATTAGATATGATAAATTAGTTATAGTTAATTTAGTATATCTAATTAAGTATAATAAGGAGGGTATAAATGAAAGTTAAGGCTTTTACGCTGGCAGAAGTTTTAATTACATTAGGGATTATAGGTGTGGTTGCTGCAATGACATTGCCAAGTATTTTCAATAATAGTCTGAAAAAAGAACTTGAAACGGGACTTAAAAAGAATTATACGGCAATTCAACAGGCTTTAATGATGTACCAAGCAAAAAACGGTACATTATTAAAGCCTGAGGATACAGGACTGCAGAAAGATTCAAATTCGTTGTATGCTCTTATAAAGCCGTATTTTTATATATTGCATGATTGTGGACTTTCTCATATAAATGGTTGTATGCCTTTACCCGATGGTGCAGACAGTAGTGAGCGTGTATCTTATGTATATAAAACTTTTAATAATAAAACTATGACTTTAGGATATTTAGATGATGGGCAATTTGTTTTAAAGGATGGTAGTCTTATTTTAATTGAAAATCCGGGAAGTAGTACTGATGGAAAATTCCGTTGTATAAGTGTTGATGTGAATGGGTTTAATAAAAAGCCTAATCGATGGGGGCATGATTTATTTACATTTCAATTAATGGATGATGGAAAACTGCTACCAATGGGAGCATCTGGTACAAAATTTTCAGATAAATCAGAGTTTTGCTCAACAACTTCAAGTAGTAATATAAATGGAATTGGATGTACTTATTATGCTTTAACGGATGAAGATTACTTTAAAAATCTTCCCAAATAATTCGTGATATAATATTCCTATGAATATAAATGATGAATTGACGGTAGAAATAGAAAAGCTTTCTAATTTAGGTACTGGGATTGCTCGTGTAGAAGGGTTTGTTATATTTGTAGAGAATGCTTGTCCTCGAGATATTCTTAAAATCAAAATTACTAAATTAAATAAGAATTATGCAAATGCTAAAATTCTAAAAATAATAACTCCATCCCCACATAGAGTGAAACCTTTCTGTGCAATGCAGAAGGTATGTGGTGCTTGTCAACTGCAATTTATAGATTATGATTATCAATTGGAGCTGAAACGCCAAATAGTCGAAGATGCAATGCGTTCTATTGCAAATTTAG
Organism: uncultured bacterium; assembly: GCA_949282215.1. Taxonomy (GTDB): domain Bacteria; phylum Cyanobacteriota; class Vampirovibrionia; order Gastranaerophilales; family Gastranaerophilaceae; genus Scatousia. The sequence goes on along the minus strand of CASDPF010000005.1, from coordinate 26,210 downwards.
ATTTAAAAATTCCTACACCGATTCCAAGTCCTGAAATAAGAGAGTATCGCCATAAAATTCAATATCCGATTTCTCAGACTAAGGTTTCAAGAAGATTGCTGGCAGGATACTATAAACCGCAAACTCATGAGATAGTGAATATAAAACATTGTCCGATTCAGCCAAAGATTTGTGATGAAATTATTGAGTTTATCAGAGTGAAATCTTTTGATTTCGGGATTTCCGGTTACAACGAAAGAAAGCATGTCGGAGATTTAAGACATGTTGTATTGAGGGTTTCCGCTGCTACTGGAAAAGTTTTAGTTACTCTTGTCGTTAATTCTAAAAAAGTTTTCCCGAGGTTAAAAGATTTTTGTAATGATATTTTTGCTGAGTTCAAAAATGTATCTGGCGTTTGTGTAAATTTTAATACTAAACAGACAAATGTAATTATGGGTGCAGAAAGTGAATGTGTATGCGGAAAGGATTTTATTAAGGAGCGATTATTAGATAAAACTTTCAGAATAGGTGCAAATACTTTCTTTCAAATAAATCCTAAAAGTGCAGAGAATATTTTTGCTTACGTGAAAAATTATATAAAGGATAATTTTGAAAATCCGACAGTTCTTGATGCCTATGCCGGAGTTGCTACTTTTGGGATAAGTGTGAGTGATGTTTCAGAAAAAGTTATCTCTGTTGAAGAAAATAAAGAATCTATAGAAAAAGCTCAAGAAGTTATAGACCTCAACGAAATTAATAATGTTGAACTCCATAATATGGATACTGCTTTATTTTGTAAAAAGACAAAAAGAAAATTTGATGTGATAATTCTTGATCCGCCTAGAAAAGGTTGTACGCAAGACTCTTTAGATGAGGTCTTAAGGCTTTCAAAAGGCACTATAATTTATGTAAGTTGTAATCCTGCAACGCTTGCTAGGGATTTAAAATATTTATGTGAAAAAGGCTGCAGCGTAGAAAGCATACAGCCTTTCGATATGTTTTGTCATACCTATCATGTTGAAAACGTTGCGGTTATTACAAAAGCTTAGAGGTTTATTTTTCTCCAAATTTTTTAATAGTTGTTTTTAGCAGTTCATGTGCGGTTGTAATAGTCCCCAGATCCTCTGCTTCGTAAGTTAATAAGCGATTTTTTAAGAATTCTCTCATAGATTTTATTTCTTGAGGAGAGATTTCTTTATTTTCTCGACTTATATAGTCAGTTGAATTTTTGATGATTTTAATAATATAATTGTCATCTTTTAATTTTGTTTTCATTTCTCTATAATACATAGGAATTTTTTGTCTGATACCAGACATATACCCGTCAAGAACTTCACAATGAGCTTTACTAATCATAACAGGCATTTTTTCTTCCCCTTTGATTTTCAAGTCTTGGTTATAGGCATTTGTAAATAATGGACGAGAAATATCTTCTCTAAGACGGGTTTTTATAACATCAACATTATTTGCAATTCTTCTTCCATGAGATTTTTCTGGGTATTTTGCATTTAAATCAATATGTAATTTATCAAATGAACGAGCAATATTATATACATATTTTGATTCTAATTCTTTAGCGTTAGCATAATGAGGACCATATAGCATGATTAATTCAATAGGTTGTTTGTTTTCACTTTTGCCGGTACCTCCAGTTGGAACAAATCTCATTTGAAAATCCGAGTAAGTACTGCTTCGAGGCTTGGAAATTTCAGCTTTTTGCATAAAAGTTCCTAATGGTGCTAAGTCTTCTTTTGTAATTCCATTTTGACGGATTTCAAGGTCAGGGAATTTTTCAAATTTTAGTGTTTCTTTACTTAGTACTTTTATTGGTGCTATTTCATACCCTTCAAATTTCATTTCTTCAATAAATTTTTTGAAAGCTCCGATATCGTGTTGATTTTGCCAGTATGCTGTACCTCTAATCGTATCTTGCACATATCCTTGTCTTGAATATTTATCCATATATGATTCAAGAGTTTTTACAGGGTGTTTAATATTATAGGCTTCATCATATGAAAATCCTAAATCAGATAATTTTTCACAAACTTTCTTCAAAGTTTTATGAAAATGAATTGCCTTAGCTTTTAAAGCGGGTTCGTTTATAATATAGCTATGCATAATAGCATTTTCAATCGTATTTCCGATTGTCTTGGGTTGATACTTCGCCGTAAAAGATACAGTATCTTTTTTCAAAGTATTTAAATACTTTGGTTGAATAACAGTTATGTTATTCAATGATTTCTTCTGTGCTAAATTCTTATTTTGAAGCTGTGGGATAATTGGTAGTATATTCATAAGAATTCCTTTCAAGTTTTTCAAATAATTAAAAACTCCTGAATAAAAAATTTTACATTATAATTTGTATTTAAGCAGGATTCTTAATGTAAATTTACAAACTTCTTTTTTGTAAAAATATTTTGTTTGTATTAGAATGTAGGGGTATTATAGTATTAAGTAATAGCATATAAACAAGGAGGTTAGGTAAAAATTATGCCAGGAAAAACTATAACAGTTGATGGTAACTACGCTGCCGCACATATTGCTTATGCTTTAAGTGAAGTGTCAGCTATTTACCCTATCACTCCTTCATCTACAATGGGTGAATGGATTGATGAATGGGCATCCCAAGGTAAGAAAAATATCTGGGGTAAAACTGTCAAAGTTGCTGAAATGCAATCAGAAGCCGGTGCAGCAGGTGCTGTTCACGGATCATTAGCAGCAGGTTCTTTGACTTCTACTTATACAGCATCGCAGGGTTTATTATTGATGATTCCTGTTATGCACAAAGCTGCCGGGGAAATGCTTCCTCACGTAATTCACGTTTCAGCTCGTGCATTGGCAGCTCAATCATTAGCAATTTTTGGTGATCATACAGATGTTATGGGTTGCCGTAATACAGGTTATGCAATGCTAGCTGCTAACTCTGTACAAGAAGAAATGGATTTAGCTTTAGTTGCCCACTTAGCTACATATAAAGCAAAAGTTCCATTCTTGCAATTCTTTGATGGATTTAGAACTTCTCACGAAATTCATAAAATCGAAGAAATTTCTTATGAAGATATTGCAAAATTAGTTGAACCAAAATATATCGAAGAATTCAGAAAACGTGCATTACGTCCTGAGGCTCCTGTATGTAAAGTTGGTGCTCAAAATACCGATGTTTACTTCCAAGGACGTGAAACAGTTAATAAATACTATGATGCAGTACCTGATATCGTTCAAGAATACATGGATAAAGTTGCTTCAATTACAGGCAGACAATATCATCCGTTTGATTATGTCGGTGCTCCTGATGCAACAGATGTAATCGTAGCTATCGGTTCCGGTTGTGAAACTATTGAAGAAACTATTGAGTACTTGAATGCTAAACGCGGTACTAAATATGGTTTGGTAAAAGTTAGATTGTACAGACCGTTTGACGTTGAAAGATTTAAGGCTGCATTGCCTGCGTCAGTTAAACGTATTGCAGTTCTTGACAGAACTAAAGAACCTGGTTCAATCGGTGAACCTTTATTCCTTGATGTTGTTGCAGCATTGGAAAATAAAGGTATCAATATTATCGGTGGCCGTTATGGATTGTCTTCAAAAGAATTTACTCCATCAATGGTTCTTGCTATTTACAAACACTTAGCAAATAACGGCTTCCACGGATTTACAGTTGGTATTGAAGATGACGTAACTCATAAATCATTGAAAATTGATGAACATATCGTTACAGAACCTGAAGGTACTACAAACTGTATGTTCTGGGGCTTGGGTTCAGACGGTACTGTTGGTGCTAACAAAAATTCAATTAAAATCATTGGTCAATATACAAACAAAGATGCTCAAGCATACTTTGCTTATGACTCTAAAAAATCATTTGGTGTTACAGTTTCTCACTTGAGATTCGGTGACAAACAAATCAAATCTACATACCTGATTACAGCACCTGACTTTGTATCTTGCTCAGCTCATGCATACATTGGCAGATATGACTTGTTAAAAGGTATCAAAGAAGGCGGAACATTCTTACTTAACAGCCCATACTCTAAAGAAGAAGCTTTTGCTCACTTAACCAGAGATATGCAAAAAACAATTATTGATAAGAAAATCAAATTCTACAACGTAGATGCTGAAAAACTTATTGAACAACAACCTGGCTTAAGAGGTAAAGGTGCAAACACTGTAATGATGGTTGCATACTTCAAAGTTTCAGGAATTATTCCGTTTGAACAAGCTCTTGAAGGTATGAGAGAAATGACTAAGAAAACCTTCAAGAAAAAAGGTGACGATGTTGTTAACATGAACTTAGCATTAATCGATGCTGCTGTAGACGCAACTGAAGAAGTTCCGGTTCCAGCTTCATTAGATGGTGTTAAATGCGTTGATGACGTAAAATTAATCCCTGATGACGCTTCAGATTTCGCTAAGAAAATTATTGAACCGTCAATGAGACAAAAAGGTGATGACATCCCAGTATCAGCAATGTCTTCAGATGGTGTTATCCCTACAGGTACAGCTTGCTTAGAAAAACGCGGTATCGCTCCTCGTGTTCCAAAATGGAATCCTGAATTCTGTATTCAGTGCGGTATCTGTGCTTCAGCTTGTCCTCACGCAGCTATCAGAACTAAATTGGTTGAAAAGGAAAATCTTAAAGATGCTCCTGAATCATTCAAAACTATTGAAGCTAAACCTAATGAAAATGGTGAACACTTCAAAGTTCAGGTATATTGCAAAGATTGTACTGGCTGCGGAGTTTGCTTGGATCAATGCCCTATGGCTAAAAACCCTGAAAAAGCAGCTCTATCTTGGTCTACAATTGAGCAAGAAGAAGCAGTTGGCGAAGTTGTAAATGAAAAATTCTTTGATGAATTACCGGATAACGTAATGGGTAAAAATACAACTAAAACAATTAAAGGTGCAATGTTGAGAAAACCATTATTCGAATTCTCAGGTGCTTGTGCCGGTTGTGGTGAAACTCCTTATGTTAAATTGGTTTCTCAATTATTCGGAGAAAATGCAATCGTAGCTAACGCAACAGGTTGTTCTTCAATTTACTCAGGTACATTCCCTACTATCCCTTATACAACTAATAAGGATGGCAGAGGTCCGGCTTGGGCTAACTCATTATTTGAAGATAACGCTGAATTCGGCTTTGGTATGAGATTAGCAGTTGATCAAAACAGAGATACTTTGAAAACTTATGTTGAAAAAGTTCTTGAAAATGAAAAAGCTCCTGCAGATTTGAAAGAAGCTTTAAAAGCTGCTATTGCTCACTTTGACAACTCAAAAACTGAAGAAGCTGTTAAAGCTCAAGAAGAAGCTAAGAAAGTCATTGCAAAATATGCAGATTGCGGATGCCCTGACTTAGCAAAAGTTAGAGAACTTCAAGATTACTTCACAGATAAATCAGTTTGGATTATCGGTGGTGACGGTTGGGCTAATGATATCGGATACGGCGGTATTGACCACGTTCTTGCTCAGAACAAAAATGTTAATATCCTTGTTCTTGATACCGAAGTTTATTCTAACACCGGTGGTCAAGCTTCTAAATCAACACCTACAGGTGCAGTTGCGAAGTTTGCTACAGGTGGTAAACCAACTTACAAGAAAAACATGGGCTTAATGAGTATGTCTTATGGATACGTTTATGTAGCATCAGTTGCATTGGGTGCTGATAGAGCTCAAACTCTTAAAGCATTCCAAGAAGCTGAAGCTTATGATGGTCCGTCTATCATCTTTGCTTATGCTCCTTGTATCGCTCACGGTATCGATATGAGTAAAACTCAAACTGAACAAAAACGTGCTGTAGAAGCAGGATACTTCCCATTATACAGATACAATCCTGCTAACCCTGAAGCTCCATTTACTTGGGATGCTAAAGATCCTAAAGGCAGCTATCAGGAATTCATCAAATCAGAAGGACGTTACAAATCACTTCTTAAAACAAATCCTGAACATGCAGAAGAATTGTACGCTCAAGCTGAAGAAGATGCTGCAAAACGTATGGCTGTTTACAAAGCCGTTGGAGAACTTATGAAGTAGTCGATACTTTATAAAAGTAAAAGAAAACGCCTGATTTATTTATCAGGCGTTTTTTTTAATACATTCCCGATGCTCGCATTTGCCTATATGGATTATAATTAAACATTCGCGTTCGTTGCGGCATAGGGTTTGTCATAGGGGTTGGGGTAAACATTGGTTGAGGTTTTGGTATCGGTTTTTCTATTTCTTCCGGTTTTTGCAGGGGATTATGTGCAACAATAGAGTATATTGCAGCATTATTTAATCTCCCTCCATAAGCTTCTAATTGTTCTGGGGATGTATGAGATTCATTAACCAGTTTTTTATACCAGCCTTGTGCTGATGCAGGGGGTATATTTATTGCATAAGGTTTTGTGGGGGGCTGTATTTCCCTCAATTCCTGCGGAGAGGTATTGCCTCTTATATGATTTATATTATTTTGACTTGAATTGTCAATATCATTTATTGGTGGACTTTTCAGTTCCACGCAATTATCTAAATTGTCCATAAACAATCCTACCTAAATATTTAACACCTAACCTATATTTATAAACGTTTTTGATTTATAATAATTGCTTTTAAAAATTTAAATTTTTAAAATTTGTTAACATAAAAAAAGATGCCTTATAAGGCATCTTTTTTTATTTATTATTTTATTAATTATGCAATTTCTTCTTCTTCATTTAAATCTTGTTTGTTTTCAATTTCTTGAGCATCAATGATTTCTTTTTCGGTTTCTGTTGCAATATTGTTATTCTGTTTATTTGCATCTATTTTCTCAATAACTTCTTCAGGCATATCTTTTAGATTATCGTTGAGTATTGCTATATCTTCTTCATTTTCCGGAGTTTGTTTTAGAAAATCATTTTCAAGTTTTAGCTCATTTACTCTTGCTTTTGCAAGGTTTAATTGAGTCTCTTTCATAGCTGTGTAATTTTTATTAAACTCACGTTTTCTATCAATATTATGATTAATTGTATGGAAGAATGTTGTTAATAATAAAGCTTCTGGTAATATTGATATTCCGAATTTTGTACCATTTTTAATTACTGATGGCATTTTTTCTGAAAGTCTTGAAAGTGGTTTTTCTAAGAATTTAGGAGTTTTTATTACATTAAGTTTATTAGCTGCTTTTTCTGTCAATTTACCTAGTTTTTCGTAAGTTTTAGGACCCATTTTGTTTAACAGTTTTAAAGCTGCTTTTGGTACCAAGAACAGTGCTGCTGTTCCTGCTGCAAGAATTCCTAAAACGGTTAATATAGGATGTTTTCTTTCAGCTTCTCTAACATTTTCTGATTTTTTGAGTGCAAGGTTATTGCCGCCTACAACAGCATCTGCAACTCCAAGAGTTACAGCCCAAGGTAATGCTCCTGCAATACCTGTAGCTAATTTAGATGCAAATCCTCCGATTTCTTTTCCAAAAAGTGAAACTTTTCCTTTGGTAAGTGAAGCTGTTGATAGTCCTGCGGCTATTGGAATTGAATACCATAATGCATTTGTGATTTTTTTATGCTTTTTATCTTTAACTTTGTCCATTGCTTTTAAGTAAGCATATTCACGGACAAGTCTATCGTCTTGAACGATAGCTTCGTCAATTCTTTCTCGAGACCCTGTAAATCCCTTATCATAAGAGGAAATCGCATTTATTTGCATATTCTACACCTACACTTTCACTTTTATTATACAATATTAAAGTAAGAAAGTAAATTTTTTTGCTAATAGTATATATTATTTTAAGAAATATTTACATATTGATTATGTTTATTATAAAATACAGAAATGAGAGATTTTTACATCCATACAATGGGCTGTAAAGCCAATCAATTTGAAAGTTCCGTTATAATAGAAAACCTTGAAAAAAACGGTTTGAAACGTGTTTTTACAATTGAGGAAGCAGATATTTATATATTGAATTCTTGTACCGTGACTCATAAAAGTGACAATGAAGCTTTATATCTTCTTCGTAGTGCAAAGCACAAAAAAACTGATTTGATTACTGTACTTACAGGCTGTTTTGCTCAAATTGAAAAGTCAAAGCTTTTGGAAAATGATTTTATTGATTACGTAATCGGAAATGATGAAAAGTTAGAGCTTTTTAAGTATCTGAGTACAAATAATAAGTGCCATGCTATTGATATTATGGATGTTGAAACTTTCCATAAAGTTGCTCTTAATGATATGTCAAAAACTCGTGCAAGCTTAAAAATTCAAGACGGTTGTGATAACAGATGTTCTTATTGTATAATTCCTTTTGCCCGCGGAAAAAGTCGTAGTGCAGATATTGATTTTATTATTGAGCAAATTAATAACCTTTCAAAACACGGTTTTAAGGAAGTCGTATTTACAGGAATTCATATTGGATTATGGGGTAAGGATATCGGGTTAACATTGCTTGATTTATTAAAAGAGGTTGAATTAAGGACTGAAATACCTCGTTATCGGCTTGGTTCATTAAATCCTTTAGAAATTACCGATGAGTTATTAGAATTTTTAGTTAAATCTGAAAAATTCTGTCCTCATTTTCATTTATCTTTGCAATCAGCTTGCAATAAAACTCTTAAGTCTATGAACAGATTTTATAAGGTGGAGGATTACCTTGCCCAAATAGATAAAATAAATTCTATGTTTGAGCTTCCGTTTTTAGGCAGTGATATTATTACAGGATTTGCAGGGGAAACTGACGATGATTTTGAAACAACACGCTTAAATCTTGAAAAATCAGGTCTTTCTCAAATTCATACATTTCCTTATTCAAAACGCAGCGGGACTGTTGGAGCAATTCGTGATGAGCAGGTTGATGATAAGATTAAAGAAAAAAGAGCTAACATTGTAAAAAATATTTCCCGTAGTAAATTTTATGATTTTGTAAATAAAAATATAAATACCGTTCAAGAGGTTTTAATCGAAAAACATCCAGATAAAGAAGGCTATTTAAAAGGTGTTACCAGAAACTACCTTACAGTTCATATTGATTCTAAAGACCAAAACCTTTTAAATACATTGCATAATGTTAAAATTTTAAAGTTTGAGAATGATAAAATTTTTGGATCTATTGTATAAAAAGGACTCTTTAAAAGAGCCCTTTTTTAGTAGTGATAATTTAGTTGCGATTAGTAAATTTAGCTATTAACCTTAGAATTTCAAGATATAACCAAATCAATGTTACCATTAGTCCAAATGCCCCGAACCATTCGTATTCTTTAGGAAGCATTTGTTCTGCACCTTTTTCTATGAAATGAAAGTCTACAATAAAGTTAAAAGCTGCTATGAGTACAACAACAACACTGAAGCCAATACCTATTGTACTTGACGTAAAAATTTGCGGTATTCCTCTTCCAAATAATGATGCGATTATTTGGATAAGATAAATGATACCAATAGACATTGTGGCAGTAAATAATACCGCTCTAAATTTGTCTGTGCATTGAATAACTTTTGCTCTATATAGTAAAAGCATAGAAAATAAAGCTGCAAAAGTCCCGGCTACAGCTTGTAATACAATACCTGAATATGCTGCTTCAAAAAATGCGGATATCCCGCCTAAGAAAAATCCCTCAGCTAATGCATACAAAGGGGATAGTAATGGTGCAGATTTCCCTCTTGAAAAAGATATAATTATTGCAAGAATAAATCCGACAATAGCTCCACCGATACAAAATAATGAAGCTTTATCCATAAATCCGCTCGCAATAAGCCACCAAGTGTATGCCGCCCCTCCAATTGCCAAGGCAAGCAATATAAATATCTTATTTATTGCTCCTGTAATTGTCATCGGTTCGCCTTCATAAACCTGAGTTTCGGCATCAAATGTATTTCTAAGTATAGGATTTGCCATATTAACTCCTTTCTTTTATAATTGTATAATAATATAATACAATTATTATACCATGAATTAAAATTAGTTGGGGTGATTATGTATCTTGAGAATATTAGAAAATTTATTAATTATTTCGGTGAAGGTCGTAAAGTTAAACTTTTTGGTTTTGGATTTTTGTCACTGATAGCAGGTTTTCTTGAATTTCTTGGTATAGCTTTAATTTATCCTTTTATAATTATGATTATTAAACCGGATACGGCTTTAAACAGTCATTTATATCAAAAATGGGTATCATTTTCCGGTATAAATTCTCCGTTATTGACAGCTTTAATTCTTGGCGGTGCAGCATTGTTACTTTTTGTATTCAAAAATGTTTATATGATTTTGTATATGTATTTGCAAAGCCATTTTATAAACAACTGGAAGCAAAGTATTGTGAATAGATTTATGGAATACTATTTATTTGCTCCTTATGGGGATATTATGAGGAATTCTTCCGCTGATAAATTGTATGTTGTAAATAATCTGCCATCTCAGGTTATGAGCAGTTTTTTGATGCGTTTATTAAATCTTATTACCAATACAATTATTGTATTTATGATTATTGTACTCATTATGTCAAAGTTTCCTATTGCTGGGATTGTAACTTTGACCTTTGTTATTTGCAGTATGATTCTCCAAAATAAATATTTTAAAAATAAAACAAAGCAGATTACTTTGTTTTTAAATAAGAAAATTAAAAATGTTAATACTTTAACTTGTGAATGTATTGATAATTTAAAAGAAGTAAAAATGATGAATGGCGAGAAGGTCTTTTATTCAGATTATGAAACTAAGACTAAAGAAATGATAAATTATATGGCAGAGTATGAGTTTTTCAATAGTGTACCACCGTATATTATAGAAATTCTTATCGTTGTTTCTTTGCTTTTAATGGGAATATTTATATCAATCGGATCTTTTGCAAATCAGCCGGCTATGGTCGCTTCTTTTGCTCTCGTTGTAGCCGCTATTTTTAGGATTGCACCTGCATTAAACAGAATTCAGACATCTATTATAAATATTTCTGTTGGTAGAACTTTTGTTAAAGCTTTATTAAAAGAATATGAAGCATGTAATTTGGATAAGTTTGTACCGTTTTGTACAGAAGATTCTTCTGCGTTTAATGTGAAAGATAAAATAGAATTAAGGGATATAACGTTTTCTTATAAGGTAGATAAACCTGTTCTTAAAAATATAAATATAGAAATTAAAAAAGGCGAGTTTGTCGGGATTGTAGGTTTGTCCGGTGCGGGTAAAAGCACCTTGGCAGATTTGATTACCGGACTTTTAGAGGCTGATTCGGGTGAAATTCTTATTGATGGGGTAAAACTTACAAGAAAAAATTTCCCTCAATTTCGGAAAATTATAGGTTATGTCCCTCAGGAAATTAATGTACTGGAAAAATCCTTCAGAGAAAATGTAGCGTGGGGAGTTCCTTCAGAGCAAATAGATGATAATTTAGTAGTAGAAAGTCTTATGGAAGCACAATTAAATGATTTGTTGAAAGAATATAAGGATGGTATTTATTCGGTTCCATTTGTTGATTCAAAAGGACTTTCTCAAGGTCAAAAGCAAAGATTGGCAATAGCAAGAGCTTTGTATAGAAAACCAGAGATAATGATATTTGATGAAGCAACATCATCATTAGATGTGCAAGTTGAGCATGAAATTACAACCATGCTAGAGCATCTGAAAAAATCCAAAACTATGATTTCTATAGCTCATAGATTATCTACGTTGAAGTCTTGCGATAGGCTGATTTATTTGAAAGATGGTAAAATCGTTGATAGTGGGACATTTGCCGAATTGTCAGCGAAATATGAGGATTTTGAAAAGTTAATAAAATTATCGGCAATAAATTAAAAAAAGGGACTTATATAGCAAATTCCACTAAATAGGTTAAAACGCTTAGCATTGCTAGGTTTTAGCCTATTTTTTATCCTTTTCGCACCTAGGCAAATTTTTTCTTTTCATTTTCTTAAGTCATCTAGGTACCTAACAGTTGACACAAAGAAAATGAAAGGATGAAAAAATGAACAACGAAATTAAATGTCCCAAATGCGGAGAAATTTTCCAGGTAGACGAAACTCTTTATACTGCTATAGTAAAACAGGTTAGAAATAAAGAATTTCAAAAAGACTTAAAAGACAAAGAAGCACAATTTGAAAAAGATAAACAGAACCTGCTTTTATCGACTAAACTTGAAATGGGAAAAACATTTGACAAAGAAATAAATGCTAAAAAGGCAGAAATAATACAATTAAAATCAGAAATAAAATCCGCACAAATAGCAAAGCAGGCTGAAATTGACAAAATTATTTCGGAAAAAAATAATGAAGTTAATGAACTTAAATACAGGTTAGAAACTTTCAATAAAGACAAAGAACGTGAAATTGCAAATATTGTAGTGGATATGAATAATAAACTTTCTGCTCAGGAAAAGTTTATTTTAAAGATTACTAATGAAAGTGAACTGGCTGAAAAAGAACATAAATTATTGGAACAATCTTTAAAAGAAAAATATGAAACAGAGATAAAATTTAAGAATGACGAAATTGAACGCTTAAAGGATTACAAACTGAAACTATCTACAAAAATGATAGGAGAAAGTCTTGAACAGCACTGTGAGATTGAGTTTGAAAAATTACGTGCTACAGGGTTTAAAGCTGCCTATTTTGAAAAAGATAATGAAGTGAAATCAGGAAGTAAAGGAGATTATATCTACCGAGATTATGATTCTGACGGTAATGAATTTATCTCAATAATGTTTGAGATGAAAAACGAAGCTGATACAACTTCTACAAAGAAGAAAAATACGGATTTCTTAAAAGAACTTGATAAAGACCGCCGTGAAAAGAAATGTGAATATGCTGTTCTTGTTTCAATGTTAGAGCCTGAGAATGAGTTGTATAACAACGGAATCGTAGAAATGTCGCATTATTACGAGAAAATGTATGTAATAAGACCGCAGTTTTTTATTCCGATAATAACTGTTTTAAGAAATGCAGCATTAAACTCTTTAGAATACAGGAAGGAACTTGCTGTAGTGAGAGCACAGAATATAGATGTAGCAAACTTTGAAGCAGCAATGAATGATTTTAAAGATAAGTTTTCAAAGAATTATGAACAGGCAAGTAAAAAGTTTAAAATAGCTATTGATGAGATTGATAAGACTATAGAACGTTTGCAGAAAGCAAAAGAAGCGTTGTTATCTTCTGAAAATAACCTGCGGTTAGCGAATAACAAGGCGGAAGATTTAACAATCAAGAAACTTACTAAGAATAATCCGACTATGCAGAAGAAGTTTGAAGAGGCAAGATTACTTGTAAAATAGCGGAAACAGTTTTAATAGTAGAAAGAGCAGTGAAGCTGCTCTTTTTTATTTACTTCTAAATGTTACGGTATCAGTATAAGTTTCAGTTTGGAGATTCGGCAGATACATTACCGTATAATTCTGTCTGTTATCGAGGAATTTTAATACTGCATTGTCAAAGGAAGTATTTCCTGAACTTTCAACCAGTTCATAGTTTCTTAACCGCCCCATTTTATCTACAGTGTATCTTACTTTTGCTTTTAAGTTTTGACTCTTTGCAGGATATGAAAAACCTTCCATCAGGGCTGAACGCAGGTTAAACAGGAACTTTTCCTGCTCCATTCTTTTTAATTCTGATTTTTTAATAAGCCGTTCAACAACAGAAACCGCAGGACCTCCGCCTATACCCTTCATAAGATTGTGAGATGGAAATGTTGTATCAAGGATTTTATTTTCCCATTTTACCTGCCGACGTCCCATGTAATCTGTTATATACACATTTTTAACAGAGCCATCAGGCATAATTTCAACATCTACTCTAACAGGATAGTTTAACAAATAATCATCAGAGCATCCCAGCACCTCTATCATTTGATTGACAACTGTTTCGCAATAATCAGTGTATGGGCTTGCTGATACAGGCAAACCTAAGCAAATAATTAAAGTTATTACTAAGAAATATTTTTTATAACTCAAAATTCAATCCTTTCTTGACAATAAAGTTTTATTTAATCATCACTGAATGCCGCAAAATACAATAATATTAGTCCGATTAATAGTTCCATGATTAAATCCTTTCTAAGTGATACTTTATTTTAGAATATCAATGCGTCAGATTTGGACAGGAAAGTTTTGTCAAAGTTTGTATGTGTTATATTCTTGTTCTGACATTGAAAATTCTTTATCTATAGTGATGATTTCTTCATAGGTCAGGTCATAAAGTTTATAAACCATTATATCTATTTGTTTTTCGTATTCTTTTACTGCATCTTGTTTTTCTTGATTTTCTAAATAATCATCGGTTTGAGTAATAACAAGAATTTTATCTACAATTGATACAAATTTGCTTTGAATATCCTCATTAACTTTTTTTATTGGGATTTCAGAAAGAGGAGTTAAATATAATTCTAACATTTCCCCTTTCCTTTTACCTTTCTCATATAACCAATAGTAATATAAGTTACTATTCAATAAAGATAATATATATTTTAATTCAATATCTTTAGATTTAGATGTTATAAAATAAACATCAGCACTAGCACTCCATAATTTTTCTGTATAACCAAAAATATTTTTATAAGTTCTTTGAGGGGAGATAATTTTAGGTAAGCTAAAATTAAAATCTTTTCTTGAAGATGATAACACCCATAATTTCTTTAGTTTTTTTGCTTTATTTAGTTCTCCACTATCATAATTTCTAGCAGTAATAACTTTAATATATTTATTTATATGTGACAGAATGTTTGGATATTGAGATATATTAACATCCGTATTTAAATGTATCAAAAATTTTGTGGTATGCTCATTTGCCCCATATTTATAAATATCCGAATTCTTAAACCAAGGCTTTAAAATATCTGTTTCTAAATTTGCAAATTGCGCATAGGTTTTATCAATAACAAAAACTCCAGAATCTTTTACGAACCCTTCATTTGGAAATTTTAACATATGTTTCTTGGTTATCTTATCACAACCAGATACTAAACCTTGAGTAATATTGCAGTAATTAATAAGAGTACTAGATGAATATTTCTTTATTTTATCTAGGATAGTTGATATATTTGAATTATCTGGATTAAGACGTATGTATAGATTTTTACTATCAAATAGTGCTGTTTGTTTTTTCAAGAAATAATTAGTATCTACATCTTTGTCACATAAAATATGATTTAATACTGAAGATGTAGCAACTCCTTTTTTATTAGTATTTATAATAAAACATTGTTTTTCGTCTAATTTATTTTTTTCAAAGAATGTTATTAAATTATGTTGCCCCAAAGCTGATTCAAAGATTCTTAATTCATTAAAATTAATTAGTTTGATTATATTACTTCTATCTTTTAAATCCTTTCTTAATTTTATTGCACTATCAGCAGTAATATAATAATTTGTTGTTATAAAAGTTGCTATACCTTTTATATGCATTATATTTAATGCCAAGTGAAAAAAATAATAAAATAAATCCATTCTTTCATTATTAAATATTCCAAGATTATATTTTTTTATTTTGCTAAATAGTTCTTTTTGCCCACCTTTATGCCCAACATAAGGAGGATTTGCAATAACAACATCAAAACCGTTCTTTTCATGAAAAATTTCTGAAAAATATATTTCAAAGTCAAATGTTCCATCTTTGGTTAATTCTTTTATAATTGCATCAATTTCTTTTTTTAGTCTTTTCTTTTCCTTTTTTCTTGTTTCGTTAAAAAATTGAGGTTTTAATTCTTCTAATTGTCTAAAAAGTGTTGTGTTAAATAAATTATGTTCGACATTAAAAAGTGAATTTCCACAAACTATTTTATAATCTAAATTTGGTAGAGCTTTGATGTTTTCAATATTTTCTTCATCAACTACTAAAAAAAGCCAAAGTCTTAGTTTTGCTATTTCAACGGCTCCAGATTCTATATCTACTCCATAGATTGAATTTTGGATTGCTTGACGTTTATATTCATATACAGAATGCTTTTTAGTTTCTTTTAAAAATCCGGATTCAACAAGAGATATTCTTGCCCTTACAATTTCATTAAGCATTCCAACAGGGAACGCCCCGGAACCTATAGCCGGGTCGCATATTTTAATATTAGCAAGAGCTTTATCAATAGCTTCAGCATTTTTACGTATATTTTCGGATATAATGTGTTTGTAAACAGAAGTCGATTTTTCTTTTTGACTTGCGATTGCTTCTCTGTCGGATATTTGGTCCGAATGGTGTATAAAATCAGCTAAATCCTGTTTGGTTAAACCGTCAAAATCAACATCTTCACTAGCATTAAGTTCTGTTGCAAGGTAATTTATCAAACTTTCCTGACACATATAGTGAACAATTTCACGAGGCGTATAGAACGCACCTTTTGATTTTCTGTCTTGAACTTCCAGTAATTCTTCAAAAACTTTACCGAGCATTTCGGGGTCAACAGCAACTTCTTTTTCTAACGGTTCGTCTTCCTTTACCGTAAAATTGTACCTGTCAAAAACATCTAAAATACCTGTACCCGTATCTCCGATTTTGTTTTTTTCAGTGTTTGAAAAAATATCGTTTTTAAATTGAATATCAGTATTTACCCAATCATACCCGTTTAACGGCTCAAATAACCCGCCGTTTAAAAAAGGAATTTTACACTCCAGCAAATCAAATATTTGTTCATCACGTTCACCGTTTGCAAGTGCATTATAGAAAAGCGGTTCCAGATAATCATTAAAGAAATTTTTACCTTCCGCTACAGCTTTCTCAAAGGTATGTCTTAAAAACTGTTTATCTCCTTCTCCCCAGTTTGCACCTTTTAGAACTCCAAGCCAGCCTTTTTTCTGAATAAAATAAAGAAAAACGAGCTGTCCTAAAAGTTTTTTACAGAAATTTGCTTCTGTTATCGACCTTGTTGTAAATTCAAAATTAATACGGTCATCTTTGCTGCGAATGTCTTTAAGGTTATCAACAAGCTGCAAGAAAAGTTCTTTATATTGAGCGAAAAATTCTTTTGAAACTTTTTCGACATTAAAGGCTTCTTCAATTTCTTCCAGTGTCGGGTATTCTTTTACTAAAAGTTCTACTAATCTTGATTGTGCAGTGTGGTTAGGTTCAAGTTCTCCGACAAGATATGAGTATCTTTTAGCCGGAGTGTATTCATTTGCAACTTTTACATTGCCTTTATCATCTTGTTTCAAAGATATTTCCAGTTTTACAAAAGAGAATCTCCAGTCAGCAGAATTATCACGATAAAATGCAACAAGAGCATTTTCTTTGCCTTTCGTCCGCATATAATCCGCAACAAAATTTCTTAAAAAGGTTCTGCTTCTGTCTAATGAACACTTATCATTAAGGTGCACAATTAAAGCGTCAATAATATTCCCTTTTTTATCAGTGTATTGTCCTATTCTCTGATAAGATAATACATATTTTCTGAATGCTTCTTTAACCTGAGCCTGACCAACACTAAAAGCTTTATTTTCGTTTATTTTGTCAAGAAAATTAATTATAAAATTTCTGAATTGAACCTTATCAAACCGTTTATTAAAAGTATTTTCTATTAAATTTTTAGCCTGTAACTTATTCATTAAAACACCTTAAATTTTTGCAAGTAACCTCCATTCGCAAAAAAATTTAAGTTAAAGTAATAACATCTCTGATAAGATAACCTCTCTGGCAGATTCGCTTGGCTTTTCTTTTACCCTTGTATTAGTAAAATATGTTTCAGGTATATTCTTCTTTACACTGTTATAAACATCCTGACTATCTGTTGTTTTGGCTATTTCATTTTTGATTTTCTTGCTTGTTTCATTCAGAACAACTCCGGCATTATACAAATCAAGAACTTTTTTCAGGTAATCTTCCTGAACGTCCGTTAATCGTCCTTCTTTTATAGCGTATTCAATACGTAATTTAACTGTTTTATGGTTTGATGAACCGCCGCGTTTAGTAACAGTTTCTTCCGCAATGTCATTTTGTATAAACTGTTGTTTATTAAAATCAAGTAAGTCATAATATTGTTTAGTAATTGTTTGTTTTACTGTATCAGGAGGGCATTCAAAATACTTGACGGCATCTTCAAACGGTAAATCTTCATACTTTTTACCGTCAGATATTATAATTTTGTTCAATGCACCTTTTTTGAAAAAGGTTATCAATGACGAATTTTCTACTGTATATTTACGTGCCGTTCTTGCCTTTTTAGGCAGATATTTAATCCTGTTGAACAGGTCTAAATTATTTTCCCGAATATTTTCTAAAATAGAAATATATTTCAGTTGTATATTTTCTGTTTCGCCCTCGTCATTGTACGTATCTTTATTATTAAGTTTGTTGTAGAAATTTTCCCCAAAAAGTTTATGGTTGGTTGTTTCTTCTTCATCTGTAAGATACTTTGCATCTTCTCCTAATGTATCGTGAAAGGCTTGTATTTTTGCCTTAATACTGTTTTCTAATCCTAATTCTTTGTCAGATGTTGATGTCGGGAAGAAATTATAAATTAAAATTTTATCAAATTTAGTCCCGATACGGTTTACACGTCCGACACGTTGCAGGACTTTAGTTGGGTTCCATGGCAAGTCATAATTAAGAATTGTATTAGAACGGTGCAGGTTTATACCTTCTGCCAAAACATCAGTTGTTATCAAAATGTTAATATCATCTCTCTGTACCGAATATTTTGGGGTATAATTTTGATGAATCAACTCTTTAACATAATTTTTACCTATTGATTTTCCGTTATACCGGCAAACTCCGCTCGAATAAAACAATACCTTATCGCCGTATTCTTTTTCAAGAGTATTGTACAAATCCAATCCGGTTTCCATGGATTCAGTGAAAATAATTATTTTTTTGTTCTTTAATTGATTGTCTGTTCTTAAGACTTTTAGAAATTTATCTTTTTTAAAATCGGTAGGAACTTGCTGCCAAGCATCTTTTATCCAATGAAGTATGTTTAAATCTAAACGTAATTTTTCAATATAGCCAGGTTGAAATTGCTCTTTTGTATAGGCTTTTGACTTTGAGTCTTTTTCTAACTCTTTTATAAGAGCTGCTTCGTCGTCATTATCCAGATAATCATAAATATCTATTTTTTTACTGATATATACAGTTCCGGACTCATACATTTTAATAAAATCATTATAAGACTGTATAAAACGGTCTATGGTTTGTAAAAAGGCATACTTGCTGCTTTCTAACCTTTTTATAAGCATACTCTTCATAAATCCAGCGAGGTTTCGTTCCTGTGTTTTAGCAAAATCATTTAACTTATATTCATCTTCCAAACCCTCACCAGGTTGGTACCTTGCATATGTAAAATCTTTTTTTATTTTTTGTATTGTTTCGTTAAAAATAGCATCAGTTTTTTTATCAAACTCATAAATAACTTTATGAGGGGTATCAACTTCAGGAAACGTTAACTTCTGGTCAGCAATATCCTGCTTAAAATATTCTTTAATGTCGTTTCTAGTTCTTCTTATAAGTATCGGGTGTAGAACTCTATCCCTGACAACTTTAGAAACCCGTTTAACTTCTTCCAAATATTCAGGAGTGGATTTATCTATCTTGTCTAACTCTATCCTTATCTTCCTAAAAAATTCTTCAAGATTTTTTACTCCGGGAATTGTACTGTCATTTGCCGGTTGAAATAATCTGATTAAAGGATAAAAATCATAAATTGAGTTATTTAATGGTGTTGCTGTTATCAGGATAACTTTTTTGCCATAGCAAATTTCATGTAATAACCGATACTGTTCGGTATTTTCGTTTCTAAATCTATGTGCTTCATCAACAAAAATATATTGATACTCATCGTACCCTTTTCTCTTTATGTGCTCTAATTTACCAAGTGAAACAACTGTTGCACTTCTTACTCCAAAATCTGAAATTGCATCATTCCAAGATTCTATAATTGGCGGCGGACAAATTATTAATTTTTTACCCGGCAATGTCTGCATATACATTGCAGCAATATATGTTTTCCCTAGTCCGACAACATCTGCAATAAACGCACCGTTATATGCTTCAACAATATCAGAAAGCGTTCGTACTGCCTCATGTTGATATTCGAGCTTCATAAAACCTTTTGGCAGTTGTATATCTAAAGCGTCTTTCTTTCTGAGATTTTCCTTGAAGTATTCGTATAAAAACTTCAAATAAAGTTCATAAGGTGTAATAGTATCATTAAGCCATGTTTTTTCCCGAATTGTATCTATGTAAACATCTGATAAATCAACTGCATTTTCCCACAACTCTTCAAACTTATTTAGAGCATATTTTACGTCTGCTGCATTTTTCAACTCAACGTTAAACTCATATTGAGAGTTAAGACCTGATTCCGAAAAATTACTTGAACCTGTTATAACCCGACCAAAATCTCTGTCGTCCTCTTTAAACCTGCTAATATATACTTTTGCATGAATATTGTAACTGGGGTATGCTTTTATTTCCAACTTTCCGGAACGTAAATACTCAATGAACTTATATATCCCGTGTTCAACGTCATAATTATCATCAGAAGCATAAACTTCCTCAACAAATGTTTCTGAAGAAATTTCTTTTGCATTAGTATGTGATTCAAAGTTTATAGGCATTTGTTTAGCTGTTTGAATTGTTTCTACAGCCTTTTTATCCGCATTTAATCCTACTAAAATTCTTATTTTTTCAATATTTTCAAAATCTTTGTATAGTTTGTAAAATCCGCTTGTTCTAAAATAGCCCACCAATATGTCAAAATATTTTACATCTTTTAGCGTTCGCTTAAATCGGTCTTCGAGTTTTTGACCTTCCTCGTTGGTAAAAAATGTTAAATCTTTTTTATCTTCATAATCAGCTACTAACACAATATTCTCCACGGTTTTATACACCACAATTTATTTTTGGTGCATTTAGCGAGAAGTTACACAGGATAAAGGTTTTAGATTATTAAATTGAGAGAACATTTTAAGAATGCACCATAAGTTGACATCTACTAAAACATTAGTTATTATTAACATGCAGGTGTGTATGCACCAAAAATAAATTGTGGACCTGCATTATGGTGCATTAAAGTTCAAAATTTTTATAAGACATGTCTATATCTTCCTGCTCGATTCCTATATATGCCAGAGAAACAAACGGGCTTGAATGATTAAAAATCTTCTGTAATAGAACAATATCATCATACTGTCTGAAATGGTGATAGCCGAAGCTCTTGCGAAGACTATGGCAGCCGATGTTCTCCTTTATTCCAACAGCTTCACACGCTTCATTTAAAAATCTATATACCTGCGACCTGTGTAATCTATGTCCTTTTCGTCCGATAAATAAAGGTTCATTAGAATTTTTTAAATTTTTAAGATATTCTTTCAACAAGGTTTGTAATTTACTGTTGAGCAAAATCTTTTTATACTTCCCTGTTTTCTTTTCCCGTATTTCTACATAAGTCTTGTTATAAACATCCGAAATGTTTAACCCAAGAATGTCGCTCACTCTTAGTCCTGTATTCACTCCTATTGCAAATATCAGCCGATTCCTTTTACTCCGTTTATCAAGCCAATCTTCTACTTTTCTAATATCTTCTCTTGATTTAATAGGTTCAACATAATTCATAACTACCTTCTTTCTACACTGGAATGTTTAACTATCGTGCATAGAAAAATGTAGCACTAACTCAAGGCAGCCATTAAGTTGACGGATTCGACACAAATGTGTAGAATAGAAACTGTTCACCCTAAAAAATGAATATAAATCCCCCGGTATTGTCGAATAGCAACCTGTAAGGTCTTACTATAGACATATAAGTTAAGAATAGATTCATCATTATGATGAGTTTAGTTCTCGTGCAATTTTTTGAGGATGGAATAAAGGTATTTAAGAGGCAGGATTGAGAAACAGCAGTTGTACAAAAATTTCATATCCAATTAAAATAGCTGATTTGTACAGCGGCTCTAAAGCAATTCCCGATAAGTTAATAAAGAAAAAATTTAACAAATTTTTACAAAAAGTCAATTTCAACAATGCTGAAGAACTTTATATATGCATAGCGATGAATATAGAAAGTTCTTTATGTAAAAATTTTAAAACTCTTAAAGATTTGAGAGCAATCTTTAAAACAAATGAAGATTGCATAAGATTCCTGGAAGAGCTTATTTGGGAAGGTGAACCTGTCAGCCCTTATGATAAAACTTCTAAGGTATACAAGTGTAAAGATGGTTGGTACAAATGTAAAAATACCGGTAAGGAATTTAATATTCTTACAGGAACACTATTTCAGGGTACAAAAATAGATTTAACTACCTGGTTTGAAGTAATCTTCCGTGAAAATTCAGATAAGAGCGGTTTAGCTGCTACTACTGTTATGAGAGATTATGGTATTACATACACAGCAGCCTGGAATATGTTACATAAAATAAGAAATGCTATGAGTAAAGAAAATCATCAAGAATTAAGCGGAACTGTTGAAGTTGACGAGTATCATGCAGGCGGCTCTCTGAAAAATATGCACTATAATAAAAAATTGGAAGTAAAACAAATACCTAACCAAAATAAAAAGTTGTTACAAGGGTTTGTACAACGGAACGGGGACTCAGTTATTAGAGTTATCCCGAATATGTTAGATAGTACGTTAAACGCAGGTATACTGAGATATGTAGAAAAAGGTTCATCTTTATACAGTGATGATAATCCGAGTTATCAGAAGTTACCTCCTTTTTATAAGCAGGCTATGGTAGTTCATAGTAAGGGAAATTATGTTAAAAAGGATGATAAAAATGTTCACACTAACACAATAGAAAGTGTTTGGTCAGGATTTAAGCGAGTAGAAAATATTCATATTGTGATTTCTCCAAAGCATACACAAAATTATGCAAATGAAACAGTTTTCAGGTATAATACAAGAAAAATGAAATCTAGCGAAGCATGTATTTGGTTTTTACAAAATATAGAAGATACCAAGATTACCTGGAAAGAAATCAGAGATGGAAAATATAGACAATATAATAGAAATCAAAAGAGGGTTGCATAAGATTTGCGGGCGAGACCTTGTAAATGTTATCGCTGAAACTGAAAAGTGCGAAGATTTTTATAGAAATATATTTACTATTTACGGCTTAATATATAATACTGAAACAATTATGCAAAAACGGGAGTTTATTGCTGCAAGTACAAAGTATTTTATTTTGGACAGATTACCAGAAGATATTTTATGCGTTAAAGATGGCAAGTATGAAACCCGCAATAAAAAAGAATTAAAAAAACTTTTAGAAGACACTATTAATATTTTTTATACTATACGTAATACCTCCAACTCAGACAAAGATTTTAAGAAAAAATACGCTGAACATTTTAATGAAGAAGTAAAAGATTTCAGTAAAGAAATCTCTGAAAATAGAG
Organism: uncultured bacterium; assembly: GCA_949282215.1. GTDB lineage: Bacteria > Cyanobacteriota > Vampirovibrionia > Gastranaerophilales > Gastranaerophilaceae > Scatousia. The sequence goes on along the minus strand of CASDPF010000005.1, from coordinate 2,996 downwards.
ATGACTCATTGTCTGATTTTGCCAAAACAATTAGAAAGATTTATAATTCCAAGGATAAAAACGGCGATTGTTAAGCATTGTTAACCGTTTTAACCTATTTAGTGGAATTTGCTATATAAGTCCCTAAAAAAAGTACTTTACAATAAAAATTTTTTAGTTTATAATAATCACATAAGCCCCACCTGAGAGGGTTGCAGTGAAAGGGGCAAACCCAAAAGGTTCTGTTTATATTTATAGAATATTCCTCAGTAGCTCAATGGCGGAGCAACCGGCTGTTAACCGGTAGGTTGTTGGTTCGAGTCCAACCTGGGGAGTTTTTTCTATATTTAGGGTCTGAATTAGGTTCAAACCCTTTTTTAGTTGTATTGAAGTGAGTGTTTTGCTGTAGTTTTTTGTCCAGGTTGATTTGTACGGTTAGATAGATTATTTTGGTAAAGTAGGCTGCCATTGAACAGACATTGCAGGAATTTAATTTTTTTGAACTAATAGGGGTGTGTTTCAAATATATCTTGATTTTTTTAGTCGGAATTTGCTAAATCTAAAACAAGACAGTGTCTCAAAACCTTAAATGGCGGGAATTTAGACACAGTTCAGGAATTTTGGGACAGTTCAGGAATTTTGGGACAGGACAGTGTTGAAAAATTTTTCAAAATTTTAAATTTAGGTGGAAATTTATTTCAATTTACTCGGAAGTACAAAAAGAATATGTAAATAAGATTATAATTTTAAATTTTGTAAATGTTATAGCAAATTTTATTTTTTTGGTTTTTAATATTCTAAAGGAGGTATTGTCTGATGAATATACAAAAAAATAATGTTAATTTTACCGGTTTGTATTTAAAAACCAATAACCCAATGGCATTGAGTACAAAAACTGTTAATAAAATGTCTCAAATTGTAAAAGAAAGAGGCGGATTTATTAATAGATTAGAAAAAGAAGAAAATACTGATGTTTTTATAAATGAAACACTAGATAAGGTTTCACTAAGGCATGGAAAATATGGTCAAGATATACAAAAATATATAAAACCAATATCACTTAGAGCATTTACAGCTAAAAATGAAGAAAAAATAATTAAAACATTGCGAGAAGCTGTAAAGAAAACAGAGAACGATTGGTATATTGCTGATTACTCAGCTCAATTGCATATGTAATAAATTCTGATATTTAAAAAGCGTCTTTAAGTTATAACTTAAAGACGCTTTTTAAATAATCATTTATTCTAATGATAAATTATCAATCATACCTGCGAGAAGTTTTGTTTCTTCTTTTTAGAAGAATTCAGGTTCACCACTTAGATATCTTGTATCACCTTTCCCTAAATTATGCTTTTTGTATATCTCGTCTAATTCTGCACGTACTTGTTTTTTATCAGTAAAATTTCTTACAATTAATTTTATTGAATCAGTAATTCGGTTACCTGTACTAATATTTTTCTTAGCAGTGAATAATGGTTGATTATCTAAAAAGTCTTTTTCCATATCATTAACAAATAAGCTAGTCTTTAAATACTCATCTGTATTCTGTGGACAACGATATGAAACAATTTTTACAGTATTATCTTTTCCATCATTTAGAATGTTTTTTATTGAATTTAAAAATTTCACATCACCAGTTTTTCTAGCATGATCAAATGCATCTCTCAAAGTATTATTAGGAACTAATTTTGACGAAAATGACGGACTATTATTATAGGCATTAATTGATTGAACATTCATATTTATCCTCCTTTTTATAATCATTGTATAATAAATTAAATTATATCCTACTACTTTATTACTACAAAACACCTGAATATTTTTTTTGCTACTATAATTATTATTTAATTAATATAATATTGGTTGTTTTTTAATCATCTTAATCCACTGTTCAAGAGATGCTTCGTTCAAATACATATTCGGTGAAAAATCAACTAGTGGAGCTCCGCCATTTTTGTAATAATCATTCAAAAAGTGCTCTAATGTCGCAGACCAATTGATAACGACTTTTTTGTCATTATCCCGTTCGAGAAAGATGTATTTTGAATTCTCACGTGGAGATTTTTGATTTAAACTTGAAAATTCTTGTAAAATTTTTGTTGAATCTTCAACAGGTCTTTTTGCATCAGGTAGTCTGTACCCCATTGAATAATGGAATGGGAAAGAATTTCCTTCAGCGACAATACAAACATTTCCCAAATCGTTTTGGAGCATTCTTTCTACTCGTAATTGATGCATTCTTGTTCCGATTCCGCCAAAATCCTTATTCCCCTTTGCATTCATATAGGATAAGACTTTTTCACAAAGTTCCCCGTCAATAAATGCTCCCTCAAATTTTGGGCTTATCATTTCCTGTTCTTTATCTATATAAAAATATGTATCACCTACAACTCTGTAATTTTTATTTTTAATATTTATTTCCCCGTTTGCATCTGGAACCATAAGATAGTATTTTTCCATATTCGGGACATCTTCTTCAACTCTTGCAATATATGCGTTTACAGGTTTATTTGTCTTTTTATCAATCAGAGTTGTTATCCGTAAGCCACTTTCATCTAAGTTAGTTTTAGGTGTGAATTCAGGTGAAAGTAGTTTTTTAAATGTCTTAGAACTAATTCCTTGAAAATTTTCTTTTAATAGGCTAACTTCAACCGTATCTGCTGCCGGCTGACGTACTAGGTCAACTTTTTTAAAATTGAACATCCTTTTAGTCGCAGGGATTATAATATCTTTAAATATATTTGTCTTTATTCCGTTTATTTTCATATTTGAATTTTAAAACCTGTAAAATAATAATTTATTTGGAACGCCAAATTTCTTTTAAACTTTCAGGAATTGCTTTTCCTTTTGAATCTACTGTATTTAAAAAATCAGCTAACGCATTAATTTTATTTACTTGCTCAGCTCTTTCAACAGCATGTTTTAAGAAATCATAATTAAACATTGAATCTTGAGTGAAAACTTCTTTTTTTGAATCTTTAAATACAGTTGCTTTTAAGCCCCACCAATACTTTCTG